>CAKVCP010000141.1 GCA_934725735.1 uncultured Thermoguttaceae bacterium
ATTCGAAGGACTGTCGTCAATCCCTACGCAAGGAATTACGGCGTGGACTTTGAAAGCGCGTTATTGGACTTTGCAAAAAAATTTCTTTGATTTTTCTCGCGATACTATATAAGTAGTTTCCAAGGAGACTTTTATGAAACAATATTACAAATTGAGCGCTTCTAAAAAGAAAGCGTTGTCTTTACTCCTAGGCGCCTTTGCTGCGGTTTTGCTTTTTCAGAATCAAACCGCTTATTCCCAAGAGTTTAATATGAAAAGACCTGTCGCGAAAAAAGGCGATCAAAAGGACGTCTACTTTGGCGTCTCAGTCGCCGACCCGTATCGGTGGATGGAAACGGAGAAAACTCCGGAGATACTTAAATGGATTGAAGAAGAAAACGCCTTGACGCAATCCGTTCTCAGCCAAATCCCCTTGCGCGACGAGCTACGCAAGGAAATGACGGAGTGCTACGATTACGAAAAACAAGGAGCTCCAAGCAAACACGGTTCAAGATATTTTTACTTCAAGAACTCGGGACTTCAAAACCAGTCAGTCCTCTATTACAAAACGGCCCTCGACGCAGAAGAGCGTCTGTTCTTGGATCCGAACACTCTGTCAGACGACGGCACTGTCGCTCTCTCCGACGTTTCATTCTCAAAGGATGGACGTTACGCCGCTTTTGCGATCTCCACTAGCGGTTCCGACTGGCGAGATATTTTTGTCATGGACGTCGAGACGGGAGAGAGATTAAAAGACTCTATCTCGTGGGCTAAGTTCACCAATATCGCTTGGTTTGGCGACGGGTTCTTCTACAGTCGTTACGACGCGCCGAAAAAAGGCGAGGAATTCACCGCGAAAAACGAATATCAGAAGATTTTCTACCATAAGTTAGGCGATTCTCAAGATCAAGACGCGCTCGTCTTCGTCGACCTTGACAATCCTTCCAGAAACTGCGTCGCCGAAGTCGACGACGATGAAAAATGGTTGTTCATCTATCAGAACGAATCAACCTATGGACAGAGAGTAATCTTTACGGAACTCAACGACTCCGTCAATCTTAAAGAACTGGAATTCAACACTCTTTTCCCGGATTTTTCCGCTGAATCGGGAATCGTCGCCGTTCATGACGGACTCTTCTATCTCTCCACTGACTATCAAGCTTCGAATCGTCGTCTTGTAAAAATCGATCCCCGTCAGCCGGAGCCGGAACACTGGGTCGACGTGATTCCGGAATCTGAAAATCTGCTTGAGAGCGTTCGACCTATTGGCAACCGACTCATTGTCACCTATCTTAAAGACGCGGCGGACGAATGTTACTTCTATTCCTACGACGGTCAAAGGCTTGCGGAGTTAACTCTTCCAACCCTCGGCGTCGTCGGTTTCTCCGGCAAGAAGGACGATCCAGAGTTCTTCTACACCTTCACTTCTTTCGTCTATCCCGCAACGGTCTATCGATATGATCTGACGACAGGAACGTCGACCCTTTGGCGAGCGCCTAAAGTATCTTTCAACCCCGAAGATTACGCGACGGAAAGACAATGGTACGTCAGTAAAGACGGAACGAAGGCGCCGATCTTCATCACCTACAAAAAGGGTATGAAAAAGGACGGGAAGAACTCGACGATTCTTTACGGTTACGGCGGTTTTAATATCAGCATGACGCCCTCCTTCAAACCCACGCGAATCCCCTACCTCAATCATGGCGGCGTCTATGCAGTCGCCATTTTGCGCGGAGGCGGGGAATACGGTGAAGATTGGCATAAGGCCGGAACGAAGCTCCAGAAACAAAACGTCTTCGACGACTTCATTTCCGCCGCCGAATTCCTCATCAAAGAAGGATACGCTTCCAAAGAAACCCTCGCGATTAACGGCGGTTCCAACGGCGGACTCCTCGTCGGCGCGGCGCTAACGCAGCGTCCTGATCTCTTTGCCGCCGCAGTCCCTCAAGTCGGCGTTCTTGACATGCTGCGTTATCACAAATTTACGATCGGGTGGGCCTGGGCGACCGACTACGGAACCAGCGAAGAAAGCGAAGAAATGTTCAAATACCTTCTCGCCTACTCCCCTCTTCACAACGTCAAAAAGGGCGTCAAGTATCCTCCCACTATGGTCATGACATCCGACCATGACGACCGTGGTTCCCGCGCACTCGATGAAATTCGGCGCAACTTTGCAAGAACTAGCGGATCCCTCAAGCGTCGTTATCGTTCGAATTGAATCGAAAGCGGGACATGGAGCTGGAAAACCGACGGCAAAGATCGTTGAAGAAGCCGCCGATATTTACTCCTTCATACTCTACTTTACGCAGCGGTAATTAAACGCGATCCTAAGACGCTCTCTTTGATTTGACCATAAACGCGAGAATCCGTTGATCTTCTCGCGTTTTTCTTTTCTAGTCAGACAAATGAAGACGCTTTTGTACGGCTCTTCGCACAAAGTCGCGTTCCCCTCTCTTCATCCCCAACGCCATAATCCAAAACGCGTAGAAGAAAAACGAAATCCCCCCGAAAAGCGCGATCGACCAGTAGGTCGGTTGACAGAAACGCAAGCACCAATATCCGGGAAGAATCAAACCGCCTATGGCAATCAACGTCGACGAAAGTTGGCGTTTCCAATATGTATGCAGCTCTTCTCCGATCACTGCGCAAACGACGTTCGGAAGCCAGAAATAATAGATTGCCAAACCAGGAAGAGCCGTTCCGATCGCCACGCCCTTGAGTCCCCAACCGGCCTTTACAAGAACGACACTCAAAAGGACGTTGAAAACGCCGTGCAAAAGCGCTCCTAAAGCCAACGGTTCATGACGCGCTAGTCCCTGAAGAAGACGCATATTCACTTCGGAGGCTCCACGATAGAGACCTTGAGAGGCTACGACAATCGCAAGGGGCCAATACGCGCAGAGATACTCCGCGCCGATCCATCGTTCTATAAAAAAACGCCCCAAGATCAAAATGCCAAACGCGCCAAAGAGTCCGCCGTAAGTCGACGCCCGAGTGATCAACGCTCGAGATTCATGGAATGGCGCGGAAAGGCGCTCTACCCGATCGGTATCTCCAAGCATTGCCCGAAAAATGGAAGAGAACGGAGTCTTTTTCTCTTCGGACTTAGCGTCCTCCGTCGTTCGTTCAAGAGCGCCGAGATGGGCAAACCAGTTCGTTTCCCAGGACGAACCTTCCGTCAAAAAAGAGTTGTAATAGCTCGTTAAGACGACGACCGCAAGATTGTAACGCGTCACGTCCTCCATCGACAACAGAAACGCGATCAGTATCAAATCGCTGCGCGTCACGAGAATCTCGCCTGCTTGAGCAAGGAAGGTAAAGAAACCGTAATTAAAAAGCGCGCGAATTCGTTGGCGGCGAAAATAACGCAAAGAGAATCGAAACTCTGGCACAACGCGACGAACGATCGCTAACCATACAATAAGTTGTCCAAGCGTCAGCAAACTGTTCGCGACAAGAAGCGCTACGACGCCTCCGCCCAACCAAAGCGCGACGACATTGACGACTCCGTACGCAATCCGCGTCATTAACGACACGAAGCCTGTGATTTCTTGACGCAACGCTCCCCTCAACACGCCGCAGAACCCGTCGGAGATCTTAGAAATCGCAAACGCCAATCCCGCGAAGAAAAGCGCCGTTCCCAGCGTCCCCGTCTCGTCGATTTGAGGACCTATAAAGAAAGCCGCTCCGTACGCCGCGCAAGACGTCAAAAAAACGAGCCCCGAGATTCCCCCGAAGAGGACGATCGCCGTACTCCCGATCTCGTTCATTCCGCGCCAATCTTGACGCGTGTAGCAACGTGTGACAAAACGACTTGTCGTCGTCGTCAGACCAAAATCAAGAAGTCCGCACCACCCCGCAAAGAGGGACGCCAGCGCAAAAACGCCATACGACTGATCTCCCAAAACGGAAAGCATATACGGAGTCAGAAATAATCCGAATCCAATGCGAACGACAAGCGCTCCGCATGAAAGCCAGGCGCCTTCAAGAAGTCGTGTTGAGGGCTTTTTCATTCATACCCAGTCCATTAATAACCATTGCTCCCCAAAAATTAAGCGCCGTCGCAAGGGGGACGGCGCTTAACCTCGAAACGCGCGCTCTTTTTACGGAGCATAGAGCTCGCAAGGTTCTACGTCGAGCAACGGCCAGACGAGTTCTCCCTTCATTTGAGATTCTTCGTCCTGGAAAGCGCCTAATCGCAACGCGTTGGCGTCGAGCCAAAGAATAAACGCATGGCGTTCCGACTCAGAAACGCTATCGATGTGATTCTCGTCGAAAAGAATCGTACCGAGCCGCGATTCTGACGCGCCAACGCGTCCTGGTCGCGCGCGTGATCCGCCATGAACGCCCGTCGTCGTCAGACCGCCGCGCATCGAACCGCTATAGTAATAGACGTAAGGACGAAAATCCTCGTGATCCATCTTTTGGAACGCGACGTCCTTTTCAATATGGCACGGAATGCAGCTCTTTTCCGTTATGGGCTTAATGAGTCGATAGAAGTTGATCGGCTCGACGGGACCGCATTCTGGTTCAATCTTCGACGCAGGACGTTGGAACGCAAGGGGTTGAGACGTCGTCTCAACGTTGCGAACGCTTTCTTCCGTCGGCTCGTGGCAACCCACGCAAACGAGATTTTCGCCTGGATGAACGAACGCAACCGCGCGCATTGTTTGCACCGCCATATTCTTCTCGTCCAGGGCCTGGAAAATCAGCTGCTTGCCATAAGGAGCCTCAAAAAACGCGCTTCCGTCTTCTTCTACTGGAACCGTGCCCAGAGGAATTCTGGGCGTATTTTCAGTAGCAAAACCAACAAAGGGAGTATCCATCCATGGATTGGATTTCGGAATGACCTGAAGAACGCGCAAACGTTTAATTGGACGATCTTCAGGGAAGGGAAGATCGTGAATATTCACATTCACCACCCCGATCGTCGCCGTCTTGTCCGCGTCGACGAAATCCTCGCCCTGAGCGGTTTGCTGCGGAACAACAGGCGGTCGTTGACGCGCGCGAAGCGGGATCGGTTCCGAAAGTCGCACGCGCGGGTCGTAACCTATCGGGAGAAGCTCTCGTTCGCAGAGAAGTTCTTCGTTGCCGTAACGATCAAGCATCACGAGATCTTCCCAACTGTTGCAGAGAAAAAGGTCTTCGCTAAGCGCCCATGGAGCTCCATAACGATACTGACTGCGGTCTACGCTCTCTGATTCAGGAAAAGGTTCATAGGGGGTAATCCGTTTAATTTGACTCATGTGGTTGTCATTGGGAACGCGTAGATCAAGAATAC
>CAKVCP010000142.1 GCA_934725735.1 uncultured Thermoguttaceae bacterium
GGATTGGGGAACGCAGGGAGCGCTGACAAAAGTTGTCGACGTGGATATTCTCGAATTCGGAATGACTTTTGGCGCTGGAGAACGCGAACGCTACGAACGACTCTTTGCCGACGACTTATTCGTCGCCGAGCCGTCTCCCCTTTCCGACAACGAAATGGATTCCGCTTTGAACGTAGTCTCTTCGACATACGCTATCGGAGCCACTGAAATACGCCGACTCGCCGATCTTGGACACTATCCCGACAACGTAGACTACCTCCTTGCCATAAGCCCCCGTACGTCGCTTCCAGACGCGGATTCGCTCAAGCAAAAAGTCGACGTCGTCTTCGTTGACTTACGGGATCCCCAGGTGCCTCTGGCATACAAAGAAACCTACGTCTTTGAGGAATCAAAAGGAATGTCGGACGTCCATATTTGTTATTGCGCGCTAAATCTCCTTTTACAATGGCAATAAAAAAGGGAGTCGTCGTCGACAAACTCCCTCGAATGAATCAACTTTCTGACGAAGATCAGACGTCGCAAAGTTTGACGGCTTCGTACAACGAATCGACGCCGTGTTTAGGGATGAACTCGTGCGCAACGTACCCCTTATATCCAAGCTCTTTGATAGCGCGCATAATTGCGGGATAGTAGAGTTCTTGCTGATCGTCGAGATCGTTGCGACCGGGGCATCCTGCGGTGTGGAAATGACCGATGCAATCGATGGCGCGACGGATATTATAGATATCGTCGCCGTCCATGCGATGCATGTGATAGATATCATAGAGCAACTTGACGCGTTCGCTTCCGACGCCCTTGATAAGATCAATTCCCCATTGTACGGAGTCCGCCATGTAATCGCCATGATCTTTCGAATTCAGCAGTTCCATGCAAATGTTGACGTTATGCTTTTCCGCAATGAGAGCAACTCGTTTAAGAGCTTCAATGCAGTTCTTGAGACCTTCTTGAGGATCCATTCCGTTGCAATTGCCTGACAACGAAATCAAATTCGGAACGCTCAATTCCGCCGCTATGGGAATGTATTTCTCATAGGAAGCGACGATGCGGTCGTGATTCTCTTTACGGTTGATTCCCACAGGAATTTGTACTTCAGGAACGTTACCCATCGTTACGGTCATGCCGCAGTCGCGAACAAGTTCCCAGTCGCTAGGATTAATAAGGTCGACGCCGACCATTCCCATGCTCTTGCAGAGGTCGCAGAATTCAGCTAACGGGTAAGAACCAAAGCACCATTTGCTCACCGACTGTTTGATATCGCCCTTGAAGCCTTCAGGAACAGAAAACTTCTTATCCTCGGCGGAAACACGACTCTGTCCGCCTAAAAGACTTGCGGCTGCGCACCCGGCGATTGCGCACGAAAGAACTTCACGCCTTGTAATATTTTTATGCATTTATAGCCCCTTTTAACATCATTACTGTAGTTAAAGCAATTAAGAACAAACGCCAGCAGATTTATATTCTAAGCCGAAACGTGACTGAAATCCATTTTACACAAAACGGAATGCCCGTAAATAGTCGTAAAAGATTCACTTCGGCATAGCTTAGCAGCGCGCTACGATTGATTCTGGGGCGGGAATATGCGCCTCTAACGAATCTCGTTCCACTAATACGCTATCGAGTCCAATCTTTACATTCTTCCCAAGTCAAGGATTCCGTCGCTTTTCTTGACGCTGTCATACATAAAGACAGGCTCGACGGAGAGGCTGACTCCCCAGTTGTCTTTACTTTCGTTTCGACTGGCGCCCAGAGTGAAGATGAGAGACTCGCCAATTCGGCTAATAGTCGCCTTTTGGCCGATATTATATCCTTCGCTTAGATCATACGAATTACTAAATCCAAGTCCCCATTTCTCCGAAGTTCTATACGTTAAACCGAAATTAAGATAGGTTGAGTCAATTGGACCGTCAAGGCGATCGATCCCTAAATAACACGAACTCAACCCCGGCCTACGTCGTTGAACTCCAAGTCGCGTAATTTTCTGGCCGGTTCCCCAAACGTCATAAAGTCCCGACGACAAAACGGCGAATCGATCTCCGACTTGCCATGTCGCGTCGTAATCAATAAACCCAGGAACTTCCCCAAAATTTTCGTCTTTATTGGGATACAGGTTCACCCCAACGTTGAAAGTAATCCAATCGACAACGCGTCGCGAATCTATAGGACCGCGTTTCGTCTGCCAACGATTATTCCACCCTAAACGAACCAGCGTAAGGTCGTCGACGGCTTCCGTAACGGGAGAAGTCACGTTTCCGGCAAGGATTCCTTGGCGAATGGAGTAATATCGCTCGTCAAATCGAAGCGGAATCGAATCGGAAAATCCAGCGCCAAGACCATATGTCGTCACGGAATAACGTCGGCGATAATCCTCAACTTGCAAGTCGTCCATTTGGTCGTAAAGGACAAGATCGTCGTAATCTTTGTTGGAATCGGTATATGAAACGTCCGCGATGAAATTCATCTTATGAGCGAGACCGTTAAGATACCACGTTCTACTCTCAACCTCGGAGTTCACCTTCCAAACTGGCAGATTGAATCGTACGCCCAGTTGACCATACAACCGGCTGACGCTTTCCGAGTCAACTCCATTCCCCCAAAAACCGTATTCTCCCAAAGCGTAGGGAGTCGTCTTGACCGGACCGATTTGTAACGGCAAATCGATCTCTTGGCGCGTCGAAAAAACAAAGCTGTCTCTCTCTAGCGTAGTAGCGTTCCCTACCTCGTTGCCGACGCTGCTTGGATCAAGTTCCCAATTTAAATATCGAAAGAGCGCTTGATCCGCTGGATCATAGGGGGAATCCGCCGTCTTAAATTGCGCGTAACCAATGCGCGTATGTTCATACCAGACAAAAGGAGAACTACCGAGCACCTGCCCCAACCAATAATGATCCAAACGTGGCAACCAATTCGTTTGCGTATAGAATGAGTCGGTACGAACCGATCCCATTATTCCCAAGGAGCGGTTATTGACTGTGCGTTTGAGTTCAAATTGAGTCACGGGATTCGAAGAGGTATTCCACTCTTCCTCAAAATATTGAGGAAGGAAATTAGAATCGCTCGACTTCGCCAATTGACCTGTTAGGGTCCATCCGTCCCTAAGGGAACAATCGTCCAGCAAACCTAAACCGGTATTGATCGAACCCAGCTCTTGTCGATGTTTCCAAATTGCCCTATATCGGTAATCGTGCTCAAATCCCAACGCGCGTCGTCCGTAACCTAGATTATCCAGACCATTGTCGCTAATACCGTAGAAATTTAAGACGCCCACCGCTCTCGTATCCAGACCAAAGAGCGAATCTACCTGATAGTCAAAAGTGGTTCCGTGTCCAAATCCGCGTCGGGAAAGATAATCCAGATTAAGATCCCAATTGGAACCCTCGGGGCGTTTATCCGAAATTCCCAACAACTGATAAAGGTTCCACGACGTCAAAACTTCCGTTCCCAAAGCTCCGTCGTGCCCCATTTTCAAACTTCTCAAATACAACGAACGATCCGCTTGAATTTCGGAAGCCATCCACGGCCAGTATAGAACCGGAATGTTGCCAACGGAGACAAAGTTGTTTTCCGCGATGAGGTATGTCTTATCAAGAGACCGAGGTTTTCCCGTCGTCGAATTGACGGCGGCTTCCCCCGTAGCCACGTCGGTCAAATACAAACGTCGCGTTTCGGCAGTTAACGAATCAGACTGTAAACGATACGTTGGGGCGCCCATCATACTCGTGGTAACCCATCCCTTTTCGGCGATAAGCGAATTTGCCCCGCGCTGTACGATCTTCTCCGCGCCCAGACGCAACGCCGCTTTCTCTTCTCCCGGCATATGCGCATACATTTCCGCATTTTCCAGAACGCCGACGCTGTTTTTGACGTCATAGTAGATTCGGTTAGCGTAGACGACGTTATCGCCAAGGCGAAAAACAACGTTTCCTTCAAGATAAATTTCAAAATCGACGTCGCGGTCAATCTTTATCGACGAAACGTTGGACGTTCCAATATCGCCAACCCAAAAGGTCGCCTGATCCGCAGAAAGTTCTAAGGCGTCTCCAATGCTCTCGAGGTTTTCACTTTCTCCTTGCACGACTAAAGTAAAGCCTTTCGAAATGAAAACGACATTCTTTCCATCGGCCTCCGACTCAATATTCACGTCATAGTCATTATCATACCGCGGAGATATCTTGATATGACGAAAAGCTAACGAAGCGTTCTGAAGATCCGACGCGCTTTTTTTGAGCTCTGAGACCGAAGCGGTTTGAGGGATGTTTCGAACAACGTCTCCGTCTCCCTTGAGGCTCCAGCCCAAAACGGTTTCACCCTCTTTCGCGCCCTCCTCCAGATCGTCGTCTTTCGCGGGTAAAGGTCTGCTAGACTTTTCATCCCCAAAAGATTCAACGCTTGAGGGTTGAAAGAGATCTCCCGAAACAGTTCTCTCATTTGCCCACTTCACTTGTTGAAGAGCGCTCGAATACATTTCGTCAGGGTTTAACTGAGATTCGCCTGGCAATGCGATATGCAATTCGACGTCGCTGGTAGTTCTAAAACACCCCAACCAAGTATGACCGTCCGACTTCGCAAAAGTACAATCGTCGGAGAGATTCAAATTCAGAGGAGAATCCCCTTCGTCTTCAAAATAAACCCATACCGTCGACTCTTTCGTAGCGTTCATGGGAGCGGATTCGTTGATCTTCTCGTTTATCCAAACTACGGCTTTGGGCGCCGAGACGGATGAATTCGAAACTTCAACCCGACTATCGCCATACAAGACGTAAACGTCGCCGTATTCGTCAGAAAGCCCCTTCCAACCGTACTGGGCCATCACGCGTATCGGCTCGGACGACGGTTGCGATACGGGCGCATATAAAACGCTTCCGCCAATATTCTTTTTGTCGTAGTAGCTTGCTAAGGCAATATTATTCTTCGCGTTTCCCAACGGATTTAGAGCGACCTCTTCCTCCACATTCCGCTCTTTCCCCAAGGGCGAGTTATTATTTGAACTGGAATCAAAACGCAACAGGTCGTTGTTAATAAGTCGTGAAAGGATATTGGTAGGTTTCTTTTGTTCCCCAGCGTCGAGCCAATCTCCCGCGAGCGCTAAACTACGTCGAGTCCCCAAAGAGAAAACAAACGCGAAAAACAAGAAAACAACGAGAGATTTCAGCATGAAATCCAAATAGGCGCGAGACCAAGTTCTTTCGCGACGTGTTGTTGTGTTTCGACGTTGTGGCATTGGGAA
>CAKVCP010000143.1 GCA_934725735.1 uncultured Thermoguttaceae bacterium
TCCTATCTCGCCACGCCTCTAGCGTTCTGAGCGCGCCTTCTGAGTCGCCGCGCGCCTCCGCGGAGGTTGCGAGTCCGCGATAACAGCAAACGATCGTTTCCGGTTTAGGATTATGTTCAAGCGCCGTCCAATACGAATCCTCCGCTTGGGCGAGGTAGGTCGTGTCCCCCGTCGCCGCAGCTTTTCGCTGGTAAGCCGAGGCAAGATTGTAATAGGTCTCGGCGGATTCTGGATTTTCATTAAGAGATTCTTGGAAGTACGCAATGGCGTCGTCGTAACGCCCCGCCGTGAAGGACTGGACGCCTTGAGCGTTTCGCGCGGAGGCGGAACTCCCGCTTGAAGCGCAACCTGCCCCCGCGACGACTGCGGCGGCTGCAAGCGCAATAAGCGCAGCGCCGACTTTCAAGGTCGGAGAAGAGGCTGCTCTATCTGTTCGGGCCTTGCCCTTCGCGCTCGAAAGGAACGCAATTTGGAAAGACATCGTTAAATCCTTTTAACTGTTACGACAAATGGAACCTTTACGCCATTAGCGGAATTACCTGAATCGCCCCATCTGTGCGTCAATTCCTTTTGACGACTCCGACGGGTTTGGCGCTCTTCGAATCGGTCTCGAATAACCGACGAAGCTAACGCCGGGCGTCCGGCTTTCGCATGTTAAATTATTCTGAAATTTATTGCAAGCGCGTTTCTGCGTCAAAGCTCCTTTAATCGCAAGGGGCTCCTTTTCTTTCGAGTTTTCCTGTATAATGAACGGCGTTGATCCCAACCGGAACCGTGAAGTTGGCTTTTACAAATGAGAGTGATGGACGTTATGTTTGATAAAATATTCCGTAATTTTCTCTTGGCGTCTTTGTTTCTAGTCGGCGCATGGAATGGTTGGGGGGCCTTGGGGATGGGAAACGCCGACGCGTCCAACATTAAGTTGAAAGAGAACGCGCCATCCCCCAAAGGGGGGGGAGGCGCTATCCAGCCAAATCCTTCGCTAGCGTCCGCAGAAAGCAACGACGGTTCTTTACCTCCGTCCGAATATGAGCCCGCGACGTTAAACGAACGCTCCAAGAGCGCCGAAAATTGGCTCGACGAGTCTGTTGGTCCCGAAATTAAAAAGTTAGCTCTCCAAATAGCGAAGGAAAGACGTGCAACTTGGCCTAAGTTTTCTCCCGTTGACGAAGCGAAAATGAAGAGTCTTGGAATTAGAAAGATCGAATCTGGGCGCGTTTCGTTATATACCGATATGCCAAAATCGGGCGACGTCGACGAGATACCGAAGGCGCTCGACTCGATGATCCCGCTTTTATGCGATTTTTTCCACGTCGATTCTTCCTCATACGAAGATTGGCGCGTTCAGGCGTTTCTTATGAACGATTCAAACGCGTTCATAAGACTTGGCGTTTTAGACGGGCCGCCGCGTTTTCTGCATGGATATTCCGATCGTGATAGAATTTTCGCCAAAGACCACGGGGTACCGTATTATAACCGCTTTCTGTTGGCGCATGAATTGGTTCATACGTTCATGCATGATTTATATGGGGATTTGAGGCCGCGATGGTTTTCGGAGGGCGCTGCGGAATATATAGCGTTGCATAAGTTGGGATCGGATCGAAATCTGCAGATTGCGCTAATTCCAGAGGCCGAGGAGGATACGCCGGGATTTGCGCGTTTACGAATCGTGAAAGAAGCGATCAAAAACAATCAAGCGCCGACGCTTTTAGATATTTTGAGATTTGAGCCGCGCGACTTCGTGAACGATACGACGTACGCTTGGAGCTGGGCGCTCGTTATTTTTCTCTACAACTCGCCCAAATATTCGGAAATAGCGGCGCTCCTTCCATATTGGATGATAACGGCGGATCCCAATCGTCTTTTTGTCGACGCTATTGGCGAACGTTGGGAAGAATTCGAGAACGACTGGGCCGCTTTTCTATACGACTTAGACTACGGCTATGACTTCGAAAGATCATCGATTGCACCGTCGGAGGAAATACTCAGCGGCGGATCTTTAGATTTTGAAAAGGGCGTCGTCGTTGAAGTCGATCCTACGAAGGGATGGCAGGCGACGGGCGTTAAGCTAGAAGAGGGAAAGAATTATAAGCTGACGGTCGGCGGACGCTTTGATTTCTATCTACCAATTGCCGATCGGGTGATGAAATTCGAAGGAACCGGCGCCTCGGTTCAATATTATAACGACTGCCCCGTTGGTCGAGTCCAAGCGGTAGTCGTACCGACGCTTGAGAATAAAACGTTTGAGGAAACGTATGGCTTTGCGCAGGTCGGGGAAGAGTCGAATGTGAAGGCGCCATTTCATATGTTGGATAGAAAGAGAAGAACGCGGTTCGACGCCGTGGGGGAGGAAAATGGGACAAATCGGCGAACGTCGGACGACGAACGCGCGAATGCGAATCAACGGCGCAACCAAGGAGGCGCCGCGCGAAACGTCGCGAGTTTTCCCGAGTATGACGCCTGCCGACCATGGAATCGCCATGACGATTTTTTCTTGAAGAGTCTGTCGCTGAAGCCCGAGGATGAAGGGGAACTTTATCTCAGGGTAAATTCGCCTTCGCAATATCGTAAGCGCAACGGAGGCTCTGTGAAAGTTCAGATTAAGAGCGTTGAATGAATCTTGGGGGTTGTGATTTTTGTAAATGAACCCCTTGAAAACAAGGGAAAACAAAGTAACATTAATAATTCAATGGATCATTATCCATGTCGAGGCTCATAATCGCCAGACATTGGATTCATTTATGTAAAAACTTTGTGAGGATGAAAATGCGTCGTCTCTTAATTGCCGGCAATTGGAAGATGAATTTGAAGCTCGACTCAGCGAAAGCGCTCGCTCAGGGTCTCAAGGAAGCCGCCGCTGGCGTTAGCGAAGTTGATATCGCTGTTTGCCCCTCTCCCCTTTATGTTCAGCCTGTTGCTGAAATCCTCAAGGGTTCGAACATTGGCGTTGGCGCTCAGAACGCTTATTTTGAAAAGGCTGGCGCTTTCACCGGCGAAATTGAAATGGCGATGCTCACCGACGTCGGTTGCCAATACGTTATTCTTGGTCATAGCGAACGCCGCCACATCATCGGCGAATCCAGCGAACTCATCAATCTTAAAGTTCGCGCCGCTCTCGCCGCCGGTCTCATCCCGATCATCTGCATCGGCGAACTCCTTAAAGAACGTGAAACGGGCGTCACGAATGAAGTCAACCGTCGTCAGCTCGACGGCTCCTTCTCCGGCGTCTCCGCTGAAGATATGAAGAAGTGCGTTATCGCGTACGAACCTGTTTGGGCGATCGGCACCGGCAAAGTCGCCACGCCCGATCAGGCGCAGGAAGTTCACGCCGACGTTCGCGCGTGGATTACCGAACGTTATGGCAAGGAAGTTGCCGACGTCGTTCGTATTCAGTACGGCGGAAGCGTCAAGGGTTCCAATGCGAAGGAAATCCTTAGCAAGCCTGACGTCGACGGCGCTCTTGTCGGCGGCGCTTCTCTGAAGGTTGACGCTTTCATGGAAATCATCAACAACGTTCGTTGAGAACGACATAGGTTTTGACGCGCGACGTCTCTACAGGCGTCGCTCGTTTAAATATTTACCTGTTTCATTTAATCCGCAAACTGAGCAGCGGGTCATCAGCTCTCGGACGTTATTTCCGAGGTACGGAGTTTTGAAATATGTTAAGCGCCATCCTCCAGTCGCTCCTCTTCATCTTCATGGTCATCCTCTCCCTCTTCTTGATCCTCATCATCCTACTTCAAAGGGGCAAGGGAGGCGGACTCGTGGGCGCCTTTGGCGGCATGGGGGGTAGCAGCATGTTTGGTACTAAAACTAGCGACGTTTTCCTCAAGATCACCATCTGGACGACCGTCGTTTGGTTTGTGACGTGCTTTGGCGGTCGCTACATTTTGAGCATGAAGAGCGGAAATTCTCTCGCTGATCGCGCGACTGAAAACGCTTTGACCATGCCTGCGCCGACCAACGGAAGCGAAGTTCCGGCTCTACCGAACGCCGATTCTGCCTCGACTGAGGGCGAAGCTCCTGTCGCCGAAGGAACTGAGCAGGCCGCTCCTGGCTCCGAATCGAAGGACGCCCAATAGTCTCCTCGCGCGCTTACTAGTCGAATTCATCACAAGACAACGCTATGTTAGTAAGTATGACAGGTTTTGGGTCGTGTACGACCCAAGGGGATGATTACGTTATCTCCACCGAAATCAAGGCCGTCAATAATCGCTTTCTGAAAACTTCGATTAAGTTGCCGGAAGGCTTTAGCGGGTTAGAATCAAAAATTGACGAATTGCTTCATGAAAAAATAGCGAGAGGCTCCGTTAATTTCAATCTTAAAGTGACTCGTCAATCGGACGCGTTTGATTTCGAAGTCAATTTTTCGACCCTACGAAGATATATTTCGGAAGTATTTCGGTTTGAGCGAGAAAACCAAGATTTACCCTCGTTAAGGATGCAGAGTTCCGTAACGGATTTCCTGCGTCTCCCTGGAGTTATTCAGGATAAAGCGCGCTGCGACGACGCAAACCTTTCCGACCTTTTATGGAATCGAATTGCCGAGAACGTTCGGACGTCGTTGAAAGAATTACAGACGATGCGCGAAGTCGAAGGCGCGTCCACTCAGAAATATTTGGCTCAAAATATTTCCGAATTGAGGACGATGATCGAAGAAGTTGAGCGGATCGCTCCTACCGTCGTTGAGAATTATCGCGCTAAGTTGACTGAACGCGTTACTAAAGCGTTGGAGGAAACGTCGGTCGATCTTGATCCTTCCGCCTTGATAAGAGAGGTGGCGATCTTCACCGATCGCGTCGATATTTCGGAAGAAATCGCGCGGTTCATCTCACATTTGTCCCAGTTTAGCAACACGATGGAATGCGAGAAAGTATGCGGTAAGAAGCTAGATTTTCTCACGCAAGAGATGTTCCGCGAGACGAATACGATTGGTTCGAAAGCGAATTCGCAAGACGTTCTTCGGTTGGTCGTCGAGATGAAATCTGTCATCGAGCGTATTCGCGAAATGGTGCAAAACGTAGAATAGTGTGGTTTAAGAGTGGCTCTTGAGGAATCTACTAACAGCGCCGACGTCCAAAAGAGAGGGAAAGTTGTAATAATCTCCGGACCATCCGGCGTGGGGAAGGGGACACTTGTTAAAAAGCTTCTCAACGAATCTTCCTTTCCCCTTGTTTTGAGCGTTTCAGCGACAACGCGAACTCCTCGACCAGG
>CAKVCP010000144.1 GCA_934725735.1 uncultured Thermoguttaceae bacterium
CCCTTTTTCGCTAATGGATTTTGAGGCGTCGGCGCGATATAATCTAAAACGCGCTTCGGGGGAGACGACCCGTGCGCTTTTGGAATATGCGCAAGAAAACGAAAGACTTGAAATAGAAGGATTTTTGAGCTATGGGCAAGAAGGTGTTGATCGTTTCGACGAGTTTGAGGGGCAAGAGCAATTCGGAGACGCTCGCGCATGAGTTTGAGCGCGGCGCGAAAGACGCCGGTCACGACGTCGAATTCCTCTCCCTCAAAGGGAAGAAAATCAACTTTTGCGTCGGTTGCCTGACGTGCGGAACGCGCGGACGCTGCTTTATGGACGACGACGCGATCGCGATCGAAGAGAAGTTCATGGCCGCCGACGTCGTCGTATGGGCGACCCCGATCTACTACTACGCCCCCTCCGGGAGCATGAAGACGCTTATCGACCGCCTCAATCCTCTCTATTCGAAGGACTACCGTTTCCGCGAAGTCTACGTCCTCTCGACCGCGGCGGAAAACGCCGAGACGACTCCCGCGCGCGTCGTCTCCTGCGTCGAAGGGTGGATCGAATGTCTCCCGAAAGCGCAACTTAAAGGCTCCCTCTTCTGCGGCGACGTCAACGACGCCGGGCAGATCGCCGGGAATCCCAAGTTGCAAGATGCGTACGAAATGGGTAAGAACGTTTAGCGATTTTCGCGACCGCAGTTGCGTCCGTTGAACGCGAAAAAACTATATTTAAGAGGAGCGTCTGAAATGAACGTTAAACTAGTCGACGCGATGACCCGCTATTTCTCCGGGGATCCCAAGAGGATTTCGCACTTTATGAAGGTTTGCGCCTACGCGGTTTATATCGGCGAATCGGAAGGGCTCGACCCGACGACTCTCCATATTCTTGAAGCCGCCGCGCTCGTTCACGATATCGGCGTCAAGAAGTCCGAAGAGATTCACGGCAGGGGCGTTTACGACGGTAAGAAGCAGGAAAAATACGGCCCGCCTCTCGCTGAAGCGATGCTCCGCGAACTCGGAGAGGACGAAGCGACGATTCAACGCGTCTCCTATCTCGTGAGCCGCCATCACACCTACAGCGACGTCGACGGGATCGATTACCGCATCCTTCTCGAAGCGGACTTCATCGTCAACGCGTACGAAGACGAACGCCCCGTCGATTTCATCCGCACCGGGCGCGATATCGTCTTCCAAACCAAAACGGGGATCGATATCATTAACGCCGT
This sequence comes from uncultured Thermoguttaceae bacterium, assembly GCA_934725735.1. Lineage (GTDB taxonomy): Bacteria > Planctomycetota > Planctomycetia > Pirellulales > Thermoguttaceae > RUG369. The sequence continues at coordinate 1,217 of CAKVCP010000144.1, forward strand.
CTTCAACCTGTAGCGCTCGCGCGTCGCGTCGCGCCGTCGTTTCGGGACGCGCGATTTGTTGAGGACTCCCCGCGCAACTTGACTTTAAGAAGGATTCTTTTTCTGAAGAATCCTTTTTTTATCGCCTCTTGGCGCTTTTGCTTTCCTTCATTTATATTATCATAGGTCGAATTATTAGACGCGCGTATAACGTTAGGAGTTTTGTTTAGACGATGCAGGAAACGTTTTTCAGTAGCGACGCGCCGCAACCCCTTGCCGCGCGGCTTCGCCCTCAATCTCTCGACGAAATCGTCGGGCAGCGGCGACTTCTCGGGGAAGGGAAGGTCTTGCGGCGGATGGTCGAGCAGGACGCGATCGCGTCGATGATCTTCTGGGGACCGCCCGGCGTCGGGAAGACGACCCTTGCGAACGTGATCGCGAAGGTCACGCGCTCGAAGTTCATCGACTTCTCTGCCGTTACGAGCGGGATCAAAGAGATTCGCGCCGTCATGCAGGAGGCGGATCGCAACCGCGCGTATGGACAGCGCACGATCCTCTTTGTCGACGAAATCCATCGCTTCAACAAGGCGCAGCAGGACGCGTTCCTCCCCTTCGTCGAGAAGGGCGCGATCATTCTCGTGGGCGCCACGACCGAAAATCCCTCCTTCGAGGTCAACGGCGCGCTCCTTTCCCGCTGCAAAGTCTTCGTCCTCGACGCGCTCTCCCCCGAGGAGATCCGCGAACTCCTCAACCGCGCGTTGACGTCCCCGAAAGGGTTCGGCGGACAGAAGATCGACATGGCCCCGGAGCTCGTCGAGATGATCGCCGCCTCGGCGAACGGCGACGCGCGTTCCGCGCTCTCGACCCTCGAGATGACGGTCCTCAACGCGGACGTCGACGACGACGGCGTCGCTCATGTCTCGCGCGAGACCGTCGAACAGTGCGCGTCACGAAAGTCGCTCCTCTACGACAAGAACGGGGAAGAGCATTACAACTTGATTTCGGCGCTCCATAAGTCGATGCGCAACTCCGACGCGGACGCCGCGCTCTACTGGCTCGCGCGGATGCTCGAAGCGGGGGAGGATCCTCTCTACATCGCGCGGCGCGTCGTGCGCTTCGCGAGCGAAGACGTCGGGATGGCGGACACCCGCGCGTTGCAACTTGCCGTCGCCGCCTATCAGGGTTCGCATTATATCGGCGCCCCGGAGTGCAATACGATCCTTGCCGAAGCGGTCGTCTACATGGCGCTGGCGCCTAAGTCGAACTCCGTCTACGTCGGCTACAAGGCCGCCAAGGTCGACGCCCTTCAGATGCTCAACCAGCCCGTTCCCCTCAATATTCGCAACGCGCCGACGAACCTCATGCGCGATCTCGGCTACGGGAAAGGGTATCAGTACGCGCACGATTGTCCCGACAAGCTCGCCGACATGCAGTGCCTTCCCGACGCGTTGGTAGGGAAGGAGTATTATTATCCGACGTCGGAAGGATTCGAGCGCAACTACGGAGAACGGTATTATCAAATAAAAGAATGGAAAGAAAACGCCGCGCGTCGCGCTCAGCGCAACGCTGACGACGACGTCGCGCAAGACGCGAAAGGGAAGCGCAATGACGAAAGTGGAAAGCAGATCGGGGAACCTAACCCCTGAAGAAGAAAAGAAAATTGTCAATCAGATGACCTTTGCCAGCGCGGCGGGGAACGTCATTCTGACCCTCTTTAAGCTCGTCGCGGGGATTTGGGGACATTCGAGCGCGATGGTCTCCGACGCGATCCATTCTCTCTCCGACGTTTTGACGACCATCGTCGCGTACTTTGGCGTCAAATTCTCCAGCGCCCCTGCGGATAAGGATCACCCCTACGGTCACGAGCAGATCGAAAATCTCGCGACTCTTGGGATCGGACTCGCTCTCTTTGGCGTCGGCGCGGTTCTCTGCTATCAGGGCGCGACCGACACGTTCAACGGATGGCGCGCGATCGTCGCGGAAAAGGCGGGCGGGGAGCCCTTCGTTCCGACTATTCCCACCAAACTTCCGCTCGTCGCCGCCGTCGCCTCCATCTTAGTCAAAGAGGGGATGTTCTGGTACACGATTATCAACGCCCGAAAGATCAACTCCCCCGCGTTCATCGCCGACGCGTGGCATCATCGTTCCGACGCCTTCTCGTCGATCGGCTCCCTGATCGGCGTCCTGGGCGCAAGGCTCGGTTTTCCGCTCCTCGACCCGATCGCCGCAGTCGTCATCAGTCTCTTCATCCTGAAGGTGGCGTACGAGATTCTCCGCGAGTCCGCGCTCTGCGTCGTCGACGTCGCGTGCGACGAAGCCCTCGAAGCGCGGATTAAAGAGCGCGTCGAAGCGTACCCGACCGTCGATCACGTCGACCTCCTGCGCACCAGAAAATTCGGCTCCCGCGTCTACGTCGAACTCGAAATCGCCGTCGACGGAAACAAGACCGTCTACGCCGCGCACTGGATCGCCCACGAGGTTCACAATATCGTCGAACGCGAGTTCCCCGCCGTCAAACACGTCATGGTTCACGTCAACCCCGCGCAGCTCGACGACAAAGACGGCGTCTTTCATCACGAGGGCCCGCGATTCACTCTCGACCCCGCGCGCGCCAAGGAGCTCGCCGAAAAACGCGCCGTCGCCGAGTCGCAAAAGAATCCCGACGAAAACTGACGGTTCTCGACCTTCACCTTGCCCGTTTCTAGACGCCTTCCTCAGCCTCGAGGCAGGCGTCCTCTTTTTTCTCTAATCTTGCGGCAAGACGAAAAAAACGCTACCTTTAGAGAGGATAAAACCATACTATACAAAATAGGCGGTTTGTGTGTTTTAGAGAACGACTTTAGCGGATGATTTCACACGTGAAGAAGACGACGAAGGAAGGAAATAAGCGATTCAAGAAGTGGAAGAGGACGGCGACGCGCTTGCTCCTTCTTTCTTTTTCTTCCTTCGCGTTCTTTCTTCTCCTCTTTATCGGGTGTCGACGCGATCGCGACGAGCAGGTCGACCGGCGCGCAAGCGCGAACGTCGAGTCACGCGACGCCGCCGACGACGACGAACGCGCCGACCGTTCCTCCTCCGCCGTCAAACTCCTGCGCGAAGCCGCTTTCGCCTACGCCAACGCGAAATTTTACGAAGATCGCGGATACGTCCTCTGGGAATATTTCCGCGAGGGGGAAGAGCCGCGGATCGTTCGGAAACGCCGTCCCCTCGAACTGAGTTTCGCCAAGCCCAACTACGTTAAAATGCGCTTTGGCGGCGCGTCTCTCCTCTCCGACGGAAGGACGTTCCGCGCCGCGATCGACGATTCCCGATACGCCGATCAGATCGTAGAGCGCCCCGCGCCCCTCGTCGTCGCGTCGATTCGAGAATTCTACCTCGACTCGATCTTCGCCGCCGCTGCGGAAACCTCGCTTCCCGACGATTTCTCATGGACGTCCCCCCAGCTCGTCCTACTCTTCGCGAAAGATCCGCTGCGAACCCTCGTGCCGCGCGGCGCGACCGCGAAGCTCCTCGAACCCGCGTATCTCCAATACGGTCCCGACAAAAAAGACGCCGTCTACTGCGACCGCGTGAGCGTCGACGCCGACGGAGAGCGCGTCTACTGGCTCAATCGCGCGACCCGAGCGCTCGCGCGCGTCGAACTCCCGACCGCGCGTCTTCGCGTCCAGGAGCCCGGCGCGACGGTTCTTTCTCTACGGATCGAATTCCCCGGACAAATCCTCGCGCAGAATCCGCCCGACTCGACCGTGCGCTACGAATTTCCCCCCGTCGAACCCGGCGCCGAGACGCTCGAACGCTTCCGCTGGGCGCCCCCCCAGGGGCTCGACGACGCGAACCTCGCCGCGAGGCAACGCGCGTTTTACGTCGCAGAACGCCGATTCGAAGAACGCGTCGCCCATTCTCTCGACGTCGACGTCTACGCCGCCGAGCTGCGCGACAATCGTTCCCCCGCGATTCCACGACGCGCCTCCCCGAACGTTATGCGACTGCGCGAAGTATGGAG
>CAKVCP010000145.1 GCA_934725735.1 uncultured Thermoguttaceae bacterium
GAGTCGTGGTTGGTTCACTTTGTGTGTTGATTCTTTACTATGATATATGAGCCCTGCTGTAAAGTAGGGCTCTTTTTATTTCTTGATATGCGAAATATGTCTTGTACCCTTGTTTTCTCCAATTTTTAGCGTTTTATTTAGAACTGGAGCATTGTCGCCAAAACGATAGTAGAACTAATATATCAACGAATAATGGGGCAAAACGTCATAGGGGATAAAGCGTCTTCTAGCGTCGCGAAATGTGCGCTGCTTTGGATACTGGAGTGATTGCGTATTTTCTTCCAAGAAAAGGCCTGATTCGCGAAATTGAAGTTTTTATGGCAAAAGGAGAGAATAATGGGACGACCTGTTCTCCTCGATCGGATCGGGCAACATTGTCCAGCGTTATTCTTCCCTTTAAAAAATGCGAAAGGAGCCGCGCCTCCGCGCCGATCGGTAAAATGGAGGGAAAGATATCGCCTTAACCATAAAAAAACCGCTTCCACAGGGAGTCCTGAGAAGCGGTTTTATATGGCGGTGGGTTAAACTAATAGACTACGCCAGCTGCGCCGCGCCCCTGTTCGACAGGAATGCGCACAGGCTCGCCGCAGTCGATCGTCAATTGATTCTTTCCCTTAACGACTTCGATTTCTAGAGTCGTTGATTCAATGGTACTAAATTCGGGATCAACGACGTTGAATTCTTCGTAAGTAGCGCCTGAATCGATATACTCTTTGTAAACCCTTGCAGACTCTTCGTCGATCGGACTTGGCGGAGGGGGGGTTCCCTCGCCGACGACGCACGAAACGGCAACCTTGTACTTCCCAACGGGGGCGCCCTTGTACTGACCGTGCGTCACGATCGTCGCGACGCCTTCCTCGTTCGTTGTTCCGCCGCAGGTAAAGTTATTTGTTGTGGATGGCTCGAGAGGTTTGAGATTAAGCGTTGCGTTCGCTAACGGAACGTCTCCTTGGAGAACTGTTACCGTCACAGGTTCGAGCTTCGGCATTCCATCAGGGGTTTTCGGTCCGAAGCAACCGCCAAGGAGGAGAGCCCCTGTGAATAAAAGGAACGTGTTGAAATGTTTCATGAGTAATATACCACGAACGTGTGAAAGACTTTAGAAAAGAGGATAGACGCTTCTTAGAGCGTCTATCGCAACAGGATTACATGGCGACGCTTTCTCCACCGGCTGGAGTTCCCATGGCGCCCCAAATTCCGTAAGGGCTTTTGCCAGTGCATTGCGTGCTTGTGGCAGAAAGATTTCCGCAGTCAACGGTGTCAGAAACAAAGCGAACGGAACCGTCAGCAAGGCCAACGTTGACCCCTCCGGAATGCCAGCTATTGGGTGGGAATATAGCGCCCCAATATCCACTGGTAGCCGCTAAGCAACTAGGGGCGTTGGGAGGAAGAACCGTGTGGAAGTTATTCCAAGCTCGTCCATCTTGATAGAAGTTTCCGCGCCAGGTGTCGCATGGGGCGACTACGGAATTGGGATCGTCCGCTTTACGAGCATTGTTCATACAGACGTCCGGATGGCAGTCGAGATCGCTCGTGTAGAACCCGCTGACGGTCGATGATCCACCTTTGACTGCGGTTGAATAATAACCTTGAGGGGCGCTAGCCGATTCGCTTACCGCAGCGGTGTTCGATGTTCCGTCTGTGCATGTCGCGAGATTTTTCCAAGCGTTCTGATGGAAGAGTCCGCGCGTATGGCATTGTTTTGTAGGGACGCTTACGTATTTAGGATGATTGTACGGCGCATCGAGTTTACTTGTGCCGTCGCCTAAACTATACATGATCGTAGTTCGAGCGTTGCTGGCGTGAGGTGAAGGCGTTGCGGCGTTAGGATCGGAAGGACAGAGTAGACCTGTGATTCGATTTTTGTCAAGGTAAACGTCGCTGTTGAAGAAGGCCCAGTTCCAAACGTTGATCTCGCCCTCTTTTTGCCTACGGTCAAGTTCCATAATTGCATCGTATCGCGCGCTTTCTTCGATGAAGGGGAGAAGTGAAATCGTCACGCTTAGCGGCGCGTAATTACTCCATCCAAAAGAACTGAAAGGGGCGTTGGTGGGTAATGAGTTGTGAGCGTCGTGATAATTGTGTAGAGCAAGCGCGATTTGTTTGATTTGATTCGTGCATTGCATCCGTCTTGCCGCTTCGCGAGCCGCTTGAACCGCCGGAAGCAATAGTCCAATTAAGATACCGATAATGGCGATGACGACCAGAAGTTCAACTAGCGTAAAGCCAGACTCCCTTCTGGATTGTTTCCTGAGACGCAGAAACGCGAAATTCATGGCAATACTCCTCTGCTTGGTTAATTAAATTGAGAATCCATATACCTCTAACGAATCTGAATCTTTGATTCAGATTCGTGTTAAACGCCTGACTAACTCGATAATCCTATACAATAATTAAGTTGTTGTGTCAACAGCCCGAACTTTTTTAATTGCAATATAAGTTTTCTTCTTAAACGACAGTAATTGTTATTTTTATTTCCATAGAATTAAGTTGAATAAAGTAAGAAACTATTTTTAGATAAAAGCAAACAAGTTATAATGAAGAGCTGGATAAAAGAATACAAATAAACTGATTGAAAATAATCAGTTGTTTTTAATCTGTTTTTTTATTGACTCAATAATTAAAAAATTTTTTGAAAAGTTCGACGGGGAGAGAGGGGGTAACATGAATAGGAGGGAGTTGTACTTTCCTTTAGAGGAATTTGAAAAAGATTGCCGTCTTGAGACGTTACGGCGCTCAGGGCCCGGAGGACAGAATAGAAATAAGGTTGAGACGGGCGTAAGAATATATCATCTTCCTACGGGTTTGGTAGGGGAGGCGACAGAAAGACGATACCAAGGGGAAAACCGGAAACAGGCCGTCTTTCGATTGCGTATGAAGCTTGCGTTACGAGTACGCGCGCCGATTGAAATTAACTTTGACGGCGAAGGGGGCGTCGTTGGCGTAAACTCCTCCCTAATGTGGTTTACTCGAAGAGGAAATGATTCGCGTATCCTGATATCAAAAGATAGCGTGGATTATCCAACGTTGGTCGCCGATTTTTTCGACGTCTACGCCGCAGTAAAAGAAGATCTTCCAACGGCGGCGCGTTTACTTCAGACTACTCCGAGTCAAATAGTCCGATTTCTGGGTAAAATACCGTCCGCGTTAAATCTGTTGAACGAACAGCGCGAAAAAAAAGGATTAAGGCGTTTGCGCGCTTAATCCATTTCTTGGCGTCGAATTTCGTTTAAGTGGTTGAATTTCGTTTAAGTGGTTGAATTTCGTTTAAGGGAACGATTGAATCAAATATCGTTTAAAAATTGGACGCAAGTTTTGACGATAATATCCGGCGCGCTTGCTCCCGAAGTGATTAAAACGGAGGATTCGGGGGTTAGCATATTCCAAGGAATATCTTCAACTCCGTCGATAAGCACGGCCGGAACTCCGACGGAACGAGCGACTTTTGCTAAGTTTTGGGAGTTTGAACTGTAGGGGCTTCCGACAACCAAAACTAAATCATGTCCCGGAGCAAGTCTACGGACGGCGTCTTGTCGCAGCTGCGTCGCGTCGCAAATACCTTCTCGACTTGGATTAAGCAAGTTTGGAATTTTTTTACGTAGCGCGTCGACTATCTGAGTCGCTTCAGTCGAAGACAATGTGGTTTGCATCAAGTAGGCGACTTTGGGATAAGCGGAGACGTCGAGCGCTTCGACTTCCTCCAATTTGGAAATCAAGGTGGTGGAACCGGGGGCTTCTCCAAGGACGCCGACAACTTCGTCGTGACCGGGTTTTCCGATAAAAACGACGTGATACCCTTCGCTTGCAAGAGTGCGCATTTGTTTGTGCACGTAATGCACGCGCGGACAGGTGGCGTCGATCGTTCGAATTTTTCTCCGCGCCGCTAACTCTCTGATTTCCGGGGATACGCCATGAGCGGAGAAGAGCAAGATGGCGTTGTCCGGAACGTCGTCCAAAGAATCGACGAAGACGACGCCTCGCCGATTGAAATCTCGGACAACCCAAGAATTGTGAACAATCTCGTGATAAACGTAAACTGGCCCTCGAGCGCTCTGTACTACTTCGTTGAGGATGTTAATAGCTCGATTGACGCCTGCGCAGAATCCTCGTGGCTCAGCTAACGTTAGTTTCATTTTGTCTCCCCTATAATGAATAACCGTAGAATCTAAAGAAGACCCTACGGCTACAGAAACTTACAACGCGCGGATGGCGCTTACCAGAATGACAAACTCAACCTCCTGTTGGCTACCCGAGCGTAAATCTTTCAGGGTGACGACGCCCTTTTCGACTTCGTCTTGTCCCATAACGAGGGCAATCTTCATACCTTTTCGATCGGCGTATTTCAATTGTTGCCCTAATTTTTTAGGTTCTGGATACAATTCTACGCCAATACCTTCGTTTCGTAAACGAGCTGCTAACGCGAAGTATTGCGAAGTCAAGCATTTATCAAACAAAGCGATAAATACGTCGACTGTCGTGCTCAACTTCGGAAGCATCTTCAACTCTTCGAGACCGGCAAAGAGTCTATCGAGTCCCAAAGAGGCGCCGACGCCTGGCAACGTCTGTTTCGTATACAACTCCGCGAGGTTGTCGTAACGTCCTCCGCTGCATACGCTTCCCAGTTGAGGCAATTCGTCCAAAAACGTTTCGTAGATTGTCCCCGTGTAGTAGTCGAGACCGCGCGCAATCGAAACGTCCAGCACGAATCGTTCCTCCGGAACGCCAGCGGCTTTCGTCGATTCAAGGATCTGTCGCAACTCGGCGACGCCTTGCTGTCCAAGTTCGTTTCCTTGAAGAACTTGCTCCAACTTTTGAAGTATTTCTTCATTTGCCCCCTTGGCCGAGGCAACCTCAAGAATTAACTTCGCTTGTTCTTCCGTGGCTCCCGCGGCGTTTTTCATCTCCTCGACGACCGCGTCCACGCCAACTTTCGCAAGCTTATCAAGCGCGCGAAGAACCGGCGTCGCTTTCTCTTCAAGGCCCATCTTGACGAGGGCCCCCGTCAAGATCTTCCTGCTGTTAAGGTGAACCTTAAACTTCGTAAAAGTATCCGTTGAGATGGGATTGATCCGTTCGAGTATGTCGTTGATAATCAAAGCCGTCTCGATATCGGACGTAACGCTCGTCGTGCCAATCGTATCAAAGTCGCATTGCTTGAACTCGCGA
>CAKVCP010000146.1 GCA_934725735.1 uncultured Thermoguttaceae bacterium
AGCGCTTCGACTTCGCGCTGCTTTTCACGACGGGAGTTTTCAAGCTCGACGAAACGATCAACGTCCGCGACGACGTTGCGATTTTTGCAGTTGAGTTTAACGGCTTCGACGTTTTCTAAAATGAATTTCCGGTCAAGCATAGGGGAATGTCCTGTAACGATATCGAACGCGCTTGCAATTCTCTGGACGCGCTCTTGGCGTGCTGCTGCGGCGGCGTCATGACGCGACGCTACCATCTTATTATTATATCAATTATGCGGATCTTGAAAAGACCGACGCGCGACCCATACGCGACCGCTACGGAGTCGTTTCTAACGCGCGTTCCCATCGTCGGCGACGATTCGGGTCGCTCGGATCGTCGCGCGTGAGCCAAAGCGTCTTGAGGAGCCTTGCGCATTGAGCGCGTTCCCCGAGTTTAAGATACGTCATGAACGTCTCTTCCTTCGCGTCCCACCATTCTTTGGAGCCGGAGACGCGCGCGTCGGCGACGTCGCTCCAATAGGGCAAGGAGCGTCGCAGGGCGGTTTCGTCCTTCTGCGCGCTTAAAAGCCGCGCGATTCCAAGCGCGACTTCCGGATCTTTCGGACGTTCGCGCAGCGCCGCCGCGAAAAGATTGAGGGATTCCTGGCCGCGATCAAGGAGCCGTAACGCGTTCGCGCGAAGGAGCGTCCCCTCGCGAGTCTTGAACTCCGCAGGACGCGCGTTGAGCGTGTCGAGAACGAATTGAGCGAGTTTGGTTCGCGCGTCTCCCTGCGCTTTTTGCGCGAGGTCGAGCGCTCCTTGCAGGGTCGCGACGCTCGCCGTCTCCGCCGCGTTCGACCCGCGCGTCAACTCTTCGACGCGCTCCGCGTCCCCGGACGAAATGGCGAGGGAAAGACGAAGCGCGTCGATCTGAGCGCGATCCTGCGCGTCGTCGGCGCGTTCGCTCTCCGCGTCCAGGAACGCTTTCGCGCTCTTCGAGAAGAGCGGGTCGGCGCACGCGCCTTCTTCGAGCGCGAGAGTGAAAAACGCCAGGAGCGTCCGCTTTTCGCCCTGCGTTTCCGCCGAGGGCGTCTGGTTGAGTCGACCGGCGAGCGCGGAGAGGCTCGGAGCGGACGGGGATGGCGACGGCGACGGCGCGGGGGATATTTTGTCGAGAATGTGCGCGAGGGCGACTCCGAGCGCGTCGGGGGAAGGATCTGCGGCGAGGAGAGCGCGTTCGAGTTGAAGCGCGGCGTTGAGTTCCGCTTCGGGGGCGTCGGCGTCGACGCAGTCGAGCGCTTGTCGCGCGGCGTCGAAGTTCCCGGCGTCAATAGCGCGGTTCGCGAGTTTGACGGCGTAGGACGCGCGATCCGGCGCCGAGGGGAAGAGGGTCAGGTATTCGAATCGCAAGGGGAAGTCGTTCTTTCCGAGCTCTTCGAGCCGCTCGAGGGCGCCGAGGAAGAAGACGCGCGACGCCTCCTCCGCCGGGCGTTCTCGCGCGATTTCGAGGAAGCGACGGGAACAATCGTCGACGCGTTCGGGGGTTCGATCCGTCTCGAGCGCCTTGTTGGCGACCGCTGCGGCGACGCATCGCAGACGATACGCTTCGTCGGGGGCGGAGCCGAGCGCCGCGCTTTCCGCCGCGCGATCGTACGCGGCGATCGCGTCGTCGTACTTTTCTTCGCGGAAGAGATTCTGCGCGACCATCTCGAGAGTCGCCCAATCTTGCGCCTGGGCGCCCGCCTCGGCGGCGAACTGACCGCACAACGCGCGCAGAGGATTCGAGCGGAGCGCTTTCGTCGCGCGCTGCGCTTCTGCGGCGAGCGTTTCCTTATCGAACGCGGCGGTTCCGAGTTCTTTTTCGTCTTTCGTCGGGGCGTCGGGAACTCCGCGCCAGCACAGGGACGCTCTGACGAAGAGGAGCTCGTCGTAGACGTTGTAAAAAAAAGCGTCCCAACGTTTCAGGTCTTTGACGAAGGGTTCGTCGAGAAGATCGACGTCTTTTGACGCTTGGCGAACGGCGTCGTCGCGTTTTCCTTCCGCTTCGAGGAGGAGCGCTTCTTGAGAGACGAGGGCGACCGCGATTTCGCGCGGCGCGTCGGGAGTCTCTTTGAGCGCCTGAAGGGCTTGCGCGACGCGTTTCGACGCGAGTTCGCAATCCCCCGATTCGCGCGCGATCTCGATCAAGAGGGGCTGACAGAAGAACCAAAATTCGTCGCGCGGGCTCTCCGACGCCTTTTCTAACGCCGCGACGAATTTCTCGGCGGTCGCGAGGCGATTCGTCACGACGGGGTAGGCGAGGGTTCCTTTGACGAGCCAGTAGAGGTAGGGTCGCGCGTCGCGTTTGGGGAGCGCGCGGGCTATGTCTTTTGAGAGGGTGATCGCGCGTTCGAGAGAAGGGGAACGCTCCGCGTCGAGGAGTTCGAGAGTTCCGACTTCGTAGAGGGTTTTGACGAGGGCGAGCGCGTAATTTCGGGCGTCTTCCGAGAGGGAGGGGGGATCGCGAAAGAAATCGCTTTCACTCTTCTCAGCGACGCGTCGAATCGCGTCGACGCGTTCCGCGAGCGCGGCGCGACCTTGCGCGGCGGCGACGTCGGCGCTCTGAAGCGCGGCGCGAAGCGCGAGGGTTCCGTATCGAAGGCGTTCCGCGTCGGTAGCGCGGGGATCCTCCGCGAGAGCGTCGCGCGCTTCGTCAAGTTTGCGTTCGGCGAGGGAATACGCGCCGCGTGAAAGGAGCTCTTCCGCGACGTCGAGAGCGAGTCGCGTCGGCGACGTCGAAAAGGCGCTCCACTGGACGCGCGGCGCCGAGTCGTCGGCGATTCCCGACCGCGCGCAAAGGAGCGTCGACGCGGCAAAAAGCGCGGCAAAAATGAGGGATGAACGCAAGACGCGGCGGCGAATCATTCGCGCGATTCCTTCGAAAAAGGGGTGAACGGGACGGACGGTTACAACGCTAACGACGACGGCGAGGCGGTGAAGCTGATCTTGCCGAGCCCGACGCGCCTCGACGCGTCGTAGACGTCGAGGACGCTTTCGATCGGGACGCTCTTGTCCGGGTTGAGAACGACGGGGGAATTCGGATCGATTTTGCGCAGCGCGTCGAGGGTTTCTTCGACTTCGCCAAGGGACGCGTACTCTTTGCCGTCAATCGCGTATTGAACCCCCGACGACGGATCGACGCTGATCTGGACGACGATATCTTCGAGGTCGCGTTCTTCCTGGGGGCGTTGGCGTTCTTGAGCGATTCCCTGACCGGCGAGGTTTGTGGGAAGATTCTTTTCGGGCTCGTCGAAGCTGGAGGTGCACACGAAGAAGATGAGGAGCAGGAAGATGACGTCGATCATCGACGTCAAATTCAATTCAATCGGCGGATTTCCTTCGCGAAGTTTTTTTAGTTTCATGGGGATGCGTCGCGGTGGATCAATAAAAGAAGCGCCGCCGCGCAAAGGGCGCGACGACGCGGGTCATTTTGCCGGAAAAGCGCGTCGGCGTCAAGACGTCGCGACCGCGTCGCGTCGAGGTTCCGATTCGAGGAGGCGGCTCTTCTTCCACCCGCCGCGAAGAACGCGCGCCGTAAAGACGACCGCGTTCGTCGTCGAGTACCCGCACATACAGATCCACAGCCAGAGGTACCCGAAGGACCAGACGTACGTTCCCAGCACGAGCGCGACAAGAGAGAGCCCCGAGATCGTAAACGTCGCGATCATAATGAAACGCACGTCCCCCGCTCCGCGCAGCGCCGCCGCCAAAATGGCGTTGATCGTCTCGAAGAAAAGGCTGATCGAAATGAAACGAATCGAATAGACCGTGATCGCGCGGATCTTCTCAAATTCATCCGGATTATTCCGCGCGTATACGTCGAGTATTTCGTTCGGGATCGCGACGAAGGAGACGACAAAGACGCTCGTGAACGCAAGCGAAAGGGTCAACGCCGACTGAATCGCTCGCGACGCAAGGTCGAAACGCCCCGCGCCGACCTGGTTCCCCACAAGGGTCGTCGTCGCGATTCCAAGCCCCGCCATCGGATAGAAGACGAGCGCGTCGAGGTTGTACGCGATCCCCGCCGCCGCTGCGGGACCGTCCCCGTAACGACTCATGAAGAGGACGACGAAGGTGTAGCACGCGTTTTCCGCGAAGCATTGAATCGCGCCCATCCCGCCGAAGCGTACGAGGCGTCCCATCTCGCGGAGTCGAAGCGCGTACCGTTCGCGCAGACCGCAGCGCCACGTCTTGTCGCGGTGAAGCGCGAGGAAAATGTAGACGAAGAACTTGACCCAGAGCGCCAGCGCCGACGCAATCGCCGCGCCTTTCACGCCCCAACGCATATGCCCGTTGATCCCAAAGATGAAGAGAGGATCGAGCGCCGTGTTGAGAAGAATTGCCAGAAGGCCGATCCACATGACGGTTTTCGTATCCTTCCGCCCGCAAAAATATGCGGTAAGAGGTTCGTGCGCGATCGCGGCGCTCGCGCCTAGCGACGTGTAAAACCAGTAGTCTCTGGAGACGAGCGCAAGTTCGGTTTGCGTCCCCAAAAGTTGCAAGAAAGGGGCGACGAGGGGCGTCGCCGCGACGAAAAGGAGCCCCGCCGCGAGACCGAAATAGACGCCTTGCCAGACGTTTTCACCGATCTTTTCGTATTGCTTCGCCCCGTTGTATTGCGAGACGAAGGAGTTCGTAAACGAGGAGATCGCCGTCGGAAAGGTCGTGAGAAGCCACATGAGCATACCCGCCTGGAACGCGGCGGACATCGCGCGTTGATCGTACCATGTGAGGAAGAGACGGTCGGCGAAGTGCATGAGCGCGAAGGTCGTCGACGAAACGACGATCGGAAGTCCCACGCGAAAGACTTCAAAGCCGCCGCAAGGACGCTTAAACCATTCGTTAATCGAACTGATCGAAATCTTCTCGACGTTGAAACGCTTCACCATTTTTGTCCTCCTTTCTTCTCAATTTGTCGACGCCGCCGATTCTTCTATCAAACGGTGTTTCTTCCAGCCGCCCTGGAAAAAACGGATGAGGAACGTGTTCGCGTTGAGCGTGACGTACCCCCCCATGC
>CAKVCP010000147.1 GCA_934725735.1 uncultured Thermoguttaceae bacterium
CGATCGGCGTCTGAGGACGCGTCGGAACGCGCAATTCGCCAAGAACGCTCCAACCGGGGCCAAGCCATAGCGCGACGACGTTCTTACCCTTCTTCAAATAAGGGGCGACGTCGTACGCGATGTAGCGCGCGCGGTACTTATAGTTCGTCACGTTCGGCGCTAAGACCGATTCGCTCGCGACCTGCTCGCCGTTCACGTAGAGCTCATGATAGCCGACGCTCGCGACGAAAAGCATGGCGCGCGTCGGTTCCGACTCGAGTTCAAACGTCTTGCGAAGCTGCGGCTCAATCATCAGATTCGTCTCGGGATTGCGCGCGCTCGTCTGATTCAGATCCGTCTCCCCTTCGGGAAGATATCCGATTCCGATCCATTTCGCGCTCCAATCGTTCGAATCGAAGAGGCCCGTCGTCCACGTCTGAACCTCCGACGCCTTCGAGAGCGTCCCGTTCTGATCCTTCACCTGAACAGTCCAATAATACGACGCGTCCGATTTGAGCGCTTCTCCGGCGTACGCGATTTGCGCCGTCGCGTCGGATTCGACCCAACCGGTGTCCCAAAGCTTGCCTTGCAGCTCCTTCGCGGCGGCTTCCGTCGCGTCGACGCGAATACGATACGACAGCTGACTCTGACCGATCGCTTCCTTGTCCGCCGTCTCGAGGATCCAGCTAAAGCGCGGGGCGCGAGTATCGAGGCCTGCGGGGTTTGTTAAATACTCGCAACGCAACTTCGCGGGGGAGAGGGAGGATACATCCTCCGCCCAGCTCGCGGACGCGCATGTCGCGACGATCGCCGCTAGAACAGCGGCTACAAATGTGATTTGTAACTTCATTTTAACTCCCTATATCTTCGATTTGCTACCGAAGGCAGTTGGCGAAAGCGCACAAACGCTCTCTTTTTACGTTAATTATAGAAATCGACGCGACGGTTTCAACAACGTCCCCTACGAAAAAACGCGCCCCAACGGACGCGTTCCTATAGCGCTTCTCCCCAATAGGTCTCGTTTGAAGAAAAGTCGTATCTCAGTTCAAGCTCGCTTCGATAGCGGCTTCGTAGACGTGCTGCGCCGTCCCATCAAAATCGCCGAGCGCTTTGTCGGAGAGGACGTAATCGAGTCCTTCGAGGGAAGGACTCGCGCCTTCGCCCATATTCATCGCCTTGGCGCGCTTTTCAAGCCCTTCGATGAAGCTCTTCGCGGAAGAGGCGAGGTAGATCGCGACAACGACCGTCTTTTTGCCCTCTTGGGTGTTCTTTTCGATCACGGGCTTCACTTCGGTCGCAAAGGTCTGTCCCATTTCGCAGAAGGCGCAACCGACGGAATCGAAGCCGAGTTCCGCAGCGGCGTCGAGAGCGCTCTTCGTCTGCTTCTCGACAAGACCGCGATAGTCTTCGTCGCCGTGAGCGATCACGAGGAGGCGTTCGTCGGCGGGGGTCTTAGAGAAGCGTTTCGCTTCGGAGACGACGTAATCTCGAAGGAGGCTTCCGGAGCTAAGAGTCGCGGCAAGGGAGATCGGAAGTTTGGTTTTCAAGACGCGCATACCTTCTTCACGCGCGCCTTCACGAGCAGATTTTTCGCCGTAGACGCCAAGCGCGGTCGGAAGGTCGAACTGAACGTGACTCGTCGGATAGATGAAAACGGGCTCGACGACGACGGCGTCGCAACCGGCGGCCTCAAGGCGTTTGAAGCCTTCGGTAATATCGTTTTTGAAATTGAATTCCATGTCGCAGACTTCAATCGCGGCGAAGCGTTTCTCTTTGGCGTCGAGAGCGCGAACTTGGTCGCGAAGGGATTCGGTAACTTGCGTCCAGCGCGGAGAACCGGCGCCATGCGTCGCAAGGAGGAGTCCGATCTTTTCGCCACGCGGGGCGAGAACGCGTTCGACGTCCGCTTGGAACGCCGCGGTTTTTTCCGGCGCCGCCATGCCCATGTTCGCGGGGCGTCCGCCTTGCGCTCCAGGAGCTTGAGCGAACGTCGAGCTAATGAACGCGACGCTGGACAAGGCGAAAACGGCGCTGACGTTAAAGAGAATATTTTTGGCTTTCATGTCTTTTTCCTTTCGATGACAACGTTTCTATCTCGGATAGCTAACTAAAACTGAATTTCATTGAGTCGTATAAGAACGTGTTTAAAGAGCGTCAGTTGGAAACCGTCTCGCCGCCGGAGATCGTCGACATACCGCGCCAGACGTCAAGCGCGACCGTGTCGCTCACGAAGGAGACGCTTCCGTCCGCCTTCAAGACGTTCACGCCCGACGAATGATAACTACGGCTCGCATAGTACCCGTAGTTCATCCACGAGCAAGACGCAAGATGCGAGTTAGGGGGAAGAAAAGCGCCGAAGGTCGTATAGCTTGGAACCCCGGAGAGCCAGGTTCCGCAACGGTCGAGGCCCCACTTGCAAGACGACAAAGCGTGCTGAGTCGCGAATAACCCTTCATAGTTTACGTCAAACGCGTCCTTCCCGATATTCTGAATATAGACTTCGCGAATTCGCCCCCCGTCTTCGCATACCTCGTCAAAACCGCCGCTAATCGTCGCGTTCGCGCCCGCCCCGATCGTCGATTCCGCCATGATCGTCGTATTGGAAGTTCCGTCGATAATCGACGCCAACCGCGTGTTGCAACCGTAATAGAACGCGCCGTCCGTTTTGAGCGTCGCTTCCCCCCCAACAAGGGTCATGCCGATGCGCGCTAGCCCCGATCCGGTACAGACGCAATAGCTAGAAGGATACGTTTCCGCCGACTGATTTCCGGAGCCCGACGCGTCGGTTTGAATCTTGAGATTGATCTGCAATTTCTCGCCCGCGTGAGGATCGCTCGGACAAGAAAGAAACGGAACGTTGCAATTAAGCGCGTCCGTCAAATGGTAGAGAATCACGTTGTTTCCCATCCCCGCCGACCGATAGACGGGCTGACTGTAGTCGATCAGCTTGGAGATCGCGTCCGCTTCCATGTAGGGAAATAGTCGCGCCTGAATGGAGAAAGCGCTCGCCGACCGCGCGGTTTCATTCGCCATCGGCGGGAAGCAATCGTTATTCGTTCCCAGATAATTATGAAAAGCCAGACCGTATTGTTTCAGGTTGTTCGTACACTGCATTCTTCTGGCGGCTTCGCGCGCGGCTTGCACGGCGGGGAGTAACAACCCGATCAAAATACCGATAATGGCGATCACTACCAAGAGTTCGACTAGAGTGAAACCACAAATTACGGAGTATCGCGACTTCATGACGTACCGTCCTTTACTAAGGTATTAACCAACTTCCAAGGCATCAGGTTAGAATGAACTAACTTTTATTTCAAAAAAAACCGCGTATCGTTGACGATCGCGTTTGACTTTATCACAGATGGATGCAGGGCGCTTTCTGCGGCTCTTATAGTTTCAAAAATTAGCGCGACCGAGCTGGAGACTAGCTCGGTCAGCGCAGAGCGCAAGAAAGGAAACGAAAAACTTCTCAATTTTTCGCCGCTGAGGAACTTATCCCCAACGCACGTCATCTTAAATGACAACTTTGAAACGTCAAGAGAGTTTTGTTAGAAAATACTAACTTTTTTTAGAAGAGTCTAACTTTTTTCCCTCTCATAACATTCTGCTTTCACAAACAAAAGGAGTTTGGCTCATGCGTTACACCTTTCCTCTCCGTTTCGCCGCGGCCCTCGTCGCTCTCTTATTGCCCGCGACACTATGGGCGCAAGGTTTCCTACTCGAATCAAGGGCGCCGCGACAACTCCCTCGCGTACTTCCCCCGCGCCTCGTCGCCCCTGAGAATACGACTCAATATTCTATCGACGAAGTGAAAATCGACGCCAACGTCGAAGGAGCAGTCGCCTCCGTAAACGTCTCGCAGACCTTCAAAAACGAAGGAAAAACGACGATCGAAACCGCTTTCGTCTTCCCCCTTCCTTACGACGGCGCCGTCGACTCGATGACGCTGCTCGTCAATGGAAAAGAATATCCCGCGACCCTCGTCGACGCCGACGAAGCTCGAAAACAATACGAAGAAATCGTCAGAAAGGCGAAAGACCCCGCGCTTCTCGAATGGGTCGGCTACGGTCTCTTTAAAACGAACGTCTTCCCGATCCCTGCGGGAGAAACGCGCACCGTGACCATGCGTTACTCGCAGTTGCTCCGTTCCGACGCCGGGCTTACCGAATTCTTCTTCCCCCTCGGCGCCACAAAATTCACGACGAAGCCTGTAAAGAAGATCTCCTTTGATATCGCGCTCCGATCCGACGTCGAAATCAAAAACGTCTATTCGCCGACCTTCGATATCGCCGTCGATCGACAAAGCCCGACGTCCGTCCGCGTCCAAAGCAATATGGAAAACGCCGTTCCGTCGACCGATTTCCGCCTCTTCTTCGATCAAAATACCGACGAAGTTTCGGCGAAAGTCCTCAGCTATCGTCTTGATGAAAAGGAAGACGGTTACTTCCTCCTTCTCGCGTCGCCGAAAATCGAACGCGCCGAGGAAGCGATTCCGCGTACCATCGTCTTCTGCATCGACGTCTCGGGAAGCATGATGGGACAAAAAATCGAACAGGCGCGTCAGTCGCTCGTCTTCGTCCTCTCGAGACTGCGCGATATCGATAAATTCAGCATCGTGACCTTCTCCTCGACCGTTTCGAGTTATAGCGACAAGCTTGTCGCCTGCGACGCGAAAACGCAACAGGACGCGATCTCCTTCGCGAATTCACTCCGCGCAGAGGGCGGCACGAACGTCGGCGACGCTTTAACCCGCGCGTTTAATCTCGTCAAAGAGGATGAGTCGGCCAATCCGAAATACCTCGTCTTCCTCAGCGACGGCGAGCCTACTGTCGGCGAAGTGAACGAAATGAAACTTGCGCAAATTGCGCGCGAATCAAACACGAAGAACGCCCGATTCTTCTCCTTCGGCGTAGGATACGACGTGA
>CAKVCP010000148.1 GCA_934725735.1 uncultured Thermoguttaceae bacterium
GGATTAGTGGGGGTACTTCTTATTTATTATAATGCTTTGTGGACTCAGTTGTTTTAGTACAATAAGTAATGTAGATGTATGATAAATGTAAAATTTATGTAAAAATCGATTGTTTTTAAACTGTTTTTCATGTTTTTGCTTGAATGTATGTATAATGCAACACTGAACTGTTAAAGGAGGCGCAAGAATAGGCATAGAAGTTGTTTGTTGTCGAAATTTGTTTATGATTGAAAAGGGGCCGTCATAAGCGCGCCTTTTCTTAACTGTTGAGGGAATTAAACACTCCGCCAATCTTGACGACGAACAATCTGAAGAAGAACGTCAAATCGAACTTGAAGCTGGTATTGATACCAATTCTTATGTGCAAAATCAACTTGACGAATATTTTCGAAGTAAAGTTGCGAGGTGATTTATGAACAAGCTTAGAAAGATCAATACGGTCGCCGCTCCTCTCCTTTGGTTGGTATCTGTCATCGTGGCGTTGGAGTTTGCGTTTTCCGCTCATTGGACGCGCAGTCTTCCGACTTTGAGGGACGTTTACGGGTATTTGTGGCTCGCGATTACCTGTATATGGGGGTGGGGAATTATTGATACCATTCGTTTTTCTATAAATTGGCGTGAAGTGAAATTGCGCTGGTTTATCCCTGCTTGCTTATTCAATCTTTTGGGACTGACTCTCGTTTTCCTCTACTTGGTACAGGTCGTCTTCAGGTGAATTACTTCTATCGAATCCTTTAATGAAGCGAAGCGTTTCAGAAGCGTTAATAATGAATATTGAAATCTCTTGCGCAACCTTGAAGAACGTATTGCGCGTTGTTTGATTTAAAAGAGGTTTTGATAGGCGAATTCCAAGTTTCAAGCTAACTTGATATTATTTTATCAGAGAACGTTGCGAGGTGATTTATGAACACGCTCAGAAAGATCAATATGATCGCCGCTCCTCCGCTTTGGTTCGTCGAAATTTTCCTGCTCCTCGAACTTGCGTATTTAGCGCCACATCTTCACTGGCTTACACCTTGCTGCTTTCTGCTTGCGGTTTTGTGGCTTCTGACTAACGTTGCATGGTTTCTGGGAGTTGTCGATCTCATATACCATTTATTTCGTTGGCGCACATTCCAATTGTGGTGGTTTTTTCCAGCTTGCTTAGTCAACATATTCGCATTGAAGTTCTTTTTTAAGTTGAAGGGATACGAGACTTTCTGGATGATTCTTCATAACCTTCTGTCGGAATTGGGATGACGAAAGTATTAAGATTCGACACGGGCCGTTATTCCGTTGCGTCTCAATTGGGCGGAGCTTGTTTTTCTGTCTAGATTAAGAAGAGGGCCAAATGGGATTCTGTTGTTCGTTTCGATATGAAAATATGGTATAAAAGACGGATAAACGGAGAATCTCTGAATTTTTTAAAATTCGGGACGCGACGTCTTATAACGTTCTCCTGTCGAAATAGCCCGTCGCTTCTGAGATAATTATGAAAGAGTCTTTCCAAACGAAGCTTTCGTTTTCCGTAGGACGTAGAGAGAAAAGAAGCCGGAGAGAATAACGCCTCTCCGACTTCTTTATTTATGGGGAAGAAAAGCTAATTGTCCGCGCGTCCATGTCGTTTCTTCGAGCGTTTTTTCTTCGAACCTCCTTCTTCGCGCATCTCGCGTCTTTCGTGCGCCTTGCGGCGTTCGTCTTTCGGAACGTAGATCTTGTCCGGATCGACGGGAACGGCGACGAGGTCGAGAGAACTCACTTCAACGATTTCGCATGGAATAATATCGCCCGGCTGGAGGTTGCGCCCGGTAACGTAGACGATCGGATCGACGTCGGGGGCGTCCGCTCTTGTTCGACCAAGGCAGACGTGACTCATCGGCTCTCCGTTTTCCGCAAGCGCGTAGGAATCAAGCAACACGTCCATCGTCTTTCCCACGAGTCGACGCGCGTACTGGTGAGAGATTCGCTCTTGTTTGGCGTAAAGGCGTTCGTAACGAAGGCGTTTGACGTCCGCGTCGACTTGATCCGGATACTTCGAGGCGGGCGCTCCCGGCTCCGGAGAGAATTCGAAAACCCCCGCGCGTTCGAAGCGGTATTTGTCGGCGAACGCCAGGAGTTCTTGGAACGCCTCGTCCGTTTCTCCTGGGAACCCGACGATGAAGGAGGTGCGCATCACGAGGTCTGGAATCTCTTCGCGCAGGCGCGAAAGGAGCTCTTCCGTCTGCGCCTTGTCCGCTCGGCGATTCATCTTCTTGAGGATCGCGTCGTTGCAATGTTGCAGGGGCATGTCGACGTACGGAAGGATCGACGTCGTTCCCGGGTCTTCCATCTTAAAGAGGGAGAC
Source organism: uncultured Thermoguttaceae bacterium (assembly GCA_934725735.1). GTDB lineage: Bacteria > Planctomycetota > Planctomycetia > Pirellulales > Thermoguttaceae > RUG369. Next base: position 2,324 of record CAKVCP010000148.1, read on the forward strand.
AAGCTCCTGATCCCAGAAGAGGGGATACGAATAGAGGACGCGGATCCAGTCGAATTGGTTTCGCGACTTGAGCGCGTCGAGGAGTCGAGCGAGGTCGGGTTTGCCGTAAAGATCGGAGCCCCAGAAGGTCGTTTCCTGCGCGATCAGAACGAGTTCGCGCACCCCGGCGTCGGCGAGACGCGACGCTTCGTCAAGGATCGTCGAAAGAGGCTTGCTGACGTAACGACCGCGGATATTCGGAATCGTGCAGTAGGTGCAGAAGCGGTCGCACCCGTCGGCGATCTTGAGGTACGCGACGTGCGGAGAAGTAAGGGACGCGCGCTTCGTGTCGTCGAGAACGAGACTGCGCGTGGGATGGTAGAAGAATCGAGCCGCCGCAGCTTCTTCAGGCGCGAGGAGCTTGAGCGCGGAAGACTGCGCCTCTTGCGCCGAATTGTTCTCCCCTTCCTCCGCGAAGAGGCCCTTGGCGATCTCCCCGATAAATCCTTCGTCGTAAGGACTAATCCACGCGTCGACGTCCGGATAACGCTTCGCAAGTTCTTCCCCGTCGGAGGCGACCGCGCACCCTGAGACGATCAACCTCTTGATCGAGCCCGATCTCTTCGCGGCGAGCGCTTCTCGAATGTACTTTTCAGCCTCTTCGCGGGCGCTACGCAAAAAGCCGCACGTGTTTAACAGCAAAAGATCAACGGCCTCCGCGTCCTTCAGTAATAGGAAGCCCGCAGATTGCAAACGCCCCGCCATCGATTCCGCGTCAACGAGATTTTTAGGACAGCCTAGCGAGACGATCGACAAGGTTCTTTGCTTACCTTCCGCTTCTTGTTTTTCCTGAGCCACGTGTCTACTCCGAAGATTATATGTTTTCTTGACTAGCGCGATCAGCGAACGCGCCCCTATTAATATATGTATCGGGCCGTTTTTCGAAAGGGGGCGACGATTTTTCATTCATTTTTAAAGATAGCGATTATCGCGGCGGCGCTTCTTGTAAAGACTCTATCGACGACGCCGTTTATTCTTTCTTTCTTCTTTGCGAAATTTATTCTAGGAAGGGTGCGTAGGGTCGAATAAATTGCGTAATATGTATAATATGTATTGACAAAGTCGGTTGCGCTTGCCGCGCGGTTGATTGTGATTATTACGAATCGATGAAGAAGGAGAATGGAGATGCGAGAAGTCGAAGACGTCTTGAGAAGTTGTTCACGCGCGTCGAGAAGTTGGCGCGCCGCGCTGGTTCTCCTTCTGGCGGCGTTTTGTTTTGGTTGCGAGACTCTTGAGAATCATAAATGCTGTCTCTTTTCCGAGGACGGTATTTTCGCCAAGCGACGCTCTACGGTCGACGAGGCGTCGAAAAAGGACGAGCAGGACGCTATAGCGCGCGCGAGTCTGGGCTCCTCGAATCGTAAAGAGGCGTGGGAGCCGACGGAAGAGGAGTTGACGAACGCCAAGAACGCGGGGATCAATCTCAAAGAATACGTATGGTCGACGCAGCGTCCCAACGGAGGCGCGCTCTTTCCGAAGAAGTGGAACGGACCGGGCCCCGCGCTCGTCGTGGAGCCTGCGGAGATCGCGGCGCCCGTCGGCACGGAGGTGATCGTCGTGGCGAGTTATATCGGCGAGGATTCGCAATATCTACGCGTGGGGGAGAAGTTGTCGTGGGATCTTTCGGGTACGGGCGCCTTTATGGAGTCGAATCCGAGCGACGGTTTTACGCCGAAGATCTTCACGGGGGAATACGAGGGTTGTTTGAATTGTCCTCTTATTAAGAACGCGCGTAAGGCGAAGGAGGATTCGAAGACGCTCACGACGACGACGTCGGATCAACTTTGGCGGATCAATCGGGGAACGGAGACGCGCCTTGACGACGTGACGATCCTTCGCGGTCAGTCGTGGACGTCGGTCTCTTCGACGGAGGAGGGAACGACGTCTGTTTCGGTCATGTCGGATACGATTAGCAACTGGGATAAGAGACGCGCGACGTCGCAGATTCATTGGGTCGACGCGGCGTTCAAGTTCCCGCAGTCGGGGCTCGCGATGGTGAATACGAGCACGAAGCTTTCGACGTCCGTGGTTCGCCGCTCGACGTCGGAGCCGCGCGACGGATGGACGGTGCGTTACGACGTCCTTTCCGGGGACGCGGGGCTCGGTCCGAATAAGCTCAACTCCGTCGCCGTGACGACCGACGCGTCCGGAAACGCCGACGTCGCGCTCTCTCAGCTGCGCGGAACCGCCGGAACCGCGAAAATCAAAGCGACCGTCTTGCGCCCCGCGACCGATCGTTATCGACAAGTGGAAGTCGACAGCCGCGTCTTCTTCTACACCTGGACGTACGTCGCGCCCGTCACCCTCTCGATTCGCGCGCCGCAGCAGTTCGTCCAAGGTCAGCCCGTGACGTATCAACTTGTCGTCATGAACCTCTCCGACTTTGCGCAGTTTACGAGCGTCGAGTTAGTTTTGCCGCCGGGAACGACGATCGTCGAGCCGACGACGAAGTGGGTGAAGGAAGCGAACGATAAGTCGTGGATTCGCTGGGAGATCAACGGACTT
>CAKVCP010000149.1 GCA_934725735.1 uncultured Thermoguttaceae bacterium
GACCAACCGCGCTCCTTCGAACTCATTGTCATTAAGAAAAAATAGTCCGCTTTGAACGCGCGACCGCGATAGTAAAAGAGCGTCTGGAACCCCGGACGCTCTTTTTTTGTCGATCGCTTATCGTCTCATTCGAATTGCAGGACTCCGAACGCCTTTTCTCCGCGGTCGGAATTCTCGACGTTCCAACATTCGACGCCGACGCCGGGAACGACGCGCCTTGCGCTCATTCTCCACGACGCGCCGGGACGAGGGGGCGCGGGTGCGAAGCTCGACAAGGGAATCGCCGCTTCGAAGCTCCATTCGTCGCTTTCTTCATGACGCGCCAAAAAAATCGGAGGATTCCACGACGCGTCGTCCCACATAGAGTCCGCGAGCCACCCGTTGCAGTCGACGACGAAATTGCACGACGTCGCGTAGTCCCCGTCGATATCGATCGCAACTTCGACGCGATCCTTCTGCGAAAGGTTCGCGTCGCGAGGTCGCGTTTCCTTGTCGTCGCGCGTCGTGTAACGATATCCTTTAACCTTGGGACAACGACCCGCGATATAGAGGTACTCGGAATCGACGAGGAAATAGAGTCGAGCGCCCAAATCGGAGGAAAAGGCGCGGTTCTTAGCGCGCCATTCGTCGCGGAGTTTTTCGTCGGGAGTCGCTTCTCGACTTCGCGCGTCGGGATACGGTTCCGAGAGTCTCAGTTCAGCCGCCGCGTCCCACGTTTCCGGTTCAAGGACGCCGTCAAGGAACGGCTTGGCGATCGCCGCGCGGCACGTCGCGACGCTTAGAGGGCAGAACTCCGCCTTATGAGTCCCGATATCCCCGTCGGGGGCGCGGAGCCAATATTCTGCGGCGGCGCGAACCGCCCAGACGTCGTCCTTGCCGCCTCCTGTCCCCGATCCGCCGACGGAAGACTGAGATCGGGCGAGATAGAATCGCATCGCGCCCTGATAATCGCCGGACGCGAGCTGCGCGACGGCGAAGGGAAAGCGAATCTCGGGAGCCATGAACGCGTCGGGAGCGTCTTCGCGGAGTCGATCCGCGAGGATTTGCGCTTCTTTCAGGCGTCCGCCTGGTTCGTCGTCGAGCGCCGAGCCGCCTTGCGCGAGCACGCGTCGTTCCGGTTCCGAACCGCAGTAGTATTGCATGAGCCACGCGAGCGCTTCTCGACTTTGCGGATCTGAGTAAAGTGTCGGAGAGAGGGACGCGAAGATCTCCGCAGCGGGACGCCACGCGCCGATCGCCGCGAAGAGTTTACCCGACGTCGTGATATATTCCACCGCCAGATCGACGTCGACTCCGCGGAGCGAATCGTTCAACTGTCCCAGGAAGAGATCGGCGCTTTGGGGCGTCTGACGACTTTGCTTCGCAAGGTTTTGCGCGATCGCAAGTCGGGATCGCCGCGCCGCCGCGCGAGCGACGCAACGTTCCGACGATTCCGCGTCGACGCTCGGACGCACGCGTCTTGAATCCCCCCCGTAAGGAATTTCCAACCCGTCGAAGAAGGTTTTATTCGCGTTTTTCGGCGCGCCGACGGTGAAGAGCGTTTGCAGGTTGACTGCGCCGGGGAGCTCCGCGTCGGTTGCGAGAATCGCGTTGGCGCGTCGCGAAATTTCGCCGACGGCGCGCCCGAGGTTGGGACAATAGGAGCCGTCGTCGATCGTCATATCCCACTGAGAGGCGCCGCGACACAGAATCCGCGCTTTTTTCACGCGCCACGGTTCGAGCCCGCACGCCGTAAGATGCTCGGGGAACGCAGTTGGATCGGCGGCGTCGCGAATCGCGGACGCAAGTTCCGTCAGGAGGAGCTCCTGGAACGCGTCGCGAGGGCCGCTTTCTAGTTTTTGGGCGTCAGACGCGAGCGCGGGGACAAGGCCGGGCGTTTGACCCGGTTGATAGCCCCCTTGGAGGGTCGCCGCCGGGGCTTTCGCCGCGTCGTTTTTCTCCGTCGCGTCGAGGGTTAGGAGCGCGTCGGGACGCCATGTGCGCAGCGCGCGAACGAGAGATTCGCGTAGTTTGAGACGCCCCTTGCCGTCGTGAACCGCGTCGAGTCGCGCGACGGCGCGGTCGATCGCGTCCCGTTCTTCTCGAGACGCGATCGGAAATCGCCCCCCTTGCGTCGAGCCGACGCATCCGCACTCGATCGCCGCTTCGTAAAGACGATTCGCGCGCGTCGCTTCTTCCGACGCGTCTTCGTACCGCGTTTCTCGCGCGACGATCTCAATTTCAGAAAGGTACCCGTCTTCCGCCGCGAGTTGCGCGAAGACGCTTAGGGGAACGTCGTCGATTCGCGCGAAGAGCCCCAAAAGCGCGACGCGCGAGCCGCCGCGACGCACCGTTCGCCACGTTTCGCCACCGTCGCGCGTCGAAGCGATCGTTCCCAAATCTCCGACGCTCCATCCAAGGTTGGCGTCGAGGAAGAAGACGCGACGCATCGGCGCCGTCGTTCCCGTCGCGTGAGACCGCCACGTCGCGCCCCCGTCGGTCGACGAGAAGACGAGAGAGCCGGGAGAACCGACCGCCGCGAGCTTACCGTCCCGCGCCGAGACGCTTGCGAGATCGAAATAATCCCCCGCGCCGTCGGGTAGAGGCGCGTCGCTATAGCGCCATGATTTGCCGAAGTCGTCCGAGCGCATGACGAGCCCTTCCGCGCCGACCGCCCACGCAGTTCCCGTCGACGCGTCGTACGCGGAATCCGCGAAACTTCGCGATTCCGCGTCGAGAGGACGACGAAGCGCGTCCCCCGAGACCGTTTGCAACTCCCCGCGCATCGTGACCCCCGCGCCGATACGTTCTACTGGATCGTAAAGAATCGACCGCCAGCCGGAATGTTTGGAGCCCGATTCCGCGACCCAGGAGACGCCGGTGTCTTCGCTCACGAATAACCCCGACGGATACATCGTGGAGGAATCGCCGGCGATCCACGCGGTTTGCGGGTCGAGTATTTTCACGTCGCGCAATATTGGGAACGCGGCGTGCTCCACCTCGCCCCACGTGACGCCTCCGTCGATCGTGCGCAGAATAACTCCGAGTCCCCCCTTTGTCGACGGCATAACGCGACCGCCGACCGCGAGGCCGTAGCGTTCGTCAAAAAATGAGACGGCGAAGAGATTTGCGTCGACGTTCGTTTCGCAGAGATTCCACGTTTCTCCGCCGTCGACGGATTTGAGAACGACGCCGCGATCTCCGACGGCCCAGCCGACGTTCGGGGAGATAAAAAAGACGTCGTTAAGCGCCGCGTCCGCGAGTTGTTCGGGACGATTGCGATAGGATGGGAGGGACGGAGCGAATTCTTCCTGATTTTGCCGACTTTGGAGTATCGCGGCGTCTTCTGCGTCGATCGGAGCGGAACCGGTGAGATTCGAAGCGTCGTCCTGCAAGGCGTTGGAGAAATCGAGAAGTCCCAGACCTTGAGAGGGCTCGGGGGAGGTTTGTTCGAAAGAGGGGTCGACGCGGTCTAGCGCGGGCTCAGGGTCTGCGACGGGCTCTTCTTTCTTAGCGTCGCGTTTAAACGTGTCGGTAAAGAGCTTCCACGCCTGCGCGTTAGCAGGGGCGTACGAGGCGAAGAGAGTCGCGAGAATGGCGGCGAGAATGATAGTCGGCTTGAATTTGCGCATCGGTAAGACCTTTCGAAGCGTGTCGAATCGTGGCGCGGGAGAATCCGGCGTCTTACCGCATGTTGCGCAAGAGAGGGGAGGAAGTCAAGAGCGATTAGGGGCAGGGTTGGTATAAAAAAAACGGAGAAACCCCAATTCAGGGAGTTTCTCCGCATTTTCGGTCGAGTTAAGCAGGCGCCTTGTCGCGTCTTGCGGACGGCAAGACCCGCTCACATAGCGACGCTTTCGCCTTCTTGCGAGACGGCGTGCAGATGGTCTTTGTCGATATAGACGATTTCTTGAGCGTCTTTCTTTTCAATGGTGTAAGGAATCGGCCAGCCGACGCGAACCTTTTGTTCGTAGTAGACCGTGCACTTGTAGTGGACGTGGTGGACTTGGACGGCGCCGACCATGGGGAAGAATCGCGGCGGATCGACGTAGTCGGCGACCAATTCTTTCTTAATGCGAACGTCGTTGCGATAGCGCGTTTCAAGGAACGGCACGCCGCCGTTATCCGGCTTCGCGCGTTCTAACAGACGAATAACTTCGTCGTCGCTCGGAGCGTCGAGTCCTTCAGGGACGCCCTCGACAATAGGCGGCAGTACGGGAACTTGGCTATAGCGATCGTTCTCGAACGACATATCTTCGTAGGCGCCCTGGAAATACGGACTAACCGGAACCGGAACGCTGAAGATACCGAGCGAAAAGCCCCCGAAACCGAAGCAACCGCTCGTGACTGCCGCGGCAAGCAAAAGCAAACTTGCGGCAATTCTGGAGTTCATTTTTTTCATTTTAGCTTCCTTGACAAATGATGTAAAGGGTGGACGCCCCGGGGCGTTTCCTCAGTTCCTGTATCCGCTAGTTCTTTACGTGAACACGACGCGTTAGCAAGGCGCCTTCGCACTAAACCGACCGATGTTTTCGTCGATTCACACGAACTTGGAACGAGTAGAACAAGATTTCCCCGTAATCCATAAACCGCGATAGGAGCTCGCGCCCCAACTCGCTGTAACTATATCGAACCTCTTGGCCTCTCGACTTTGCTCTTTTTGGGACTCTTTTCAATAATTTATTGAAAAATTTCCACCCGAGCTCGACTTTCCCTGTCGAGCGGCTGTTCGTCGAACGTTTTTACGCGCTCTGTCGCCTTTATCGGCGTTTGGCTCGGAAGCGGTACATATT
>CAKVCP010000150.1 GCA_934725735.1 uncultured Thermoguttaceae bacterium
CACTGCGAGCAGCCGCCGCCGCGTTCGATCGGGGCGCCGCAATTCGAGCAGAACCGCTTTTCCTCTGCGGCGTGGGTCGCCCCGTTCGTCGCGGAACCGCATTGGGAACAAAAGCGCGGTTCGCCATCTAACGCCGCGCCGCATTGCTTACAAAAACTCATGATTCTCTTTCCCGAAGCAGGAGGTTCAAAAGTGATATAAAACGTTAATAATTATGTATGCAAAAAGAGGTTCGAATCGTCGACAATCGCGTTAATTCTTCAGTACGAGCGCGTCGACCCCAATCGCAAGACTTGCTTAGAGTAGGGCGAAGAGCGAATGACACGCGAGAACGAGCGGAATTTTGAAGATCGCCAAGAGGCAGGCGAAGGCGAACCAGAGCTTGGCGCGCTTCGAAGCCGCAGGCGCGTTGGGACTATTAACGCGGCGCAGTTCGACCGTGCGCCATGAAAAGAAAGTTCCGATGAGTCCGCAGATCGAACTAAGTAGGAAGATCGCCAAAATGTTGAGAATGATAAAGGAGGGAGCGGCGTAATTCGTCGCCGTCAGACGATCGACGCCCTTTCGTAGCCACCCTTCGAGCGCGTCGGTCGCGCTGCCCAGAGAGTCGTCGAGACTCTGCGCGATCGCGCGAAAATCCATCGCCTTGATTTTTTCAAAAAATGATCCGACGGCGGAAGCGCCGTAACGACGACCGCACTTTGGACAGAATTTTCCATTGGGATCCGCAGGGGCCCCGCAACGTTCGCAGTATTTCATGAGTATTTTCTCCAGAAGCAAGGCGCGTTAAGGACATGATCCGGCGGGCGGTCTCAACCAGTCGCAAACGTCGAATGGCAAATTCCGCGCGACGCCCAAGACGAGGAGTAGGACGGCGAGGAATAGAGCGTATCGATAGACCAAGCGCCGCGGAGGATAGACGCCGCGCCACTCGTCGAAGAAGGCTTGACACACAGCGATAGGGATCCATGGAACGGCGAGCGCAAAGGCGGGATTATATCGGAACGCCCCGATAAAATCGGCGCGAAGTAAGCGTCGAAGAGCGCGAGTCGAGCCGCATCCAGGACAATATAATCCGGTGAGTTTGCGAAAGAAGCAGGAAGGCAATCGCAACTGAGTCGGAGAATAATTAGCGAGGAGAGCGCCGGCGGCGGACGCGCCGAGCAGAATCAAAACAAAAGCGAGCGTCAACCGCCAGTGTTTCCGGGTCATACGCTCGCTCCTGTGAATGTGTGAATTAAAGAGCCGTCAACTCGACGCTATGAGAGGCTCACGCCTGCTTCTGGGCTTCGAGAACCTTCTGCATGTTGGCGACGTTGGTGCGGACGGCGTCGCAGCTCTTGGCGAAGAGGGCCTTCTCTTCGAGCGTCATATCGACGTTGACGATTTTCTTGACGCCGCCGTCTCCGAGGACGACGGGAACGCCGACGTAGTACCCGCCGACGGAGTATTCCTGATCGCAGTAAGCGACGCAAGCGAGGACGCGATTTTCGTCGCGAACGATCGCCTGAACCATCTTGGCGGTAGAAGCCGCGGGGGCATAGTAAGCGGAACCGGTGCCGAGGAGATTGACGATTTCGCCGCCGCCGACGCGGGTGCGCTGAACGATTTCAGCGAGGCGATCGGGAGCGATGAGTTGGGTGACGGGGATACCGCCGACGGAGGAGCAACTGGCGAGGGGAACCATGGAGTCGCCGTGACCGCCGAGGAGCATGGCGTTGACGTCTTCAGGGCTGACGCCGAGTTCCATGGCGATGAAGCAGCAGAAGCGCGCGGCGTCGAGAACGCCCGCCTGACCGATAACGCGAGAGTGCGGGAAACCGGTGACGTCGCACATTCTCTGAACCATGGTGTCGACAGGGTTGCTGACGACGATGACGACGGCGTTAGGGCTTGTAGCTTTGATCTGTTCGCCAACGGAGCCGACGACGCCGGCGTTGATGGAAAGGAGGTCGTCGCGGCTCATGCCAGGCTTACGAGCGACGCCCGCGGTGACGACGACGACGTCGCTGTTCGCGGTATCAGCGTAATCGGTGGTGCCGGTCAGGTTGGAGGTGTAACCGAGGACGGGAGCGGCTTCGGCGAGGTCAAGAGCTTTACCCTTGGGCATATCTCCCGCGCGAGGGGTATCGAGAAGAACGACGTCTCCCAAACCAGCCTGAGCGCAGTACAGCGCGCATGTAGCTCCTACGTTTCCAGCGCCGACGACGGTGATCTTCGCTCGTTTCATGTTAATTAATCTCCCATGACGAAAAAATATTTTGATCTTGAAACTGTATAGTTCAGTAAGGCGAATTCTCGCGCATAGCGGAATTTACCGGGCCGGTTTCGCTAAGTCCACCGGCGCCCATTGTCATTCTATACGCTGCGCGAAAATTATCAAGCCCTAAACGGTTGGCGTCACGCGATCGGTTTCGACTTCTTCGAATCCCATTTCGACGACGTCGCGCGAATCGTATTCACCGACTCAACAAACGCCTCTATCGCTCGATCTATTTCATCGTCCGTCGTATATCGACTCAGACTAAACCTAAAATTCCCCTGCAAAGCCCCTGCGGGCACGTCCATCGCCGTGAGGACGTGCGACGGCTCAAGAGAGCCCGAGGTGCAAGCGGAACCGCTCGAAATGCACACGCCCTTATCCGACATAAGCGCGAGAATCGCCTCGCCTTCCGCGCCGTAGACCGCCACGTTCAGCGTGTTGGGCGTGCGCGGCGCTCCCTTTCCGTTGACGACGATCCAGCTCAAGCGTTCTTCCAACGCGTTCTGCAATCGGTCGCGCTGCGCCGCCATCTTCGCCGCGCGCGCCTCTAGCCCGTCCTTTTCAAGTGTCAACGCACGCGCCAACCCCATAATATAGGGAACGTTTTCCGTCCCCGCTCTGCGTCCGCGCTCCTGATGACCGCCGACCATAAAGCTCTCAAAGGGAGTCCCTCTCTTAACGTAAAGAACCCCGACGCCCTTCGGCGCGTGAATCTTATGTCCGCTAAAAGAGAGCATGTCGACGTACGCAAACGCGCCCGGCGTCGCGTCGTTGCCCTTCGAATTGAGCGAAAGATTGACCGGAAGTTTCGTCGCCGATTGCGTCGCGTCGACATGGAAGATGATTTTTCGATCCGTCTGCTTCACAATGCGCGACAATTTTTCTATCGGGAAAACGACGCCCGTCTCGTTGTTGGCGTGCATGATGGAGACGATCGCGGTTTCGCCCGGTCGAATCGCCTGAACGAATTCGCGCAGATTGATCTGTCCGTCTTTTCCGACGCCGATCCAGGAGACGTCGTACCCGTCCTTTTCGAGGCGTCGGCAGACTTCGATAATCGCAGGATGTTCGACCTTCGAGGTAACGATATGTCGGCGTTTCGGATCGGTCTTGAGCGCGGCGCGGAGCCCTCCGAAGAGAGCGGCGTTGTTGCTCTCGGTTGCGCAGGAGGTGAAGATGATTTCGTCGGGAAAGGCGGCGCCGAGGACGTCGGCGACGTCGCGACGCGCTTCGTCGAGTTTGCGCGCAAGGGCGAGCGCGGGCTCGTACATCGAGCTCGGATTCCAGTATTCTTCGGCGAGATATTGACTAATTGTGTCGACGACCTCAGGAGCGACCTTAGTCGTGGCGTTATTATCGAGATAAACGACGTTATAATTCGACATGCTGTAACGACCTTTCAAAGATCATGCGCGGCGCGGAGTTACCCGGCGCGCCAAAGGGTGAGAGCCGCGTACAATTTTGCGCGACGCTTGAAAATCGTTCCGTCTCCTAGTATCCTATTAGCGACGCGGCGGGGAAAAGATTCCCCTCTTCCCCGCCCTAAATTAACGCTAATAAATTTTAGGAGTTTCATATATGAAGGCGCAGAACGTTTATCTAGGTATCGACGTCGGAACGTCGGGAACTAAAGTGTTGGCGATTAACGGCGGAGGAAAAATCCTCGCCTCCGGCGTCGGGGAATATCCCTGCTACGCGCCGAAACCGCTTTGGAGCGAACAGGATCCCGAGGATTGGTGGCAGGCGGTCGTGAAGGTCGTCCCCGAAGTTCTCGCGAAAGGCGGAATCAAGGGCTCCGACGTCAAAGCGATCGGCCTTTCCGGCCAGATGCACGGCTCCGTCTTCCTCGACAAATCAGATCGCGTGATCCGCCCGGCGATTCTGTGGAACGACCAGCGCACGGAAGCCGAATGTAAGGAGATCGAAGCGGCGGTCGGGGGACGTTCGCGTCTGATCGAACTCGTCGGCAATCCTGCGATGAGCGGCTTTACGGCGCCGAAGATCCTCTGGCTTCGCAACAACGAGCCGGAGAACTTCGACAAAGTCGCGAAGGTTCTTCTTCCGAAGGACGAAATACGCCGCCGTCTGACGGGCGAATACGCGACGGAAGTGAGCGACGCGAGCGGGATGCTCCTCCTCGACGTGGCGAATCGCCGCTGGTCGAAGGAGCTCCTCAGCGCGCTGCAACTTGACGAATCCCTCTTTGGGCGCGTCTACGAATCGGAAGACGTAACGGGTTGTTTGACGGCGAGCGCGGCGGAGGCGCTCGGACTCACGACCGATTGCGTCGTCGTCGGAGGCGCGGGGGACTGCGCGGCGGGGGCGGTCGGCGCGGGAGTGGTTCGCGAAGGAGCGCTCTCGACGTCGCTTGGAACGAGCGGGGTCGTCTTCGCGCACAGCGACTCGGCGCATTACGACCCACTCGGGCGCGTTCACACGTTCTGCCACGCGGTGCGCGGCAAGTGGCATATGATGGGCGTGACCCTCTCCGCGGCGGGTTCGCTTCA
>CAKVCP010000151.1 GCA_934725735.1 uncultured Thermoguttaceae bacterium
CAGCCAAGAGCGGAACTGGCTTTCTAGTTCTCTAATTCTCGGGCTGACCTCCGGCGCGGTTTTTGGGCGGCGAGGTTCGACTTTCCCTGATTCCAAGAATTGTTTGACGATCGATTCCGTTTCTCGGACGCTTAACTCTTCGTCGACGATGCGCTGAGCCATTTCCTTTTGATCCCACTCCTCTAGAGGAAGAAGCGCTCGCGCGTGACCTTGAGTGAGCGATCCCTGTCTCGTCATTTGCTGGACGTCTTCGTTCAAATCGAGGAGTCTCATTAGATTGGTGACCGTTGAGCGATCGAGAGCAAGACGCGAGGCTAACTCTTCGTGCGTGCCTCCATAACAATCCAGATAGTTGCGGAACGCCGTCGCCTTTTCGAGGGGATTGAGATCGCGACGCTGCATGTTTTCAGTGAGCGCTAGTTCCGCCATTTGACGATCTTCGACTTTGATGACGATAGCGGGGACTTTGTCCCACTTTGCCTCTTGGGCTGCTCTAAATCGGCGTTCGCCAGCGACGATTTCGTAGTGGTTGTCGCATTGTCTCAAAACGATAGGCTGGAGCATCCCGTGCTGCTTGAGACTTTCTGCAAGTTCCTTTAAGTCCGACTCGTCGAAGTCTAAACGAGGTTGGTAGGGATTGGGGGTTATTTGATCGACGGGAACTTCAGTCGCAACCCTTCCGTCAGAAAACCCCGCTAGAGCGCGATCCTTTTCGGCCTCTAATTCCGCCGCGTCAGAACGTCGTGTACGTTTGGCGGCGATTGACGCCGAAGTTTCTTCCGTTTGATTGATCGTTAAAATGGACGGATAGGCGTCGTCTGGAGTATAATGTCCCGCGGAAGAGGCGTCAGACGATGTGGCGCCAAGAAAAGATTCATTTGCAGCCGCCACCTTTTGCAACATGGCTTCTAAACCTCTTCCTAATCTTTTATCTTTAGACACGTTCCAAAACCTCCAGGCATAGTTCTATGTAGGCGCGGGCTCCACGTGAACGGGGCGCGTAATCAAAAATTGGTTTTCCATAGCTTGGAGCTTCTGCAAGAGATACGTCGCGAGGAATCGTAGTCTTAAAAACGACTTCTCCAAAGAAGTCGCGAACCTCGCGATCTACCTCTTGGGTAAGTTCCAAAGAAGGATCGCACATTGTAAGAATGACGCCCCCGTATTGAAGCGTTTTCGTTTTTCTTTTCATTGCTTTTCCGATGACCTCAATCATTTGCACTAAACCTTCCATTGCAAAATATTCGCATTGAATTGGCGTTAGAACATCGGTAGACCAGGCGAGCGCCGCTTGCGTAAGCGGCCCTAATGACGGCGGGCAATCAATAAAGACGTGATCGTATCCGCGGGTTTCCCGCGTCATACGCAACGTCATTTCTTCGAACATCCTGGGATCCAGCGCTTGAGTAAGTCGTTCAACGTCTCCAAAGCTTCTGCATCCCGGTAAAACGTCGGTTCCGTAGGGCGTTTTGCGGATGGCATGACGTATCGGTTCTCCGGTCACGAGCGGATGTCTTGACGTGGGTTCGAGCCCCAACCCGCTTGTCGCATTGCACTGCGGATCAAGATCGATTAAGAGCGAAGACGACCCCGCTCGAGCAAAGCCCGTCGAGAGGGAAATCGCCGTAGTCGTCTTGCCGACGCCGCCTTTTTGATTCGCTATGCAAAACGTTCGAGTCACATCAAGTCCTCTAGGATGATTGCTTCCACTGGCCTTCCTTCCGCTAGTCATGGAGAAAAGCTGGAAAATTATAGCGTTTATATCATTTTTATGCGACATCATTTTCCCAAAAAACTTCTGCCGTCCGTCTCTCATTGGATCGCTGGTTTATAGAAGCTTGACTGTCTCGATTATCTCTTTTATACTTGGGGGTCGGATTTTCTTAATCCTTCGCCTTGTTAAGATGGCTGTATAGAGGTTTTAGAATGGAATTGAGGCGTAGTGGAAGACCTTTTTTAGAGTCGAGCCTTGAAATTAAATGCCTATTTTTCTTTGGAGTCGCTTTAGGCGCGGTTATTTTAACAAGCGTTTTTTTATATTACAAGGCGACAAAGTCTCAAGTTGACGCACAAAATCCTTTGATGGGCAAACTTGTGAGCGAGCGAGAGTTTCTTTTGACACATATTAAGGGACTTACCGCTGAAGGCGCTACGGGGCGATCTAGCGATTCTGGTGATTTGAATAAGTTCATCGATTCAATGACAACCTTGAGCGAGAAGATTGGGGGACTTTCCGAACGAGCTCGTTTCGAAACGCGACTTATTAGTTTTGGAAATCGAGAGACTCCACTAGAAGAAGATCCTTCATTGGATCTTTTTGAACGTCGGTTGATAGGTCGTTTGAAAGCAAACGCCGAGGAAGGCCATACGGGGAAAATCGATTTTGACCAGGCAGTTGAACGAGTAGACGATGAAGGAAGATATTACTACTATAAACCCTTGTTGTTAGATCGACCATGTTGGAATTGTCATCATGAAATTATGGGAGATTCGTCTCTAGAATTGGGTTCGCCGTTAGGCGTCATCCAGGTGACCATTCCTGAACCGCCGACCAGAAAGGAGAGCGCGCGCTTATGGACCCTATTGATTGGCGGCGCGATTATAACGGCGTTTTTCGGTTTGTTTGCGTTTTATGTCGTCGTTCGGGTTGTCGTTGTTAGACCATTACGCAATTTGAGAGAAGTGAGCGAGGCGATTAGTTGCGGCGACGTCTCAAAACGTGCTGAACTTCAGACTGGCGACGAGTTCGAGGCGTTAGGGGTTTCTTTTAATAAGATGCTTCGTTATTTGGTGGACACTCAGGAACGTCTTGAGTCGTTGAATTCTCAACTGGAAAAAAAGGTTGATGAACTGGCTCAAACGAACCTGGAGCTGTATAAGTCGAATAAAATTAAATCTGACTTTATGGCGACGATGAGTCATGAACTAAGAACGCCGCTTAATAGTATTCTCGGGTTCAGTCAGATGTTGGGTTCAATTCAATCGTTGACGGACAAGCAACGCAAATATGTGAACAATATCAACACTTCAGGAACGGCGTTGCTTCGAATGATCAATAATATTCTTGATATGACGAAGATTGAAGACGGAAGGGTGGAAGTACGACTTTCGGAATTTAAGATTGAAGCCGTTGTGTTAGCGCAATGCGACATGGCGCGCCCTCTTGTAGATAAGAAGAATCTTGAATTAACGACACAGTTTGCTCCTGACCTTCCCACGCTTATGCAAGACGAGTCTCGCATACAACAAATTATTAATAATCTGCTATCAAACGCGATCAAATTCACTCCTGAAGGAGGCCGTATCCAGATATCTGTCGACCGTGAAATGCGTCCTCCTACAGTTAAGACGATAACGTCGCATGAAAATGGGTCGATACCCTTTTTACGCCTTCAAGTTCGAGATTCCGGCGTTGGAGTTCCTGAAGAGGAAAGACAGATTATCTTTGAAAAATTCAGACAAGGGAAGAACTCCGCTGACGGTAGCGCGATGACTCGGGAATATTCGGGAAGCGGTTTGGGACTATCCATCGTAAGAGAACTTTGCAAACTTCTAGAAGGTGAAATACAACTAGAAAGTCAACCAGGGTTTGGGAGTGTGTTTACTGTTTATCTTCCGTGGCGTTTGAGTCTTCCAACTCTTACAGAGTCGCCAATGCAAACAGAGATACACGATTTTTCACGCGCCGGCTCCGCTCGTTTTAACAGCGTACGCTCTTAGACGTCAAATAATTGACGACTATAAACGACATATATTCTCAATGTTGATTTTGATATTAAAAATTGACATGTAGAAAATGTTACTGACGAGCTGAGGGGTGTGTACATAGATCGTTTTGATGTGTGCGAGCTTCGTTTTGGGTATTTTTTCTACGTAATATGGGCGCGTCTTGACGTTTATAATTTCTGTTGTATCCTAATAGAGTATATCCTTAGTTTGGCGTACGCCTGAAAGTTGCGAGGAGAATCGTTTTCAATCATCATCGAACTTGGATTCGTAGAATGCGAATAATAACTTATTCGTTGGCCTCTGGCGAAGGTAAGGAATGATTTATTTCACCTTGTAATTTTGAAGACTATCGAATGAATCCGCAAGAAATACAAAAGCTTGTCGAACAAATCTATCGTGAAAAAGGGCTTGAAAAGGAAACCGTTCTTCGGTGTATAGAAGAAGGGTTAGTTACAGCTGCCAAAAGACACGGGAGTGGTTCCGTGGATTCAACGTATCTTATCAATATTGATCGTCGAACATGTGAAATCTATGCATATCGCGACAATGTTCCGATTCCTGTTGAGAATCTCATGGAGCGCGCTGGCGCTCAATCTGCACGTCAGAGCATTGCCCAGAAGATTCGCGAAGCTGTCTGCAATAAGATTTACAACAAGTATATCGATAGAAAAGGCGAGTTGGTCGTCGGAATCGTTAAAAGAGGCGAACGTGGCGGCGGCGTTTCCGTGATGATAGACGGCGACCAAGAAGCGTGGTTGCCGAATTCCGAAAAACTCAACGGTGAAATTTATCGTAACGACTCTCATCTAGATTTTGTCATCAGTAATGTCGAGATGGCTGGGACTAGGACGAGGATTATTCTAAGTCGTAGGAGTAAAGCGCTTTTACAGAAACTATTCGAGCGCGAGTGTCCTGAGATTCGCGAAGGACGAATTCAAATTAAGGCGATCGCTCGCGATCCCGGATCTCGTTCTAAGGTTGCCGTTTGGACAGACGATAACTCAATTGATTTGTTTGGCGCCTGTCTTGGCC
>CAKVCP010000152.1 GCA_934725735.1 uncultured Thermoguttaceae bacterium
ATTCAAATTCTTCCATTCAGTTAGTTCAATGTACTGCGACTCGCATTAGGGAAGGAAACGCAACATTAGGGAATCCGGTTTCTCTAGAGAGACGGGGCGTCGCAAAACGCATTTCGACTAAAGACTGCGCGCCTTTAACGCCTAAGGAGGGCGCGTCTACTCGGAATACGCTCGAATCGTCTTCTAGGTTTAACTGGTTGGAGAAGAGGAGCGATTCGTACAAACCATTGACATCTTTATTGGACGACGCCGACGTCTCCATGAGTGAGAAGACAGGTCAGTTTTCTCAAAGCGCTTGCTTGTTAGATTCCAATCGTCCAAAGCCTCTCGTAACCCAAAAGGACTCCGTTCGATTCAATTGCCTCAAGGAATTGTCTCCGTTGCCTTCCGGCTCCAACGATAGCGATCCTAATCCTGTTGATTTGGAGGAAAAACATAATCCAGTTAGACAAGTTAGCGCGTTAGAAAATACACGAAATAGTTCGCAAGAAGAAGTTCTTAGGGCGATTACTATATGTATTTCCGTTCCTCAAAGTTATATGGACAATATTACTCAAAAGAATTGCGCCGTCGGGGGAAATGGTTCTGAAAATGGAGCTGGGGGGAATTCTAAGAAGGAACAGGAGGTTTTAGACGGCATTAAGAGCTTTGCAATCGATTTGTTCAGGCCTGTGGGAGAGAGTTTGGGCTGGAACGAGTCGACGATAGAAAATTCGTTTATTGTTTCTAGTTTCTTAGATACAGAGCTTCTTTCTAAAGAGTCGTCCTCTTCTTCAGCTGTTGACGAATTGGAATCTTCTTCTTCCATTCTCCATAAGGACGTCGAAGACGAGCCCTTTGTACGCACAGGTTTACTTCCCAACACCGCTTACGTCGATTCCCTGTCCCAAAGCCATGGGATGACCACGAGCGAAGTTTCTGATCCCTATGGGGAAAAAAGCGAGCAACAGAGTTTGGGCGACAATGTTGGAGAGGAGCCTGAACTTCCGCTTGAGGGAAACAATCAAGTTCTCCGCCAAAAGTTCTCCATTGATAAGTACTGGGATCATTCTATTGTGTCTCGCGCGTTAAATCGCGTTAAAAGGAGTTCTAACTTTAAGGTTGTTTTGATTTTCTCGTTAATCCTACCAATTTTGTTTATTGGAGGAATCTTTTGGAGACGGAGAACCGGAACTTGCGCGGAGCGTAATGATCGTCCTATGCAGGATGAAAATTTATCGCACAGAGACCAAAAAAAGAGGTGCGCGCGTCGTTCGTTCATTCCTGAAGAGCCCGGTGATTTTGACGAGCAAGACGAATACCTTTCAGCTAATGAAGAAGCAAATAAGGCGCGTCAGAAAAAAGATTTACATAATTCGTCCGTTAATGTGGTCGGGAATGGTAACGACGCTGAATCCGGCAGCGTAAGCGATTATTGGAAACGGCGACAAGAGGCTCTTGAGAGTATCAATCGCAAAACATTGATCCATTCCAATTAGACGTCTGATTTAGGCGCCTATTGCAACTGACAGGAAAGACGCTTTGGTAACTGTAATTCGTCTATTCTGCGTTTGAGAGTAGCAGGACTTTTTTCATATCAAAAGCAGATTTTGGATGAAGACGAACGAGTTGTCTGAATTTAGCGAGCTGGACTGTTGATGAAATACGACTAGTTGGGAATGAGAGGTTTCAGGAGGAAAATATGAAAGACCAGTTCTCGTGCGGAAAAGGGGGCGCGTTCGATTCTCAAGCCTCTCCTATTGTCGAAAATCAAAACGGCTTTAAGCGTGAAGACAGGTCTATTTTTGAGGTGATGGAAGAATCAAACAATACGTTAGGTTATGCCGAGAAGGAGATTCGTCAGATCGTTGAATCCGCTCGAACAGAGATTGCGATGTTACAAGAGAGCGCGCTAAATAGTATAGCGCTCGAACGCGCGCAATTAGATAGCGATCGACAGGCGCTCGAAGCGGATAGGCAAGAGTTGGAGGCCAAAAGGAGCGAAGTCGAGACGCGCATTAAGGTCTTGGAGAACGAAGCCTTTGAAGAGGCGCGTCAAAAAGGGTATAACGAAGGATTTGAAACAGGTTGCGAAGAGGGCGTAAGCGAGGGACGCGCGGAAGCGCAAAAAAGCTTTGACGAGGACGTCGAAAGAGAGGTTCAGCGTCGATTGAAAGAAATGTCGAACGCAGCCCTTGAACCACTGCGCACACTTTTTAGGGAAATGAATAATACGCGGCATCTTCTTTTGAAGAATTGGGAAGAAAATATTTTGCAAATTGCCGCGGCGATCGCATATCAAGCCATCATGAGGGAGGTGAGCGTTTTTAAAGACGTCCCATTGGCTCTGTTAAGAGAAGCTTTAGATTTATCGATGAATTGTACTTCTCTGAAAATTCGAATGAATTCTCAAGACATACAGAATTTGCAAGAACCGATAAAGATGCTTTTGGAAGAGACCGGGAATCTTGCGAAGGCTGAGATTGTCGCTGATCCGAAGATTACTAGCGGGGGATGCGTTGTCGAAAGCTCTCTTGGCGTCGTAGACGAACGTCTGGAAGCTCGGCTGGAACGCATCATCTCCGAACTTTCGGAATAACGAGCAGTGAAGTTTTACGCGTTTGGGGTTGTCAATCTTTCATGAACTCACCTACTTTTTTAAAGACGATTGTTGAACAAATTCAAGGCATTGCGCCAGCTAAAATTATTGGGAGCGTTATTCGCACCGAAGGGATGACGATTTCCGCTCAAGGCTTTGCCGCGCCTATTGGCGCAATCGCACGAATTGACAGTCGCGACGAGACTCGACCTTTGCTGGCGGAAGTGATTGGATTTCGAGATAATCTAACCGTCTTGTATTCCTACTCCGATTTAAAAGGAATCAGGCGCGGCTCCAAAATAAAACTTGTAAAAACGCTGCCGTGGTTGGGGGTTGGGGATCAGTTGCTAGGAAGGGTTGTTAATGCCTTTGGACAAACGATCGACGCGGGGCCGACGCCTGTCTTGACGACGCGCGTTCGTTATGATAGCGTTCCGCCTGATCCTTGTTCTCGTCCGCGTATTCAGACGCCTATAACAACGGGGGTTCGCGCGATCGACGGTCTTCTTACGTGCGGACAGGGACAACGCCTTGGAATTTTTGCCGGTTCTGGCGTAGGAAAAAGCGTTACGTTGGGGATGATGACGCGGTATACGGACGCCGACGTTGTCGTCGTTGGTTTGATCGGCGAACGCGGACGTGAAGTCAACGATTTTGTAGAGAGAGAGCTGGGGAACGAAGGTCGGAAAAAGAGCGTAGTTGTCGTATCGACGTCGAACGAACCTCCATTAATGCGCGTACGAGCCGCTTACGCTTCTATGGCAATTGCGGAATACTTTCGAGATCAAGGGAAAAACGTTCTCTTTTTGATGGATTCACTTACTCGTTTTGCCATGGCTCAACGTGAAATTGGTCTTGCCGCAGGAGAACCGCCGACGTCTAGGGGATATACGCCGAGCGTTTTTTCACTGTTGCCGCGATTTGTAGAACGCGCCGGGCGAACAGAAGAGGGAAGCATTACCGCATTTTTTACGGTGCTCGTCGAGGGGGACGATCAACAGGATCCGATCTGCGACGCCGTAAGAGGAATGCTCGACGGTCATATTTGGCTCTCTAGAAAGCTGAGCGTTCGCGGGTTTTATCCGGCAATCGATATACTCAATAGCGTTAGCCGTTTGGCAAATTTCATATGCTCCCCTGAACAGAATAGACTTGCCGGAGAAATTAGACGTCTTCTAGGCACATATGAAGATTCTGAAGATTTAATTGCCGTGGGGGCGTATCGAGAGGGAATCTCGGAGGAGATAGACAAAGCAATACGTCTAAAACCGCTAATCGACGCATTTTTGAAACAGCAGGTGAATGAGAAAACGTCTTTCCAAGAGACGCTTGAAGGGCTGAGGAGTATCTTTGCGCACGAATGAGACTCTCGCTCACGCAAGAGTCTCGTCTTCGAACTTACTAACGTAGTCTTCCTGCAAGCGTCTCGGACGCTAGCGCGTGGATCATGTCGAGTGTTGCCGCTTCGACGGCGCCTTCCCAATTGGCTTCGCCGTATTTCTCTTTATACGCTTTCGCCTGATATGCGAATAGAATACCGCGGGAATTATTGACGATGGCGCCAAGTCCTTTCTCGTCGAAAGCTCCTTGCACGTCTTTGGCTCCGCCTCCTTGGCTTCCATATCCGGGCACGAGGAACCAAACATGAGGAAGCTTCTCCCGAAGTTGAGAAAGCTGTTCCGGCCAGGTGGCTCCGACGACTCCGCCGACATTGCCGTATCCGCACTCAACATGCGTCTCTTCGATACTCTGCGAAGCAAGCTTTTCGACGTAATTCCCAACTTTGAGATAAAGCGGCTCGTTATCAATCAAAAGATCTTGGAACTGTGCACCGCCCTTATTGGACGTTTTAATAAGGATAAAGACGCCTCCCTGGCGTTTATTGGCTACGTCGACGAACGGCGTCAGACTATCGTCGCCAAGGTAAGGACTGACCGTCAGGGCGTCCGCGCCCCAAGGACTGGTACATGCCGAACCGATCAGACCGTTGGCGTAGGCGGTAGCGGTGCTTCCAATATCGTTGCGCTTGCCGTCCAAGATTACCAGTAGTCCCTTTTCTGAAGCATAACGAACGACATTGGCAAGGCACTGCATCCCCGCTGGACCGTACTGCTCGAAGAAAGCGCTTTGAGG
>CAKVCP010000153.1 GCA_934725735.1 uncultured Thermoguttaceae bacterium
CGACGCGCTCGCTCTTCTCGGGAAATAAGACGGGCCTTCGCGTTCTCGCGGGGGGACGTCTGAAGATTGAGTCGTGCGTTTTTGAGAAGAACGGTTTGGCGTGGAATATCGCGGCGGGAAATAGCGGCGGATTCGAGAAGGGCGAGAACGTCGTCGTCGAAGATTGAGCGCGTCTAGCGACGCGCGCTTGCGTCTGATATAATGACGCAATCGCAAGGATTTGGTAGAAAAAGGCGGTAGTTATGGCGCGTAAAGTTGAAAAGATTTTGTCGTGGGGACGCGACGATTTTGAACGTCGATTAGGCTTTAAAGGGGGACGCTACACCAAAGTGGGCGCGGCGTCGTCCTGCTTTTTGGGGATTTTGGCGACGGTGGCGTTTTACGTCGTTCTTCTCCTTCTCCCCGATTCGGCGTTCAAAAGGATGTTCACGGAACGCGGATGGACGCCTTACGCGGTCGTTCTCCTCGGTTTCTGGAGTTTGATGATCCTCATGATTAAGTCGAGCAAAATCCGACTCCAGAGGGCGGCTCTCTCGCGGTCGATCCTTCCCGACGACCCCGATTTCACGCTGACCGTCGAGACGGTCGACGACGTCGCCGATAAGATCGTGCGCATCGCCGAAACGCCGAAAGACTTTCTCGTCTATCGTCGCGTCGTGCGCACCCTCGCGAGTCTGCGCAACTTCGGAAAGGTCTCCGACGTCGACGCCTTCTTTCGCTCGCAAGCGGAGCAGGACGAGAACGTCTCGGAAACGACGTTCTCCCTCCTTTCGGGGTTCCTCTGGGCGATTCCGATCCTCGGGTTTATCGGAACCGTTATCGGTCTTTCGGCGGCTATCGGTCGCTTCGCGGGCGTCTTGACCGCAAGCTCCGACGTTTCCGAACTCACCCCCGCGCTAAAGGACGTCACCGCCGGTTTGTCGACCGCGTTTGAAACGACCCTAGTCGCGCTCGCCGTCGCCCTTGCGCTCCAGCTCCTCACGACCTTCGTGCGCAAATCGGAAGAGGAACTTCTCGACGCATGTTCGGAATATTGCACGACAAACGTTGTGCTGAAGCTGCGCGTTCGCGAGCGCATGGAAGGAATTTCGAACGCCGAGGACGAGGAGCGCGGCGATGCGTAAAAAAGAGGGCGCGCCATTTTCCCTCTTTGCGTTTCAGGACGCGATCACGTCCGTTTGCGGGGTGGTCGTCCTCGTGACGCTTCTCCTTGCGTTGAATTTGACGCGGCAGGCGGCGGAAGAGACGCAGACGGCGTACGTCGCGCAGGAGCGGGTAGAGGAGACGCGTCGAGAGGTCGAGGAATTACGAGCGAAGCTTGAGGAATCGGAACGGAAGTGGGACGAATCCTTCGCGGATAAATCGGAACTTCTGGGCATGAACTTTGCGGAAGCGCAGGAGCGCGTCGCGGATGCGCGGGAGCGTCTTGAGAAAGAACGCGCCGTCGCGGCGGAGCTCGACGCGCGTCTCGCCGAGGCGCAGAGCAAAGCCGCGCAATTCGAGGAGGAACGCAAAGAAATCGACGCGATGCGCGAAGAGACCGAGGCGATGAAGAACGCCGCGCTCGAAAGCGTCGACTCGGGGGCGCTGACGACGTACGTTTTCCCCTCCGACGTCGAGGAAAAGCCGTGGTTCGTCGAAATTATGAAAGGCAAGATCGTCGCGCGTTCGTCGGCGAACGAAGCGGACGCGAAGGTCTTCGACACTCCTTTTTCCTTTACTAAATGGGCGGAGAATCGACCCAAAGCCGAGTATTTCGTCCTCATCGCGCGTCCTAGCGGCGTGAAAAACTTTTCCTTTATCGAATCGGAGTTCGACGACGCAAATATTCGCTACGGAATCGATCTCATCGGCGAGAAAACGCCTCTCGTCTTCCAACAGGGGGAAACGCCATGAGACGACGTCGCAACGCGCAAGATAGCTTGGAACTTTTCCTCGACACGATTTGCAATATGTTCGGGGGGTTCCTCTTCATTATGCTCTTCGTCGTCGTGGCGATGCGCGACTCTGTCGAGAATTCGGAGTCGGAAGCGATCTCCCAGGAGCGGATGAGCGCGGCGGCGTTCGAGGAACTCGAAATCGAGTTGGAGACGCTTCGCGACGAGAATCGCGAGTTTGAGGAACGCGCGGAGCGCGCGGGGGAGATGGTCGATTCCCTCGGACTTGCCGACGTAGCCGACGCGCGGCGTCAGGAGATCGACGTTTTACGGCAGATTGACGAGCTCGTCGCGGAAAACGCGCGGAAGTTGCGCGAGACGACGCGAATCGAACGTCTCGCCCTTGAACTCGACGCCGAGAAACGCGAAGCGAAGATGGCGCAAGACTCCGCTCAGAGCGTTCTCGCCGAAGCCGAGAGAGACGCCGCCGAAGCGGAACGTCGCGCCCAACAACGCGGCGCCCCACCGCAGATGCGCGACCGCAACTTCTTCCATGAGGAGGCCGCCGTCATTTTGAAATACGGTCGCCTCTACCTTTGGCAAAAGCTCAAAGGGGGCGATCTGCGCTTTAATCCCGACGATTTCCACGTTGTTAAAGAAGGTTTAAGCGTACAAATCGAACCGATTCCATGTCGCGGCGTCGATTTGCGCGCCCCCGGCGTCACCAAGGAGCTCGATCGCACTTTTGCCCCGTTTGATCGCGAACGTTACCGCGTTGCGATCGTCGTCGCCGACGACTCCTACGACGAATACGCGATCGTTCGCGATTACCTGAAAGAACGAAAGTTCTTCATTCGCCCGTTGATCGGCGAAAAGGGAACGGCTGTCGTCGATCGCGGCGGATCTGAAACTCGCTCTCAATGAGGATGGAGATATGATAAGAATACTGGCGACGGCGATATGCGCGGCGCTCGTCTGCGGTCTCGCGTTCTTCCTGAGAACGCAAAGTTGCGCTAACTCGGAGACGTTTACCATGACTCCCCCCGCGCAAGATGCTCAGGAGTCCGACGAAACTCAAGACGCCGAGGAGTCGGAGGCCGCCGAGGAGTCCTCCGAGACGACGGAGTCCACGCAAAACGCGACGTCTCAAAAGGAAGCGTCCGCCGAAGGCGCGGCGCAGGAAGCTCCCAAGGGAACTCCCGACTCGTCTAAATCCGCGAATTCTGCAAATTCGTCGGCAAATTCAACTGCGAATTCGTCGGCAAATTCGACCGTGACGACGAAAGAGCGTATGAAACTCGAAAAAGAGATGAAGGCGATGCGAAAGGCGTTCGATAAGTCTGATTATGAAAAGGCGTTGGAGTCGGCGAGCGAATTGATCGGTTGGCTCCGTTGTTCGGGGTTCGCGAACGCGGAGCGCGGAACCGAGGAAGACAAAATCTATCGGGAATCTCTCAAAGAAGCGACCGAGCTCGCCGCGAAGGCCGCCAACCATGTGGAAGAGCCGACTATTCCCTCAAGCAAAGCGACGTACTTTCAGTTTTAGTTTTAAACTCAGCGAGAGGAACGTATTTTAGATGACCAAGTATAATAACACCCCTCGACGACTTTTGCGCGAAGTGGTTTGTCCGCACTGCTGGAGATCCTTCAAGCCGGAGGAAACATTGTGGATTTCCGTCGATCCCGCGCAGCTTGGGGACGAACGCCTCGGCGACGCGGAGCCGGGACGCTTTCTTCCTTCGGATTTCGACGTCGACGGGGTCGCGCTCGACTCGCGTGGAAATCGCTGTCACGAGATCGCGTGTCCGGCGTGTCACCTGAAACTTCCCGCGTCGGCTCTCGATTCGCCGACTTACTTCATGTCGATCGTCGGCGCGCCGGGGAGCGGCAAGTCCTATTATCTCGCCGCGTCGACGTGGACGATGCGCCGCGACGCTCCCCTTAAATTCCGCGCCGTTTTCACCGACGCCGACCCGGAAATGAACGCGCGAATTCACGAGTATGAAGACTCGCAATTCGTCAACGCCAACGGCGGGTACGTCAAGATCGAGAAGACTCAGGAGCAGGGGGATCAATACGACGTCGTCTATATCGACGAGCAGAACGTCGTCTATCCCAACCCTTACGTCTTTTTACTTTCGCCTTCGAAAGGTCATCCGTTGGAGGGAGATTACGAACAAGGGTATGCGCGGACGATCTGCCTCTACGACAACGCGGGGGAAAGTTACTTGCCGTCGAACGATCAGGCGGCGAATCCTGTGACGCGTCATCTTGCGAAGAGTTCGTGCATCTTTTTCCTCTACGACCCGATTCAAGACGGGAGAATGTCCGCAGCGATTCAAAAGATCGAACCAGGGCGCGCTTTGACGCTTCCCCCCAACCCGGGCGCTCGTCAGGAGGTCGTTTTCACCGAGATGACGCGTCGCGCTCGCCATTTGCGACAGATGCGTACGAACGATCGGTTTGAGAAGCCCTTTGTCGTCGTCGTCTCGAAAGCGGACGAGTGGGCGTGTCTGGAAGAGACCTTGACCGCGCGCGATCGCGAACTCGCGGGGATCCGTCACGACAGCCTTGCCTCGATCGTCTCGCATCCGCTCGGGCGCCTCCTTGCCAAGTCCCCCTTCGCGCGGCAGAACGGGTATTATTACCTGCGCGGCGACTTGCTCAAGGAAGCGAGCGACATAACCCGCGCGATCCTCCTCAAATACGTCCCCGAGTTTGTCGTCGCCGTCGATAATTTCGCGACGAATCCGATCTACGTCCCCGTAAGCGCGACGGGAGTCCCGCCGACCCCCGCAGGGT
>CAKVCP010000154.1 GCA_934725735.1 uncultured Thermoguttaceae bacterium
CCGCGTTCTTGCATCATCGGAACGGCGCTCACGACGTTGACTTCTTCGGAAAGGACGCCGGTAAGGAAACCGGAGCAGAACGCGGAAGTGACGAGCGAGGTGTTCTTCTTGGAGAGTTCGCCCTGATAGGTGATCTTGATCGTGGCAACGGGACCGGGCGCGATCTGCTGGGCGAGGAGCCCAAGACGATTGGCGAGGTCGAGGGCGCCGCGCAATTCGGCGAGGGTCTTAGGATCGAGAGGCGAGAAGTTGACCGCCTGACGAATGACGCCGTTTTTGAGGTAATCGATCAGGAGTTCGACCGCTTCGAGAGCGACGTTCATCTGCGCTTCCTTCGTGCTCGCGCCAAGGTGCGGGGTGCAGACGACGTTCTGACGCCCGAAAAGAGGAGAATCGGTGCAAGGCTCTTCGGGATAGACGTCGAGAGCGACGCCGCCGAGTTTTCCGGAATCGAGGCCGCGCTGGAGCGCTTCCATATTGTAGATTCCGCCGCGCGCGCAGTTGATGAGGCAAACGCCGTCTTTCATCGACTCGATTTCTTTATCGCCGATGAGGTTGCGGGTCGCGTCGGTCAACGGGGTGTGGACGGTGAGGTAATCGACGAGTGGGAGAAGTTCGGCGACGGTATCGTAAACCTTGACGTCGAGTTCCTGAGCGCGCTGCGCGGAGAGATAGGGGTCGAAGGCGACGATCTTCATATCGAAGGCTTTCGCGAACTTCGCGACGGTCTGTCCGACGCGTCCCATACCGACGATCCCGAGCGTCTTGCCGCCGAGCTGACGACCGACGAACTTTTTGCGATCCCAACGACCTTCGGCGAGAGACTGGTTCGCGGCGCAGGTGTTGCGGCTCAACGAGAGCATGAGGGCGAAGGTCTGTTCCGCAGTCGAAACAGTGTTGCCGCCGGGGGTGTTCATAACGACGATACCGCACCGCGTAGCGGCCTTGAGGTCGATATTATCGACGCCGACGCCCGCGCGAGCGATCGCCTTGAGGCGTTTGTTTCCTTCAAGAGCCTCGGCGGTGATTTTCACGCCGCTACGACAGATGGCGCCGTCGAATTCGGTAAGGGTCTGGCGCAACTCTTCGCCTTTGAGACCCGTGCGGACTTCGTATTCGAGTCCGGCGTCCTGCATTAATTTTAAACCGTCGTCGGCGAGAGGATCAAGAACAACAATCTTCGGCATCTGTCATTACTCCGAAAAAAATCCGGGCGTTCACCGCACGTCTTGCAGACCGCGTCCGCGCAGATGATGGATGCGCGGCGAACGCGTCGAGAAAAAGACACGCTCATTTTACGATAGCTCAACATGGCGTCAAGGGGTTCGAAGCGCCGCCCCTAGCGTCGGTTAGACCGGTCGGCGAATATATGCGAGAAGAAAGTAAAAGCCGACGAGTGGGAGTTGTATTCCGAGGGCGAATAGGGAGAATGCGCGCGCGGATCGAAGATCGCGGCTAGCGTCCTGCAGATCCCCCTTCTTTTCGGCGCGTCGTGCGCGGTTCGCAAAGAAGAGCCCCGGCGCGCCGAGGGGGGAACAGAGGATCAGCGCGAGGAGACTGAGCGCGAAATAGAGACGCCAGGAGGAAACGGAAGGCTTCATAGTTCTTGCGCGGGCGCCTCCGGATCGGGGTCGGTCGCGGGTTCAGGTTGAGACGCGTCGGTCGGCGCGGAATCGGGAGCGGGCTGCGTCTCGGAAGTCGTATC
Organism: uncultured Thermoguttaceae bacterium; assembly: GCA_934725735.1. Lineage (GTDB taxonomy): Bacteria > Planctomycetota > Planctomycetia > Pirellulales > Thermoguttaceae > RUG369. The sequence goes on from CAKVCP010000154.1 coordinate 1,706, forward strand.
GGGGAGCGCGGCGCCATTCTCGGCGTCGGTTTGCTCCTCCGCGCCGCGTTGAGTGACGACGGTGTTTTCGATCATTCTGTCGACGACGCTCTTCTCGCCGACGCCGGTCTCCCCGTTCTCGTCCTCTTCGACGACGGTGACGCCCATACGTTCGAGCGCGGCGCGCGTCTCGGGCGAATTCCACGCTTTGACGACGGAGGCCGCAAAGATCGGGAACGAGACGATCAGGGAGATAAGGGCGTACGCCGCTAAGCGACGCGCGCGCTCAACTTGGCCTTTATTGTACGCGCCGCGAGCAAGAATCGAGAAGACGAGCCCCACTAGATTGAAGGGGGTGCAGAAGATCGTCACGAAGAAGTTGATCCCCATGTAGTCGCGGAAAGGCTTATAGACCTGGGAGAGCTTATCGAGGGAAAGCGCTCCGTCGAGCGAGCCGCCGCAATGCGGACAAAACCGAGCGCCCGGATCGACAAACTTTCCACACTTCGGGCAGATCACCTTGTTTTTCTGTTGTTTTTTGAACATGCGCAATATCCTTAACAAGCCTCTTCGCGGACCTTTTCCTTTTAGGATCGAAGCCGCGCGGCTAGATCGCTACTTCTTGAATCGCGGAGAACGCGCGCCGTAAACGCGTCGCTGAATAAGTTAATATTTCTAATGCGCGGCAATAACGAACAAAGAGCTGAGCGCGGCGCCCGCGACAATCCCCAAAAGCATAATCCCCACGCCTTGCCAAAAGAGGATTTTGGCGACTTTCGCTTTCAATCGCGCTTCGTCAAAACACCCCGCCGCGCGCGGATTTGGAGACGGAGGCAAAATAGACCCCCGCTAAAAAGTAGACGTTGCCGCAAGCCAGGAACGCCGCGATAAGATTCGGAATGAAGAAAGGTTTGAATTCCCCCCGCGTTTCGAGTTGCGAATCAGACGCGTTCAACACCGACGACGCTGGAAAATCAGCCGTCGACGCAACGCCCGTTTCCTCGACGCGCGCCCCGCAAGAAGGGCAAAGGGACGCCGAACCGTCCAACACTTGTCCGCAATTTGTACAGTACATAAAGCCGCCTTTCGCCGAAAAACCTCGAACGCCTCATTTCGCGAACGTTCGCGCGTTCCTCATTCATAATTGAACGCCTTTTGCGAGTCGACTAGAGTGCAAGAAGGCTTTCTCCTTTCCTTCAGGAGGAACAAGAACCCCTTCCAACGCCGACGTCAACGTTAAGCCCCCTGCGCCTGGAACGATCGTCAACCCCCGACGACGGCAAGGACGATTTGCAAAAACGTCCAAAAGGCGCCAAGGAGCATGACGGCGAGACCTGTCCAAAAGAGAACCTTTGCAATATAAGCGTTCTCGTTCGCCTCTTGAAGGTTGCCGGCCTTCTCCCCCTTCTTCGCTCGCCACGAATAGACGAAACCAACGATAAACAAAGGGAAAGCGACGATCATCCCCACGCCGTTCTGGATGATATATGAAGAGCGTTTCATCCCAAGCGAGTAAGCGTTGTTCTTGACGGACGAGACGGCGGATGCGTAAGGATTGGAATCGATAGCGGCGCTCTCCGTCGAGAAAAATCCCATCCCTTCGGCGTCGACGGGCGCCCCGCAATAAGAGCAAAACGCCTCGATCTCGTTGATCTTATTTCCGCATTTCGTGCAAAACATCGTGTCGCCTTTCGCGTAGACTCGCCGTTAGAACGCTCGTTGAAGGCGCTCAGTCCTCAGAAACGCTCGTCATAATCGAGAGAACCCGGTTTGAACACCTCGGAGAGCTCGTCCCAATCGACGGCGTCGCGCGGAATATTTCACTCGACGGGAACAACTGCGCCGAGCGCCATAACGACAATAAAAATAATCGCTTGGAGAATTCCTAGCCCCAAACCGATCCAGAAGCAGATCTTGGCGACCTGCGCTTTTGAATTCGCGTCTTGAACGTCCCCTACTCCCGCCTTATTGTTGGAGAGAACCGAGAAGACGAGTCCGACGATAAAGACGGGGGAGCAACACAGGAGCGTTCCCAGAATGTTCGGAATGAGGAACGAATTCGCGACCTCGCCCTGACCGCACGCGGGGTATTGACCGCCGTGTTGCGGCGCGTCGTACGGATTCACGCCGTTAAAGGGGGACGCCGCGGATTGAGAGTCGAAAGACGAAGAATTTCCCCCGGCTCCGGGAACGACGCTTTCGCCGCAAAAAGGACAAAAAGACGCGCTGTCTTCAATCATTTGGCCGCATTTCGTACAATACATAACGTCGCCTTTCGCTTAAATATCGTCGCTGAGAAGAAGAATCGCGGTATTCCCCGCGCGTCTTCATTATAAATGGACGTCCTTCCTCGCGTCAACTGTCCGCGCGACATTTTCCCATCTTTTTATCCCAAAACGCCGCGACGTTCCCCGCGCGTTCCATCGTTACAGAGAAGAAGCCCCTGCCGCGTCGAGTCGAGCGAAAAGGGCTTCTTACCTACTAGAAGGACGCGATTTCCGAATCATGCGTCGGCGCCCTCTTCCCCCTCGGGAGCCGCGTCGTCGAGCGTCGCGTCGGCGGCGGCGTCGGTTTCGTCTGCCGACGCGGGGGCGTCAACGGGAGCGTCGGAAGCGGCGTCGGGGGTTTCGTCTACTGGCGCGGGGGCGTCAACGGGGGCGTCGGGAGCGGAGTCGGCGGGCGTCGCGTCGACGGCGGCGTTTTCGTCTGCCGTCGCGGAGGCGTCAACAGGGGCGTCGGAGTCCAGGAATTCGTATTGGATCTCGTCAGGGGCTGCGTCGATAGGAACCGCGTCGTAATCCGCAGGAAATTCTTGCAAGACGAGTTTCTTTCCGTTGACGTAAATTTCCTTTTTCACTGAACCGTCTTCCTGGGCTTCAAGAACGATCTTCGTCTCAAGTCTGTCCTCGATTCCGTAGGTTTTGACGAAGGAGTCGAGGGCGGTCTCAATTTCCTTCGAGAAGTCTTCTGCAGAACGTTGAATCATGCAACTT
>CAKVCP010000155.1 GCA_934725735.1 uncultured Thermoguttaceae bacterium
CGTGATGATGGAGTGCGTGAAGCGGGGCGGCAACCGTCAGGAGCTGCACGAGGCGCTCAGGCAGCATTCCCACGCCGCCGCGGCGCACGTCAAGATCGAGGGCGGTGCGAACGACCTGATCGATAAGGTTGCGATACTGCTGTTCCCGTTCTTGCTGACTTGCGACCTGTCCTTCTCCATGACGAATCTTGGCGTCCTTTTCTTTGCATCCCGCGAGGGAGAAGACAAAAGTCAAAGCGCAGAAAGAGACGAGCAGCGCGGAAAAGAGACGCGACAATTCAAAGCGTTGGCCGACCGAACTATCAACGAACCCGATAAATTTCATCGGAACGAACTCCTCGGAATCACTAAAAGGAAGTATACGATGAGGAATAAATAAAGCGTTATGATTTAGCGTCCGTTAAAAAGAACGCGAATTTCGTCTCCAGTATATTCGCAAAGGCCTGCTCTGTCCAGTTCCCCCGCGGCGCGTTTTGAGTTCGTGAAGAAGGGGACGAAAAAAGAGTTGAAACATTTGACGCCGTATTAACGAGTTTTATAATATCAAGAGGTTGTGTTTTGGGAAAAAAGGTTTCTCAGCGCATGTTTTCCCGGCGTCATCAGGGTCGTATTTTTAAACGAAGAGTCGCGCGAATTTGCGGCGGTTTGGAGAGTAACTCAATGAGTAAAAACGCGTTGGATTTGATTGAAAAGATTGGTCTTCTGCCGAATGTGAACGTGACGAATCCTGACGTTGCGGTACGAGTCGCGCAGGCGTTAAAGGACGGCGGAATCGACGCGATCGAGATTCCTCTATTTGAAGAAGCGTCGATGGACTCCCTCGCGGCGGTGCGTAAGGCGAATCCCGATTCCCTCGTCGGCGCCGGAACGGTTCATACGGCGGAACTTGCGCAGAAGGTCGTCGACCTTGGCGTCGATTTCGTCGTGGCGCCGGGTATGTGCCGCGAAACGATTCAATACTGCTTGGACAAGGGCGTCGCGGTGATTCCAGGAGCGACGACGGCGACGGAGATCGAGATTGCGCGATCGATGGGACTGAATATTTTGAAGTTCTTCCCGTCGGAGCTCAACGGTGGCGTGAAGATGATTAACGCTTTGCGCGCGCCTTTTAGCGACGTTCGCTTCATCACCACAGGGGGCGTCAACTTCGACAACCTAAAGGACTACGCGGCGTGCAAGGGCGTCGTTGCGGCGGGCGGAAGCTTCATGACCCCCGCGCGTCTTATCAACGCGGAACGGTGGGACGATATTTCCGAACTTGCGCAACGCGCGATCGAGATTTCTCTCGGTTTCGAGATGGGACACGTCGGTTTGAATTGCCATTCGGTCGGCGAAGCGAACGCGACGGCGGAAGAATTTGCGAAGATCTTCGGATTCAAAACGCGTGAAATCGATATTTCCTTCTTCGGCGGAAACGCGGTCGAAGCGATGAAGAAACCTAGCTTTGGCGCGAACGGTCACATTGCGATCGCGTGTAACTCGATGAAACGCGCGATTTACGATTTGGAACGACGCGGATACAAATTCCGTTTCTTCAAGAACAACGATAAGGGCGAGATGATCGCCGCCTATATCGAAAACGAAATTGGCGGTTTTGCGATTCATCTTTGCGTAAAGTATTAATCCTCGAAGGGCGTCAAAACGCGAAAGGAGCGACAGTCGAGTGAAAAGAATTTTAAAAACGATGGCGGCTTTGACATTTTTTCTCTGTTCGACTTCGCTCTTAAGCGCGGAGGAGGAGACTCCGGCGGCGCCTGAGTCTCCGACGACGATCTTGTTCATTGGCAACAGTTTTACGTATTACAATAATCTCGATAAGACTGTCGAGGATATGCTGAACGTTAGCGGGACGCCGACGCAGGCGACGCGCGTCGCGCCTGGCGGGTGGCGGTTCCATCAGCACTTCAAAGACGCGGTTCCGGAGAAATGGACGAAGCCGGGGGCGGCGACGCTCCTCAAAAGCCAGAAGTGGGACTACGTCGTCATGCAGGAATATAGTTCCGGCGCCGTCGTCGATTACGAAACCTTTATTGAATATGGTCAGAAGCTCGCGGAACTCGCGCGCGTTAATTCTCCGGACGTCAAGATCATTCTGTACGAGACGTGGGGACGATGCGACGGTATGCTTGAAGGCTACGGCGACGACGAAGCGCGTCGAGCGGAAATAATCGACGCTTGGATAAAGCGTTATTCCGCGCCTAACGACGCGACGACGGAACGTTTGCGTTACGGTTTGCGCGGCGGTTATCTCGATTTGCAAAAGAAGATCGATTCGCTCCTTGCGCCGGTTGGGGACGCGTTTGCGGTTGTCGGCGATCGCGTGAACCTATTCTGCGACGAGGGAAAGAATACGCCGTATCATCCAAATCCATGGGGAACGTATCTTGCCGGATGCGTCTTTTACAAGACGATCACCGGGAAGTCGCCGGTCGGTCTTTTTGAGCGTCTGAAAGAAGCGGGGAAGGAATATCAGCTTGAGCCCGCGGGCGCGGCGTTTCTCGAAGGGGTCGCCGACGAAGTCGTAAAATGATTTCGGTATGCGCGATTGAGTAAGCAAATAAAGAAGGCGTCGTCCAGGACGAGGACGGCGCCTTTTCTTTTAGCTCTCTTTAAGGGAGGACGTTCAGTTCATCCATTCTCCGTCTTCAAGACGCTTCGCGACGGAACGTTCGAAGAGGTCAAGGCGATCTTTGATTTCACGTAGGGAATCGCCACCGAATTTTTCGACGAGCGCGGACGCGATTTCAAACCCGACGACGTTTTCGACCACGACGCTTGCCGCGGCGATCGCGCAGATATCGCTGCGTTCGAAGGACGCTTTTTCGACGGATTTGGTGGAGAGATCGATCGATTTGAGCTGCTTGCGAAGGGTCGGAATCGGTTTTTTCGCGGCGCGGATAACGATCGTCTGACCGTTCGTCATACCACATTCGAGACCGCCGGCGTGATTGGTCGGGCGGACGATACCTTGACGACGCGTACCGCGTTCCTCTTCGTTCCATCCGATCTCGTCGTGAGCTTGCGAACCGCGAAGTTCGGCGAGTTTGAATCCGTCGCCAATTTCAACGCCCTTAAAGGCTTGAATCGACGCGATCGCGCGAGCGAGTTTGCCGTCGAGCTTGTTGACCCACTGCGTGTGAGCGCCGAGTCCGAAAGGCACGTTGAAGACGCGAACCTCGACGACTCCGCCGAGGGTGTCCCCCGCGGAACGAGCGTCGTCGATCGCCTGCTTCGCCTTCGCTTCCGCTTCAGGATTGGCGAGGGCAAAGAGCTCGGATTGATCGCGCGCGGCGCGAATTTCCGCCGGAGTCTTTTCCCAAACCGACGGATCAGGCGTCAGGTCGACGCCCCCCGCGCGTTGAACGTATCCGACGAGTTCAATCCCGACTTCGCGAAGAAGTAATCTGGCCAAAGCGCCTGCGGCGACGCGACCAGCCGTTTCGCGAGCGCTTGCGCGTTCGAGGATCGCGCGTATTCCGGAGAAGAATTTGATCGAACCGGAGAGGTCGCCGTGTCCCGGACGCGGTCGCACGAGCTCGGGCATTGTTTCGAGTTTGTAGTCGCGATTCTTGACCCAGAGAAGAATAGGGGATCCCATGCTGACGCCATGAAGGATACCGGTCATGACTTCGGCGGAATCCGTCTCGATATTTTGACGTCCGCCGCGACCGTATCCGCACTGGCGCCTTCGTAATTCGGAGGCGATATAGTCGGTATCGATAACGACGCCTGCGGGGAAACCTTCGACGAGCGCGGCGATACCCTTACCGTGAGATTCGCCTGCAGTTCTGTAAGACAACATATTTGATCTTCCTTATTTTAAACGAGAAAGCGCGACGTCGTTTACGTTGCGCTATCGTCGTAATGCGCGTGTCAGACGCGTAAATCAGCCTCGGCGACCGCGACGTTGGGATATCGTTTGCGAATCGGCTCGACGATTTCGTCGATGAATTCGTCGACTTGTTCGGGGGCGCGTCCAATGAATTTTTCTGGTTTCATCTCCGCGTCGATATCGACGGCGGCGAAGGCGGGGTCTTTTCGGAGTCTTTCAAGAAGGTCGTTTTCCCCGCCTTCGATCTTGACGACGTTCCCTGCGGCGACGCTATGTTGACGAATGTGTTCATGCAACTCCTGACGGTCTCCTCCCGCTTCGACAGCGGCCATTAGGATATTCTCGGTCGCCATAAAGGGGAGTTCGGCGGCCAGGTCCTTCGCAATGACTTTCGGATAGACGACGATATTCTCGACGACGTTCTGCATGATGATGAGAATCGCGTCGATCGCCAGGAAGGCTTGAGGAATGGAGAGTCGACGGTTGGCGCTGTCGTCCAAGGTGCGTTCCATCCACTGAGTCGCGATCGTCATCGCGGGACTCGACTGGAGGCTCATGACGAATCGCGCGAGAGAGCAGACGCGTTCGCAACGCATGGGGTTGCGTTTATAGGCCATGGCGCTCGAACCGATCTGGTTCTTTTCAAAGGGTTCTTCCAGCTCTTTCTTATGAGCGAGGATGCGCAAGTCGGTCGCGAATTTGTGAGCGCTTTGGGCGATGCGCGAGAGGGCGTCGAGAATCTGAGCGTCGAGTTTGCGCGGATAGGTTTGACCGGTGACGGCGAAAGGCTTGTCGAATCCGATTTTTTCGCAGACTTTC
>CAKVCP010000156.1 GCA_934725735.1 uncultured Thermoguttaceae bacterium
CCCCTTTTTCATTGCGCGTATTTGTATGACGACGAGATTATTTCAGATTAAAAAGCGCGTCCGTCGTCAAATTAGACGCGACTGCGGTTTTTTCATTCTTCGTAACGCGGCAGAAGACGATCGAGCCGCGCGGAATCGACTCAGAGACGACCGTAAGCGTTTGGTTCGTTCCGTCGGAGACGCCGACCTTAATCCAACGCGGCGCCTTCGTCGCGATCTCGCCGGGAATAACGACGTAGAGATCCCCCGCCGGAATCGTCGTTTTATCTTGAGCTCGTAAAATCCACTCGTCGTTGAGATTACGGTCGATCCATCCGACGCGCGGATAGAGAGTTGCGAAGCGTTCGACTCCCTCGTCAAGCTGCTCGGTCGTCTTATCGACCTTGAAGTGCTCTTTGGGGAGGAAGTCTAGGCGCGATTTGGCCAGCGCGCGCAAACCTGCGATCTTCGAGGTCTCGGTTTGGAATCGATCGATCGAAGGATTGTCGTCGAGTTGAGGAGCGTTGAGGACGCGCAAGACCGGCTCAAGACGCTGTGCGAAATAGTAATCGCTGGCTCGTAGGTATTGGGCGGTCTCTTTCAGGAAGGCGTATTGCAAAATCGGATCGAGAGCTTCGGTCGTTTGAATTTTCGTCATAAACTCGCACCACTTGGCGTACCAGAGTGCGATATCGTTTTCGCGCAATGAGTCCGGGATCTTCCATGCGAGTTTCGCGAGTTCGTCAAGAAAGGCCTTCTGGGGAGAGACTTTTAGTTGAAGTTCCGGAGCGCCTTCGGGGATGAGGACGGTCGCGACGGTACCTTTCGCGGAGGAGACGTATTGATTTTCTCCCGCTTTCGGAGGTTCGACGAGATAATAAATCTTTTCTTTTGTCGGTGCATAAGTCCAATATTTCTGGCGCAGTTCGGCTTCGATCATAAGGACGATCTTGCGCTGGGTCGCGAGGACGTGTTCCGCGTCATAACGCCATTGGGGTATCCGTTTGAGAAGGTTTTTGAGTTCTTCTGGGGCGCCTTTGACGCTTGACGCGGCGGAAGCGAAGTCGACCGCGTTTTTAGCGTCTTGAGCCGGGACGTGGAATTTCTCCAACTTCGACCCGGAGTCCTGGACGAAGTCGTTCCATTGATCGAGGAATGAGCATAGATCGAGGGTTTGCGAGACGACGGCGAAATCGGCGTTATAGGCTTTGGCGAGTTCTCCTTGCGGAACGTTTTGCGCGGGGTCGGCGTCGAGATTAGCGCGATCGGGGGCGAGGAATAACTTGAGCTGTTCGAGGTCGGAGACGCTTGAATCAAAGGCGCGGAGCCGTTTAAAGAAGTTCCGATCGCTTTCGAGTTCGGTCTTGAGGACGTCAAGTTGCGCGATCAGAGAGTCGACGTTCTTTGCGAACGACTCGTCGACGGCGTTATGCAATTCGAGCACCTTTTCTCTGAGGACGTCAAGGTCGTCGAGGATTTTGTCGACCTCGGGAGCGTCCATTTTCTTGAGGGACGCGAAATCGTTTTCAAGAGCGTTTAACGCGTTTTGGTTTTCTTCAAGACGCGCGGCTTCCGCAGGATCGGGCGCGAAGGGGTTGACGTTTGCGTCGATCTCGGGGATCGCGTCGTCGACGAGAAGAGGTGCGTCTTCATTGGACGCGGGCTCCTGCGCGTTTTGCTCGTCGTCCGCGACGGAGTCGTTAAAATCAATGAGTTCGGCGTCTTCGTCAAGAGGCTCGGGGGAGAGAAGGGGATCGTCTTCCGGCAGAATCAGGGCGTCGTCGCCAACTTCGGGGAGTGCGTTTTCCAATTCGGGGGTTTCGAGAGCCGACTCGGGCTCGGGGACGTCTCCAGGGGATGTTTCCGGAAGAAGGGGCGCGTCGATTTCGGAAGCGTCGAGGAGCGCGGCGTCGATTTGACTTTGGAGATCGCCGGACGTCGATTCGTCTTGGGGCTTCGCCGCGTTTTCTTCCGCTGGGGCGTCTTCTTGCGCGACTTTTTGATTTTCTGGAACCGGCGGTACGAAGTCAAGTTCCTTTTTAACGCAATGAACGACGCTTAAAACCAGGACGAAGACGATCGCGAAGGGGAGGCAAAAGGCGAGGAATCCGCTCCACCTAGAGCGTTCGACCGCTTCGTCGGCGAGAGTGGTCGCCCACTCGGCGTAGGCGTCGTCTTCGGCTAAGTGCGTCTCGTTGTTATCGCGTTCTTCTTGGGGCGGGACTTGATCCTTGTTTTCCAGGGACATAACGCTAATCTCCAGATCGGCTTTTGCGACTATTCGAAAGTTTCATGCGCGTCGCGCACAATTCTACGGGTTGTTAAAAGGACTATGCGTCGGCGAGACGCTTTACGTCGACCTCTCGCTCTAACGTGACAAACGCCAAGCGCAGAGAGATCGCGGAGGAGGGGAGCCCGTACTGTTTCTTGACGACGGTCTCGTAAGCTTTGAGTTGTTTTCGGTATTCTTCCAGACGCGAGTCGTCGGGGAAGTTTTCGTCGGTTTTGAAATCGACGACGTCTGCGGCGACGATTTTGTCCGCGTCATATAGGAGGACGAGTCGGTCGATGACGCCGCGCAGGAGTTCGCCGGTTTCCGGTTCGTCGGAGAGGCCGCGCTTCGTCTCGAGAGTGAACGGACGTTCGCGCAGCAGTTCGAGTCTCGGGGCGCCCAAATCCGCCGCCTTGGCGAAAGGCTCTGGGGCCGTCTGCGGATCGAAGTAAGACTTGTAGGCGAGGAGGCGACGCGCGTATTCTGTAGCGCACAACTTTCTGAACTCCTTGATTTCCCCCGTAGCGCGTCGTCTGTCGTATCGCGCTTCGGGGAGTATCCTTCGCATGAGGGAGTCGTCGGAGGGCGGGTCGCTACGATCGAGCCACTCGGTGAGTTCGAAGCAGGCGTGGAGGCACTTTCCGCGGACGAATCGACCGGGAGGCGTCCAAATTCTCGAGTCTTCTTTGTGCGCGTCGGTCGGCGTCTTGCGACGATAAAGGAGACGATTGCGCGCCGATCTTCGGCAGCGGCGTCGACGGGCGCTTCGACCTGGACGATCTCCGTTTCGACGATCGGCTCTCGCAAGTCGCGTCCCCAATTGACGCTTCCTTTGGCGTAAAGTCGCTGCGGATTCTCATAGAGGGTCGACGTTTGATCCAGAGGCGCTTTGGAAGATACCCCGAGACGGAGTATTTCCGCGAAGGTGAGTTTTCTCGAACCCGTTTCGCGCGACTTGGCTTCCTTTTCCCCCTGCTCCTTTCTGATAATCGGAGTTCCGAAAGGGGGAATAATCGCATACAACGCGCGTTTCGGTCGCGTGATCGCAACGTATAAGAGGCACAAGGCTTCTTGAACCTGCCTCTCGATCGCGTCGGAGAAGTATTTTTGGAATTCCTCGGGTATGAGGAAACCTCGTTCGTCCTTTGCCAAATTTTTGAGGACGCAGTCGATCTCTGAGACGGGGGACTCGCGTCCGGCGATGAATCGATTCTTCGAGATATCGGAGATCCCGCGATGTTGTTCGAGTTCGGGGAGTACGACGATATCGAATTCGAGGCCTTTGGACGCGTGAATCGTCATGACGCGGACGGAAGAATCGGAGGGCGCTTGGGCTTTGTATTCCTGCACTTCTTGAACAAACTCGTCGAGTGTCGCCTGCGGACGACGCGCTTCGTACGAGATTGCGAATTCGACGAACTGGTCGAGTCTTTCGCGCTCCCTTGCGCGTTCGCACAAGGGAACGAGGATATCGCGTAGTCCGGAAAGGAAGGCGCCGAGCCCGTTCGTTTCGATCTTTTCGCGCAAAATCGAGGAGACGCGTCGACAAGTCGTTGGCGAGACGGTTCCGGTAGCGCCCCCGGCGAAAGGTAATCCGAGCTTTTCCGCAATTGGGGCGATATTTGCAAGACAGAAGGCGTCGACGGAATCCTCCGGATGCGCGGCGAGTCTAACGACCGCTAGCAGGGCTCCGACCGCCGCCGAGTCGACGATCGTGGCTCCCCCTTCTTCGCTCGCATTGACGCCGAGCTTTTTGAGACAGCGCAGAATATTCGCTAGGTAGCGATTGCTTCGGGTGAGAACGCCGATCGAGGCGCGCGGATATTTTTCGTGAAGTTCCTTAATTCTTCGCGCCGCGTAGGCGATATTGAGCGCCTTCTGAAGGGCAGACGGGGATTTTTTCTGAGGATCCTCCTGCGGGCTGTCCCCTTCGTCGGGTTCGAGCTCAACGCGCTCGACAGCATCGTCGGGAGCGGAGAGCGGGAATTCGACGACGCGCCCGCCTTCTTCGTCGGGCTCCGCAAGGGGAAGCCACGCGTTTTGCGCGAGCGAGCGTTCGTCCGAATAGATCGGAGCGGTTTCAATCGACCAAAACCCGTCGAGCTTCTCGTTCTTCTCCGCCCATTCATGCTCCTCAAATTGCGAGGCCCACTTGCATACTGCGGCGCGCGTCGCGTCGGCGATCATCTTGTCTTCCGGTGACTCCGCCATTTCAGGATTCGGAAACGCGGGATTCTTTTTGAATTGCTCAGGATCGAAGACCTCGTTGACGGCGTTGATAACGACGGGACAGCTTCGCCAGTTTTTCGAAGACGGATCTGTCTTCACGTTCTTCAGTTCCGTTTCGATCGCTTCAAAGA
>CAKVCP010000157.1 GCA_934725735.1 uncultured Thermoguttaceae bacterium
GGACAGAACAAGATAATTGATCCAATCGATACGATTTTGGTTGGGCTTGTCTTTCGCGGCTTCGTCGGCGACAAACTTTTTCAGGGCGTCGAGATCGCCGTCGCGAGCCACGCCGATCGTGTAGTTGCGGAAGTACATGTCTGCGGCCCGATCGTCAAGATCAGTCGCAAAGGCGAGCTTTTCGTAGATTTTCTTCGCCGCCGCGTTCGCTTTTTCCATAACGGCGGTAGCGACGGACGGATCTTCCAATCCCTTGACATATGCGCTCATGGAGCTGTAAATCGCGTTCAAACGATCCTGATAAAACTTGGAGCTTTCGCCGTCGGGAATCTCAAGGAGAGACTCGTCAAAAGAGGGCGCCTGCGCAGCCGCGGGGGCGTCTTGCGCATAGCACGTCATGTCGGCGTTGGCGCCGGAGAAAAGACCCGCGGAAAGGGCAAGTCCAAGAGCCAAATTGATCTTACGCATATTTAACCTATCCTTTTAATCTAAGGAATCATTTTAATCGCGGCGTCTCGACGCCAACGCAACTTTTTACTTCATTCTATCCTAACCGGATAGTCATTTCAAGAAGAGTCGATAAATAGAGTCGACGACGCAAATCACCATCCCAAAAACTCGAAAATTTCACGCGCAAGGTGAAGATTCGCGCCAATCGATTCGATCGAATGAACTCCCCCGTCGGTCACGATAAACTGGGATCGAACATGCGCCCATTGCATTCGTTCGAAGATAATCGCGCTCTGACTCAGCGGAACAACCTGATCTTGCGTTCCGTGAATGATGAGAGTCGGCGCGAAATTCGCGTCGACGTAATAGAGCGGGGACGCGGCCTTCGCCTTCTCGATGAGCGCCGCATGGCCGGGATTCGACGCGTCTCCTTCTCCTCGAGGCGCGCCAAACGCCTGATAGATGCAGTCGATCGTTTCCACCGGATAACGCGCGAAGCAATCGGAGAAGTCGCTAGGCCCGTAGATATCGATCACGCGCTGCACTTGACCGGATACGTCGAGATTGTCCCCGACGTTGTACGGCGTCTTCTCATCCGAAACGCCGAGCGTCAAAGAAAGATGCCCTCCGCTCGACGCGCCCATCACCGCAAAACGTTTCGGATCGTAACCATATTCCGACGCGTGCTTGCGCAAGAAGCGCACCGCCGCGCGAACGTCTTCCATCGGCGCGGGGAACGTTCCGCCAGGCTCGTCTATCGAACGATGCGAAACGCTGGCGATCGCGAATCCCTTCGAACGCGCCCCGTAGAGATTCCAGAGCCACCCGTCCCCCGGTCCGGGCGAACGCCAACATCCGGTGTTGAGGAAAATCAGAAGAGGGCGTCCCTTAACGATCGAGCCCTCTTCAATCGGCAAATAAAGATTCAACGTAATCTGGCGATCGCCGACGGTCTTGTAAACGACGTCCTTAATTTCCTGATATTCCGGGTTCTGCGCACAAGCTTCTTTAGTGAGAGGATTCAGCGCAAACGCGCACGCCATAATGGTCGCCGCCGCAGTCAAAAAACGTCGACGCGAGAGACAAGATAAACTCATAATGCGCTCCTTAAACTTGGGGAGTATAAAATAACCGACGCCTTGGCGTCCTTTCATACGACAAAGGGTCGACGCCTTACTCAGACGCGACCCGTCGTTTCAACGCGACCTCTCGCGGAGATCGCGCGATTTCATTCACGACCTAGATTCAGGTCACTGAGCGTCCGCAGGCGCGGCCTGAACTTCGGCGATTATTTCAGAGGTTTTACGCCACGGTTTATTCTCCTGATAGGACGCCATCTCTTCGCGATAATGCTCGACGTTGTCCTTCTCTTCCTTCTCGCTGAGTTCGATCGACTTCTGAGACCACTTTCGCGCGTTCTCAAAGTCGCCGTTCTCCGCATAGGCCGCCGCCAGCGTGCTGAGAATAAAGGCCTCTTCATAATTCGTAGCTTCCGCTGACTTCAAAGCGTATTCCATCGCGCGCTTCGCGTCGCGGATCGAATCGTCCGGGCATGTGCATAGGAGCCACGCGTAGTTGTTCAAAACCACGGGGTCTTTGTCGCCGACGACGGAAACGAGTTCCTCATAGTATTTGGCGGATTCCTGCCAATGTCCAAAAGCGGTTTCGGAATCGGCGAAAGTGCGCAGGAGAACCTCGTTCTTTGGGAACTTCTCAAGATTCGTCTTCAGGATTTCACACATACGCTGATACTCGCCCTTTTGGGAGAGGTTATAAGCGATTTGCGCCGTCGCGGAGATCTTTTCGGCCTCTTCTTTAGACTTAGCGCGAACCTGCTCGTACATGCGAATCGATTCGTCGTAATTCTTCATCTTGAGGTAGACTTCCCCTTTAAGCTGAAGGGCCATAATCAATTCGGAATCGCGACGCAAAGCCTGGTCGGCGTCTTTGAGCGCTTCTTCGTACTTTTCCATCGAGGCGTAGACCGCGCCGCGGAAGAAGAAGAGCAAGGGGCCGTTATACTTTTCGATCAGCTTCGTAAAGCTCTCGATCGCGTCTTCCGGTCGCTCGATCGCGGCAAGGAAACGCGCGCGGTCAACCTGAACAAGGACGTTGTTCTCCTGGCCCTTCATCGACTCGTCGAAAGAGGCGAGCGCTTCGTCGTTGCGTCCCAATTTCGCGAGAATACTCGCTTTGATTTTCTTAAACTTAGGAAAATCGGGGCCCAACTCGATCGCCTTATTGATCTGCGTCAACGCTTCTTCCGCGCGGTTGCACAAGAGAAGATAGGAGGCGTACTGCGAGTAGAGGCGCGGCTCGCTCTCCGGGCAGAATTCAATCGCCTTCTCGACGAACTTCAACGCTTCGTCGTTAGACGATTCGAGGAGGGAAAGATACATGAGCGCCATCGCTTTGACTTCCGCTTCGGCGGATTCGTCGTCGGAGCCAAGCGCGAGGTCAAAAGCGATCTTCGCCTGTTCGTCGGCGCCCGCGAGCATATAGAGTCGCCCGAGCGCCAACTGAGCGACGGCCATTTCGGGATTCTCCTTGACTGCGGTTTCTAAATCGTTGATCGAGTTGTCGCGCAAGCCTTCCCAGCCTTGAGGGAGTTGAGCGATCTCGAGGTCGGGATCAAGGAAAAACTGAGAAATAGAGAGTCCGCGTTCCAACTGCGCGGAAATGCGAAGCTGACGCGCAAATTCGAGAGAATCCTCGTCGAGCCCGAGCGCTTCCGCCTTATTGCACAGCGAAATGACCTTCGTCAAATCCAGGAGAGAATTCGCATTGAGTTTAATATCGGTGGCGAGGTTGATCAAATCGTCTGGAGAAGAACTCTTAGCGGCGTCCCCCAGCTCGGCGACAGCGGCGGCCTCGAGCGCCTCGCCGACGCTAGGACTTCCCGGTTGAGCGCTCTCTTCGTCAGGCGTCGACTCGTCAAATTCGATCCCTTCGTCCTCTTCCGCCGCTTCCTCCGCAGCGGCAGGGGGGGCGTCGCTAGGAGTCGCCTCCTGCGAATATAGCGAGTTCGAACAGGTAGCGCACGTCGCGACAACCAACGTTCCGACGCACGCCGCAAGACCTTTCCAAATACGAGTCATATCAATATCTCCCGGCAACGAGCCTAATAGAATTGCCAAACGTCTACGTCCCCTTTTCCTTGGACGCCCCCAACGAACCGCAAGGATCGATCGACGTCGAAGTCGAAGCACATTTGTCCGTTAAGATTTGTCTAATTTATCCTTTTTTCATCAACTATACAATAGTTCTTTATTAAAAAAAGGCTTACTCGTAGTCTATAGTTTCCGCGAGACGCCGTTTCTTTCGAGGGGTAATGAGGGATTGGCGTTTTTCGAGCTCTTGCGGGGGGTAGTATCGTCCGATATAATTAAGAGTGACGCGCCGACGTGGCGCGGGGGACTATTATAGCGCGTATTTTTCGGGGGAGAAAATGATCATCGGACCAGTTTTCGCGCGAGAAGCGACGATCGCGCCGCGCCGCGACAAAACATATCTAGGGCGCGGCGTCTACGGGGCCTTCCTGCTGTTGACGATCTCCGCGGCATGGTTGGTTACGAGCGGTTCTCAGCAAATCGCCGACGTCGGGGACTTTGCGCGTTTCGGCGCGTCCCTCTTTACGCTTCTAGCGCCCTTGCAATTGGTCGTGGCGCTCTTCTTCGGCGCGCTCTTCGCCGCCGCCGCAGTCGGGCAGGAAAAGGATCGTAAAACGCTTCTCCTCCTCCTTCTCACGCGGTTGTCGAATAGCGAACTCGTCCTCGGCAAGCTTTGCGCGGCGCTTCTGGAGATTCTCGTTTTCATCGTCGTATCCGCGCCTATTCTCATTCTAACGGCGCTCTTGGGGGGCGTTTCCTTCGGACAAGTCGGTCGAGTCGTTCTTGTCACCCTCTTTGCGACGCTCGCGGGGGGCTCCCTCGGTTCGTGCATGGCGCTTTGGCGGGACAAGACGTTTCAGGCGCTTACCGCGACGATTCTTTCGCTGACGATCTGGCTCGGCGCGTGGGAAGCGATCGGTTACGGCGCGCTTGGCGAGAGCTGGTTCGGCGTTTCCACCGCGGCGCTCGCGGACGCGGCGAGCCCATGGCGCGCGATCCTTGCCGCCGCA
>CAKVCP010000158.1 GCA_934725735.1 uncultured Thermoguttaceae bacterium
AGCGTCGCGCGGGTCGAGCGCGTTCGCGACCGCGAGGGTTGAAGCCGCCGCGCTTGCCATTAGAAAACCGCGACGAGAAAGTGCGTCTGATACGAGGGACATAACCTTATTCCTTAACTTGGGGGAGAAGATTCGACAACGGTTTCATTCTATCGCGTATGAAATTTAAAATCAACAATATTCGCGTCGTCTCGTAATAAAAAAAGCCCCGACGTTTGAAGCGCCGGGGCTAACAATGAGGCTTGCGTCATTTGAGGGACCAGTCGACGACGAAGGTCGCATTGCGAATCTGCTTGCTGCGCGGATCGAAGACGCGAATTTCGACCTGCAGGCTCTTGAGCGGCACGTTATACGGGGGCGGGAAGTCGAGAAGTTGCGAAGAGCTGATCTCTTGCATATTGTCGATATCCATCGTTGAGCTGGAAGAATTCGCAACGTTCGTACTGTTGAAGGAGTCGAACGCGTAGAGGTTCTTCTGATATTGTTCCGACCATGTGTCGTAAACGCACGGCATATTGTTCGTTAATGTGGAATTGTCCGCAGCGGTTCCGCCCCACGCGTAGTAACCGAAAGAGCGGAGGTTGTTGGGATTGTCGCCGGCAATGGAAGAATCGTTCAGGCTTCCGCTTCCGAGATCGACGTAGTCGGAGAGCTCGGAATCCCAGGCGCGGACGTTGAAACTCAAAACGTTCGTGAGGATAACGTCGCTGGTGTAGACGACGTCGTTTCCGGTCGGCGACGCGTAATTCAGGTCGCCTGTTTCCGCGTTGACCTGCCCCCAGACGTTGGGATTATTCCAATAATCGATGAAAGGAACGGGCAAGTTTCCGGAGCCGCCGCTCATATTGCAACCTTTGGCGTCGATCAAAGGAAGAGCGCTTCCTTCCGTGTCGGCGTTTAAAGGCGTGTCGGGGTTCGCAAGAAAGGTCAACATCTGATCGTAACCGTTCCACTTAGGATTGTTCTGATCATTTGCCGTTAGCGCGGCGTCATCGCGCGCGATATCGTCCCAGACTAGACCGTATTTAGCGCTGCCGAAAGGCGCGCCGGCGCGGAAATTGGCGTTCGCGGATTCTTGCATCGTCGGCATTCGCAACCAATACCAAGTTCCATACAGACCGTGCGCCGATTGCGCGAATCCGTAACCTTGTCCTCCGGACCATCGGTCCGTGCCCGTGAAGTTGACGTCGTTGGGATTGCCGGGGTACGCGCCGGGATAACCGTAGGAGGAGTTGCCGTTAGGATCAGTTCCCATGGTTAAACCCGTTCCTGAAATGGGACACCAAACGCCGTAACGATTCGCGCGGTTGGTGAGATCCCCGAGGGTATTCGCGACGGGCCATCCGTTGTTTCCCATGTGAACGGAGACGTCGTAATAGCGATAGAAGCCCATCCCCCTCTGAAGCCTTTCGGGATCGCTGATCCCCAGCGCATTTGCGACGCGCCAGTTGACGACGTTTCCGTCGCCGTCGATCCCTTGCGCGGTCAGAGAATTCAAGCTGTCTTGCAACACGCTGTCGGGGATGATCGGAAGAACGCGACGATAGAGAGTCGTGCCGCGGAGGAACCAGACGACCTCGGCGTATTCCGTTTCATAGATCCCGATCCGCGCGTCGGTGATGACGCCGGAGTCGTTGCGAATCGGTTCGATATATCTTGCTTTGAAAAAAGAGCCTTCCGGAGCGCGCGTCGTGAAGGAAAGGATATCGTCCATATCGCCGACGGTGTTGTCGCAGGCGAGGTAGTTCGTCACTTCTAGCCCGTCCACCGCGTTTGCGTTGAGTCCTTTGTCGAGATAGCGTTCCGTATCGAGCGCCGTGCAGTCGGTTGAGAAGGCGCACGGGCCGCCGACGTCGGAGTAGAGTCTGTGAACGGGGGCTCCCATTCCTTCGACGTAGCAGAGATAACCGTCGTTGAGATTAGAGTTTCGGGGAGGAGCGATCGGGCAGGTGACGCCTTCGTGTTCGGCGGTGAGCGTGTCCTTAGCGTTGCGCAGTTGCGACGACATGGACATGATGCTCGTCGTTTCGTTCATCGTGCCTCCGACGCGCGTGAAGATTCGCGCGACGGCGTACATCAGCATGAGGGAGAGCGTAACGGACGTCAAGATTTCGACAAGCGTGAAACCGAGACGAGCCGAATACGCAAAACGCGCTCGGCGCCGGTTCAGACTGTTGGTCATTTTGTGAGACTCCTCCGATCCAGGCGATTCGTT
This sequence comes from uncultured Thermoguttaceae bacterium, assembly GCA_934725735.1. GTDB lineage: Bacteria > Planctomycetota > Planctomycetia > Pirellulales > Thermoguttaceae > RUG369. The sequence continues at coordinate 2,216 of CAKVCP010000158.1, forward strand.
TTAGGGACGATGAATCAATATAAATCAATAATATCTAATAAATGAGACGCGACGACCGCGCCAAAGTTCCTCGAAACATGCTTGTCGACGCCTGACGAACGCACCGCCGAGAACCCAGTTTCATTTTAGACCGTTTGGCCCGTCGCGTCTACCGTTTTTACACAGTCTGCGGAAATTTTTTTATTTTTCCCGCGTTCTCCTTTACGGTTACAAGGGCGGCGGCGTCTTTGAAGGGGACGCGCTCTATTTCTTTTTCGTCTTTTTTATCTTTTCGCTTGACTTTACGTCTCGACTTTGGTAAAACCACACCTTGTCGTAAATTGGTAATTGCGTCGCTTGTCGACGCTTTCAAGATTCCTTACGCCCTCATTCTTCTATAAGACCTGTTGGGAGGTTCTTGCCGTGAGAAAAATTTCCGCCTTTATTTCGACGCTCGCTTGCGCTTGCGCCGCGGTCGTCTCCGCCGCATACGCCGTCGAACCGAACGTTTCGTTCAAATACGACGGTAAGGACGCCGTTCTTCAAGCCGTCAAAACCGCCGATTCCGATACTCGCGACTCATGGCGCTTCACGACTCAAGACGGAAAAGTCGCCGTCGACGTCGACGTGATCGAATATCCCGATTTTCCCGATTTCACGAGGATGACGACGCGCGTCTCCAATCTCTCCATGACCGAATCGACGGGGGTCGTCTCCGATTTGCGCGTCTTTACGCAGACCGTCGATCTTCCGTCGAAGGACGCTCTCGTCGCCGTCAACTCCTTGCGCGGATCAAATTGCGTCGCCGAGGATTTCCAGCCGGTTGAAAAGCTCGTCAAGCCCGCTGAAACGTACGTCTTGGCGACTCCGAGCGGGCGATCCTCCAACGAGGTTTCTCCTTATATCGAAACGAGCGTCGATCCTCTCAACGGCGCGCTTTATTGCGTCGGGTGGACAGGAGCGTGGCGCGCGGCGTTCGCGAACGAGGACGGAAAGTATCGCGTCGAATTGGGGATGCTCAATACGAATTTCAGCCTGAGACCGAACGAATCGCTCCTGCAACCGTCGATTCTCGTCGCGGAGCGCAAGAACGCGGATCGTCGAAGCTTCAAGACGACCGTTCACGCCTTCATGGTGAAACATAATTCGCCGCGCGACGCCGAAGGAAACGTCTGCGGTCCGATCGTCGCCCTCACCGCCGGGGGCGGAAATAAGACCCCGGAGATGATGGTCAAGGTTCTTAACTACGGTCTCGAGAATAATCTTCCTTTCGACGTCTACTGGGTCGACGCGGGTTGGTACGGAAAACCGCACGAAGCGGATCCGTATCCGAACTGCGGAGAACATTGGTGGCGCTACGTCGGCGATTGGCGCGTCAACACGACGACGCACCCGACCGGCGATCTGCTGCCGATTACCGACGCCGTCCATAACGCGAATAAGAAGTTCCTCTTGTGGTTTGAGCCCGAACGAATCTGCCAAGAAACGCCGATCGCGCAGATCGAGCCCTTCAAGAGTTTCGGCGGCTTCACTTATTACGGTAATCCCGACGCGTACGGGTGGATCAAGAGCGTCGTTTTCACGATGATCGCCGAACATCATGTGGATATCTATCGCCAAGACTTCAATATGGATCCAGCGGGGAACTGGGCGATGATCGACGAGAAGGACGGCGCGAATCGCGTCGGGGTCGCGGAAGCGAAGCATATCGAGGGACTTTATCGTTTCCTGGACGAAATGCGCGAGGCGTTCCCGTGGATAGAGCAGGAGAACTGCGCGTCCGGCGGGCGTCGTATCGATATCGAGATGACGAATCGCGCTCATTCGTATTGCCGCAGCGACTACTACATCGGGCAGAAACCCGGCGACACGTGCTTCAATCTCGGGCAAGACATGACGCTCAACACCACGCCGTATCTTCCCTTCCAGGGGGGCGAAACGAACTGCGTCCCGAATTTTGACGATTACGGTTTCATGAGCGTCGCGTCGTCGGGAACGGTCTTTACGCCGACGGATCTCGACGGTGGGATCGTGCGTCGCGATTTCACGGCGGAAGAGACCGCGTGGTTCCAAAAGATGCTCGGCTGGGCCGCGCGTCTTAAACCGTATTACATGGGCGACTTCTATCAGCTCACGGAAGAAACGTGCGCCGTCGACGACTGCTGGTGCGCTTGGTCCGCGTATCGCGAGGATCTTGGCGAAGGGTTCGCGATCGCGTTCCGTCGCGCCGCCGCTCCCGACGCGGAGATGACTTTTACCCTTCCGCAGATCGACAAGAACGCCGAGTACGAAGTCGAACGCTTCGACGGCTCGAAGACGACCCTTTCCGGCGCGCAGCTCTGCGACTGGAA
>CAKVCP010000159.1 GCA_934725735.1 uncultured Thermoguttaceae bacterium
CAAGAGACGCCTGTCCCTTCGACCAATAATCCGCTCGTCAACGCTGCGGACGTTGACGAAAGTATGTTAGAAGAAGCGTTGTCAATTTCTTTGGCGTTTCGTCAGGTCGCCCAAAAAACGCTCCCAGCGACGGTCAAGGTTATTGTGCATTCCAATAAAGAGTCGATGGATTCCTCCAAGTCCCCGCTCTCTCTTGGAGACCTTGCCGCCAACTTCCCCCCTCAAGACGCCATTGAAGGGGGCGGATCGGGGTTTATCGTCGACCCGTCAGGCGTTATCGTCACGAATAACCATGTTTTGGCCCAAAGCGACATTGGCAAACGTATTACAGTAGAGTTGAACGACGGGCGGCAATTTGACGTTAAAAAAATATATCACGACGAAAAGGGTGATTTAGCGGTCATTACAATTGATGCGCCAGAACCTCTTCCCTCGTTGACCTTTGCCGACAGCGACTTAGTCAATATCGGAGATTGGGCGCTCGCCGTTGGAAATCCTTTTTTGTTGGGGCCGTCGGTAAGCGCGGGCGTTATCAGCGCTAAAGAGCGAATGATTGAAAACGACTCCAAGCTCTTCATTCAAACAGACGCTGCGGTAAATCCTGGAAATAGCGGCGGACCGTTAGTCAATCTCAAAGGGGAAGTCATCGGGGTCAACACGGCGATCGCGTCCCTTACCGGCGGCTATCAAGGAATTGGGTTTGCTATTCCCTCGAATCAGACGAAGTGGATATATCGCCAACTTCATGAAAAGGGAAAAGTTGAACGCGCTTTTCTAGGAGCGCCAATCTCAGCCGTTTCTCTTGAAGAATCCAAGCGTCTGGGTATCCCGTTCCGAACAGGAATCAAAATTGGGCAGCCGTTCAAAAATACTCCGGCAGCCAAGGCGAATTTACGTAACAACGACGTCCTCCTAGAAATGGACGGAAAGCGAATTGATTCGCCGCAATTATTTAAAGCGCTCGTGGAACGCGCGGAACTTGATCGGGTATACGTCCTTAAAGTTTTACGAAACGCAACGGGCGTGATCCTCGAAATACCGATCCAATTTGAAATTCGACCGGACAATTTCGTAGAAACCCCCGTCGCTGAAAAAATAGTCGACAGGGGAGCTCATTATGTTGACAAAGAATGGGGGCTCATGCTCATTCCGCCAACTCCAGAAGGTCTAGAACGCGTTGGCGCTCAAGACGCGCAGGGAGTGATTGTGCTAAACGCGACTCCCGGCGGAATCGGGCGTCGCGCGGGTATTAAAAACGGCGCGGTAATTCTTAAAATCAACGGACAGACGGTCGCCTCATTGGACGATTATATTGAACTAAAAAACGAACTACGTGGAAACGCAGTATACGAGATCGAGTTCGTTTATAAGCATGAAACAAAAACGATTCGACTGGAAACAGCAAAGTAACAAAGTTTAAAAGCGAATCCTTGTATTTGGCAAAATCGTTATTTTTTTAACTTTAAAAGAAAACTCTCGTTCCCTATTTTATTGACGACGAGATCTTTCTAAATAGAATGAGAATGGGATTTGGGCGTGTTCGAATGAATTCTTTTGGTTCTTTGCGCCCATTTTTGCTTAACTCCTAGATTTATTCTTTTGGGCGTTTATATGGAAAAATCTCTTGATATTAAGCTTGCTCGGATTCTTCAAGATCGTTCCTGTGAAGACTTCATACTTGCGGACGCAAAAGACGGCGATATGGCGTACGGACTTTCCGCGCCTGGTTTAAGTCCTGAAAACTACCATTCCGAATACAAGTACAAGACGTTAGACGAGTACCGCGCTCAGATTCGTGAGGTGATTAAGCAGGGGCTCGTCGATATCGTCTTGATGAGCGCAAGCACAAGCGAGCAACTTACGTTAAAAGAAGGGCTCTTTGAAAATTCTGCGATCACGCCCGCCATACGCGCCAACGACGCTTCGGATATTTGGCTTGCCGGAGCGGGCGCCGTCTATGGTTCCGTTCCTTCGCGACCGTTCCGTACGGCGACCCTGGATCATGCCTTATGCGGTAAATGGCGTTGTTCGAAGGAAGAACTTGCCGCTAAAAAGGGCGCGGATCTTGGTTTATATTCCATTACGTTTAACAACGATCTTGAGCGTGACTACGAAGCTCTAGAAACCTACAAAGCTTTCCGTATTGAAGCGGAGAAAAAGGGGTTCCGACATTTCCTCGAAGTCTTTGCGCCCAACGCCCCCGTCAATCCGATTGCCGACGTTCCCAAGTTCGTGAGCGATCATATCGTTCGCGCGTTGGCTGGCGTTACTAGCGCGGGTCGTCCGGTCTTCCTTAAGATCCCTTATTTCGGTCCCAAGGCGATGGAAGAGCTTGTAAGATACGATTCTTCGCTTGTCGTCGGTATCCTTGGCGGAAGCGCCGGAACGACGCTAGACGCGTTCCAGATGCTGTATGACGCTAGGAAGTACGGAGCGCGCGTCGCCCTCTATGGACGCAAAATTAATAATGCGGAACATCAACTGACCTTCATCTCCTATTTGCGCGCTATTGCCGACGGAAAAATTTGGCCTGTTGAAGCCGTTAAAGCGTATCACGGAGATCTTCAGAAACTCAAGATAACGCCCAGGCGGTCGTTAGAAGACGATCTCAAAATCACGGCGGTTTCACTCAGCTATGATGAAAAGAGCAAGTCGGTCTCTATGACAGGAACCGACAAAGCGGAAAACAAGATATCCGCTTCCTCCAGGCCGCGTCGAAGCTATTTCAATCAAGACGCTGTTGAAGCCAAGGATTCCAAACCGTTCAATCGTTCTCCTGATTTTTCCAAGATGACTCAACAGGAGAAACTTCAGTGGAATCTCGAACGTATTCGACGTTCAATGTAAGGAGCCTGTTTCGTGCTTGTTAGTCTTAAAGAGTCTCGACCTCGAAACGTTGCGGTAACGTCTAGAAAATCCAATTGCGTTTTTATATAAAACCAATGACGGTCTCTTATGCTTTTTCGGTGTAAGAGACCTCTCTTATGTAGAAACCCTCGGTTGTCCTGCTCTGCAACGACAACCGATTAGATCAAAAGGTAAATGATGTCTGAAACACCTTCTCTGATAAAGAAAACGCCGTATAAATGGACTCTCTATGGTCTTTGCGCCTTTTACCTTCACTACCTCGCGTTGCTCAGTTTGGGTTTACCTCAAAAATGGACGAACGCTCAATTTGTCCATCATGATGAAGCTCAACAAGAAATACAGGTCGAAGAAACGGCTCAAGGTTCGGAAGCGGAGCGTGAAGCCTCGCACGGCGAACTTCATTATCCGCCACTTTGGACGGCGATTCCTTTTGCAACGCTTCTCCTCTGTATCGCCGTTTTACCTCTGATACCGGCTACGGAGCATTGGTGGGAAAGCAACCTTCATCGATTCCTCGTAGCCCTCGTACTCGGATTGATAACGCTCGGTTATTATGCCTTCATGTGCGATTTCCCCATCGCTTTGCACTGGCCCGCTCATAAGGAAATTATGCCAGACGCCGGGCCAATCGCTAAAGCGGGAACGATCTTTATCAATGCGATTTTAGGAGAATACGTCTCCTTTATCGTATTACTCTTTGCGCTCTTCACGATTACCGGCGGCGTTCGCATCTCCGGAGATCTAAAAGCTTCTCCGACGGTCAACACCATTATACTCGCCCTAGGCGCAATGATCGCGAGCTTTGTTGGAACGACGGGCGCCGCTATGCTCTTGATCCGCTTGCTTCTCGACACGAACCATCAGCGCAAATACAAGGTGCACACGATCGTTTTCTTTATTTTCCTCGTCTGCAACGTGGGCGGATGTCTGCTCCCGATTGGCGATCCTCCGCTATTCCTGGGATATTTGCGCGGAGTCTCCTTCCTATGGACGTTCCATCTTTGGAAAGAGTGGCTCTTTGTATGCGCCATTCTCCTGGTTCTGTATTTCGTGATAGATGCCTTCGTCTTCTACCCGCGAGAACACGGCGTAAACAAAGCGTTAGATAAAGTCGAGCGCACCCCGTTAAAGATTCAGGGACTTTGCCCCAATCTCTTCTGTTTAATCGGCGTCGTCTTGGGCGTCATGTTGCTTGATCCCGCGCAGGAATTCCTCTCCCTATTCGGAATAAAAACCGGTTGGTATCCTCCGATGTTTCTGCGCGAATTCGTCCAGTTGTTGATGGTAGCGATATCCTTAATATTCGGTTCGAATTCAATTAGACTCGAAAATAAGTTTAATTTCAGCGCCATTATTGAAGTTGCCGCTTTATTTTTCGGGATCTTCATTTGTATGCAGCCCCCCCTTCAAGTCCTCAACGCGAAGGGCGCTCAGATAACAGCCGCTGTTAATCAGTACGGTTCTAAAATCAAACTGGACGAACCCCAACAGTTCTTCTGGATGTCCGGAACCCTTTCCTCCGTTCTCGACAACGCGCCGACCTACGTCGTTTTCTTCGAAACGGCTCGCTCCGCCGCCGAAGGAGAGCTCCAAGA
>CAKVCP010000160.1 GCA_934725735.1 uncultured Thermoguttaceae bacterium
CATTACATACGTGGGAAGAAAAAGCTTCTTCCCACATATTCGTATTATAGCGAGGGTTCCTCTTTAGACAATGGGAGCAACTGCCGTAAACTTCTTGAAATACGCTAATTTTCCTTCGAACGTTTGGCGAGGATTTCAACCGCATAAGCGGCGGGAGAAATCGTCTTTTTCTTCTCCATCGACCACGTTTCCATCTCTTCCAACGCTTCAAATAGCGTGACGCAGGCCGTACGGTAATCGACGTTCGCGATTTCGGATACAAGGCGAACGCTTCTGTCGACCAACTTCTTATTCGTCGCGTCGACGTGAGCCATCCAGTTGCCGTTGAGACGTCCGTATTTCCCCATCGTTGCCGTCGAGATATTGTTTAGCGTAAGCTTTAAGGCGATGTGTGAGAAAATATCCAACGGGGTGGCGGGGATCGCGAGGTTGAAGGCAAAGATACGTCCGTAATTCGGAGCAGCCGGTTTAGAAGAGCTTACGAGGGTGTTGTTGACGAGGTAGGCGATCTTTTGCTCAAATGGGCTAGCGCATTTTTCATACGCGTCAAACCAGTCGACGCCTTCAGCGCCCCAAAGCCCCGTTTCCGCGTCGGCCAGAACGGCAACCGCAGCGTTGGGATGAACGTCGTAACGCGACGGATCCTCTTCGTTCCCGATCGGGAAGCGATAAACGGTCTGACGGTCAATTTTGGGAGGATCGTTGATTTGAGCGGAGGACCCCCCCATCGCGCGATAATTATCAGGCGTCCATTCAAGACATCGAGGTTCGACTCCGCCGAGCAACCAAATCCAAGCTTCCTTGGCGTTTCGAAGAGGATCTTTTACGAACGCCATTGGAGGCGGAAGTTCCGTTTCGTCGAGGGAACGGAAAGGAGGAAGTTTGAATGTTGGCGACCGCTCGGTTGTGTCGGTGAAGACGTCGAGGGTGTAGTCTCGGGTGAAATATGTGACGCGTCCGCCTTTTTTATAGAGATCGCACTCGAAATCAACGTAGGCCGCGGCGGTTGCGACGTTCTCCGGGGATCGAATCTCTTCGAGCATTGTCTTGAAACTTTCGACCTTCTCTTGCAACGTTTGATCGAAGACTCCGAGAGCTTCTAATTCGACGGACGTCAGATTTTCTTTGAGGTACTGCAAGAGGGCCGTTTCAAACGCGAATCCGGCGACGAGAAGCTCGATCGTCGTCGCTTGCATTCGAGTCGAGCCCGCGATCGCCATCGGACCGGTCGTTAGGTTGACGACGGTGACGCGCGGATCTTCGATCACTTTTCTAGAACGTTCAACGCGTTCCGCCATAAGCTTGGACGGGTTGTTAAAGAGGAAGAAGGTGGGAATACCCGCGTCTAGGGCCGCGTGAATCGTGCCGATAACCGACGACGTTTCGCCCCCTTCGCTAATGGCCACGAGCGCGTCTTCCGGAGAAATCCCCGCTTCTTTATATTGGTTGTACCCGAAAGAAATATAGTCTTCAAAACTTTCGACGGAACGAATTAGAGCGAAGTCGCCCCCCGTCATGATCGCGTTCGTCTGAGCGGCAAGCTTTTCGAAGAATGATTTCTTCGAAGGTAGTTTTTCAGCGGACGAGCGACAAAACTTTTTGTTCGCGGCGTCGAGCAAAATAGAGAGACGCCCCGTGGCGCCGCAACCGCTGAAGGAGACGCGACCGCCCTTTGAAAGCGTTTGGTATATCGTCGATTCCAACTGACGATATTCGGAGGACGCGACGGTTTTTTCTAAGACCGGAGGAATATCGTCGTCGACGCGATAGAGCATCCGCATGCCTTCTTGAACGTCGCTTTGGAGCGTTTGCGACAGGTTGCGGGTTTTAGGATGAGATTGTTCCGTCGTAAGCATGCCGAGATGAAATTGCGTTTCATTTTTGATGAAATCATCCGCTTTTTCAACGGGAGAACCCGAACGTTCAAAAGAAGTTTCCATAGGGACTCTTTCAGATAGTAAAAAGTAAAGGACTTATAAAACCCCGTCTCAAGTAAGGAGTCGAACGCGTTTTCGTAAGTTTAACGTTTTGAAGGGCTAAATCAAGCGACGCGCGGGAAAAAAGAAAGAGCCGACTCAATCTTTTCGAGGGTCGGCTCTTCGCAAAGCGTTTTAATCCAGGCAGAATTCCTTAACGACTTCAGCAGGCGCAGGTCCGTATTTAGCAAGGGTCATTGAGCAGGACGCGCGTCCCTTCGACAGCCCAAGGAGCGCGGAGGAATATCCAAAGAGGTTGGATAAAGGCGTTTCCGCCTCAATGACGGACGTCGCCCCGCGCACGTGAGTCTGAAGGACAATCCCGCGTCGCTGATTAATATCGCCCACAACGTCGCCGACATATTCGTCGGGAGATTGAATTTCCAGGTGCATAATCGGTTCCAGAAGAACCGATTTGCCAACGTCAAACGCGTTGCGGTACGCGACGCCGACAGCATATCGCAGAGCCGGTTCGTCGGTCGCTTCGTCAAAGACGCCCCCTGTCGCAACAAGCTTGACGCCTACGACCGGGAATCCAACAACTCCGCCGCCGAGGGATTCCTCATGAAGCGCGTCGCGGACAATTTCTTTCCATTCGGGCCTGAAGGCTTCGTCGTCGGACTGGACGTCGACGACGACGTCTTGCGAATCGGGCAAAGGCTCGGCGTGTAATTTAATTTCAGCGAAATGACGCGCGCCTCCAAGAGTTCTCTCGCCGCCGCCAACCACGTCGACTGGATTCAGCAAGGTTTCGCGATAACTTACGCGCGGTTCGCGAACCTTTACGTTAAGCCTATAGTCTCTTAACAAGCGATGTTTTACGACTTCAAGATGGAGCTCGCCCATTCCCGAAACAAGGGTTTGACCTGTTTCTTTGTTCGTATTCACTTGGAATGTCGGGTCTTGTCGGCGCATCGATTCGAGGGCTTGAGTCAGCTTCTTGTACTCGTCCGAAGACTCCGGTTCAATCGCCATCGACATAACCGTTTGGGGGAAGGTGATGGACTCAAGGAGAATCGGGTGTTTAACGTCGCACAAGGTGTCGCCCGTGACGCTATTTCGCAGACCGATAACGCCGCAAATATCGCCGGCGGAAACAGAATCGACAAGGGTGTTGTGATCCGCTTGGATTCGCCACAATTGAGGAACATTTTCCTTTTGCTTTTCTCGCGGATTGAAGACGCGGCTGTTGGCGGAGAGCTTTCCAGAGTAAACGCGAATAAAGAACATATCGCCGTGCGGATGAGCGACAATCTTAAAGACGAGGGCGCTGAACGGCTCGTCGACGGAAAGCTTTCGGGTTTCCTTCTTCTCCGGATCGTCGGGATTGACGCCTTCGATAGGAGGCAGATCGTCAGGAGCGGGCAAATAAAGACAGACGCCGTCCATAACAGGCTGGACGCCGATTCCGTCGAGCGCGGAACCGCAGAAGACGGGGACGCACATATCGGAAAGGGTGGCGCTTCGCAGAACTTTCTGGATAAGTTCGACAGGAATTTCTTCTCCGGAGAGGATAAGTTCGGTCAGTTCGTCGCTGAACATAGAGAGATCGTCGAGGAGCTTTTCGCGATAGAGCTCGGCTTGATCGCGCATCCCCTCTTCGATTTCGGCAACTTCGAAGTCCTTGCCTTGAGATTTAAGATCGTACGAGATTTGTTTCATCGCGATAAGATCGACGATTCCGCGGAACGCGCCGGGAATATGGGACGGACCGGCTCCCACGGGAATCGCGACGATTATCGGCTTCGCGTCCAATCTCTTCTCGATATCGTCGACGACGGCATAGAAATCGGCGCCTTCGCGATCCATCTTATTGATGAAGGCGATGCGAGGGACGTGGTATCTGTCCGCTTGACGCCAAACCGTCTCGCTTTGCGCCTCGACGCCTTCGCGGGCGCTGAAAACGACGACCCCGCCGTCTAGAATACGCAACGAGCGTTCCACTTCCGCAGTGAAATCAACGTGGCCAGGGGTGTCGATCAGGTTGACGACATGCCCGTTCCATTCGAAAGTCACGCACGCGGCGTTGATCGTAATGCCGCGCTCGCGCTCTTCCGGATCGTAGTCCGTCACCGTCGTGCCGGAGTCAACCATGCCGACTTTGTGAACCGACTGCGAATAATACAGCATCTTTTCAGTAACGGTCGTCTTACCGGCGTCAATATGAGCAATCACGCCGATATTTCTCAGTTTTCCTTGAACGGGAGCCGTCTTGTCCTTGGCCATGGGAGCGCTCTCTAAACTTTGCTAAAACGAAACATTATTACCTTCGATTATTCCACTTATTCTACGCTTTTCAACTTTTTTATCAAGACCTGAGACATATTATCATAAATCTACAAGGTCGGAATAATGCTTTGCAAGGCGTTTTTAAACTTTATGGAGAAGGAGTATGGAATCGACGTCAAGGTTTTGTACAATCTGCGTAATATTTGCTTTTACG
>CAKVCP010000161.1 GCA_934725735.1 uncultured Thermoguttaceae bacterium
ATATGGGGATGCTCGCCACCCTCATGAACGGCCTTGCGCTTCAAGACGCTATCGAAGCGCTCCATCAGCCGACGCGACTTATGACCGCTATTGAAGCCGACGCCGTTGCCGAACCCTATATTCGCCGCCGCGCCTCTCGTCATCTCGAAAAGGGGCGCGTCGTTATTTTAGCGGGGGGAACCGGAAGCCCATTCGTCACCACCGACACCGCCGCCGCGCAGCGCGCTCTCGAACTCGAGTGCGACGTCATCCTCAAGGCGACGAAAGTCCGCGGAGTATACAGCGCCGACCCGGAGAAGGATCCGAACGCCGTCTTCTATCCCGAGTTGACTTTCGAAGAAGCCCTCTCCCAGAACTTACGCGTCATGGACGCCGAAGCGTTCGCCAAGTGCGCCGAAAAGAATATGCCGATCATGATCTTCAATTTCCGCGAAGAAGGAAACCTCGAACGCGCCGTTTCCGGAGAACACGTCGGCACGATCATTCGCAACAAGTGAACGGGCTATCCTCTGCGTTCGCCGATTGTCTATGAATAAAGACTCTTCCCCAACTGAGAAGAGTCTTTATTTTTTTGACCAAACCGCTCGCGAGCCTGCGCGGCGCGTTCCGACGCGTTCTTATCACCGCGCCGACGGGAGTTGATACCAATAGTCGTCTCCCGCGCCGCACAGGACGATCTTGTTCGCCGCGACCATCCTTCGAAGGAGCGCCGCGACGACGCTCGGCGACTCTTTGAGCGCCTCGACGACGTCGACTCCGCGCAGACGCTGGTTCCGACGCGCCAACTCGAGCACGACGCGTTCCTGCGCGTAATACGGATCGACCGACGCGCCCGGCGCGACGTAGAGGGGCGCCGACACGCTGAGCGCTTGCGAGCCCGTCGAAAAGCCGCGCGCGACTCGAAGATCCGAACCGCGCGACGGTCGACGCTTCGGTTTCGACGGCGCGTACTCCAGCGGCTCGCGCTGAACGTGAAGACGCTCTCGCGGCGCCGACTCCGGTCGACGAGGGGGAAGCGCGGACGCCTTCGGAGCCGCTGGCGCGACTGTTGCGACGGGGAGAACGACGCGCGTGTAATTCGCCGTCGATTCAAAGCGCGGACGCGCCTCCAACCCTTCGTACGCCTGACGGATCTTCCGCATTCCGCCTCCGATCCCTTCCGCGTAGTCGAGAAGGTGGAAGACGTGCGCCACGCGAGGATTTCGCGGCGAAGCGACCCCGAGCGCGAGATCCGCCGTCGTCAGCGAGGAGGGAAGACCGCCGGGGGAGACGATCTCCAACCGACCCTGATATTTACGCGCTACGATCGGCGTCGCGCGACGATAATCCTGATGCAAAAACGCGTTGACGAGCGTCTCGCGAAGCGCCGATTCTGGATACTCGCGCGGCGTCTCCGAAAGCTCTAATTCTCCGCGCGGCGCTCCGTCGCGATACTTGTCTAGAAATTCGTACGCGTCCTGAAACTGACGCAAGATTGAGCCCGTGAGGTTCAAACTGTCCCGAAGGCGCTCTTCGCGATCCCCATCGTAGAACGCGAGTTTGACGAGAGAGGGCGCCTGGTCGGAGAAGAGACGACCGAGATTGGTGTGCGCGCCGAACGCGTCGATAAAGCCAAGGTCGTGAAAGCTTGACTCCGAAAGGACGAGACTCGCAGCAGAAAACGCGCGTTTCGCGTCGATATAACTGAGATTCTGCTCGGTAGAGCGTTCCGACTCGAAGCTTCCCGTTCCCGTCGAGCGGATCATCGCTTCGAAAACGTCGGGCGGCGCGGGGAGAATAGAACCTTGTCGCCAGACGGGAACGCCCCATGGCGCGAGTCCGCGCGACGCGATCCAAAAGGGACGCGCCGCTGTGGGCGCGATCCGGAGCGCGATGCGGGCGTTCGCTATCGTCAGCTTAATTTTGGGCGGGCAGGGGCGAATTCCTTCGTTCAAAAACGCGCGAACCTCCGCGAGGACGGCGCCGTCGTCGGGAATCAGTGCGTCGTAAAGATCGCGAAGAGGGAGATCGTACGTTCCACCGTCCGCATTTGCATAACCAACGACCGTCCACAGGACGTCGTCTACCATTTCGCGCCGTATCGTCATCGTTATAGCCTCCTACGCGATCCCACGCGCCGCGCGGAAAAACGCGACGCATCCGTGATTATAGCGGCCTAAGCGCCGATAATCAAGCGCGGCGCGTTTATTTCAATAACTTTAGAAATTTTTCAAAGATCTTTCTAATCGTTACAACTCTCACAACGCGCGAAGTCTCTTGAATTTATTTTCTTTCACCTTATGAAAGCGCTTTACAAGAAATGAAAAATTTAGAGAATATGAGTCGTTGAGAAAATTTGGGATATTTGCAATCCCGTTTTAGTGAATTTACACCTTCGCCGCTTTTCATGGCGCGGCGAACAGAGATCATACCCTAACTTATGGCCGCGAATCTCGTAAAACGCCGCCTAAGAGGAGAAATAAAATGAAATTACACGGTTGTTTTGCGCTCGCCGCCGCCGCCGTCGTTGCGATTTCCGCCTCTGTCGCGAACGCCAATGACGCGTCGTTCTTTAATCGTCAGGCGATTACCCTTGGCGATCTTCAAAAGGTTTCTTATTACGCCGGAAGCGCCCTTGAGACCTCGTACTCCGAGTGCGCGAGCTGCGCCGGTAAAGACGAAGCGGTCGTCGCTCCCGTCTACGCCGCCCCTGTTTTCGACGCTCAGCCCGTCTACTACGACTCCTACGTCGTTTACGATCCTTACGTCTCCTACGGCGAATGGACCCCGGTGCGCAACACCCTCGGCTTGGCTCGCGACGTCGTCGTCGACGTTGCCCGCGGCGTCGCCCGTCCTGTGTCGCGCGTCGTCAACGGCGTGAGAAACTTCCTCTTCAACGGCGGTTACGATTATTGCCGTCCCGCATACTTCTGCGATCCCTGCTGGACTTGCGATCCCTGCGGCGTTCCTGCGGCGTGCGATCCCTGCGCGCCATGCGGTATTCCCGCCGCGTGCGAGCCTTGCGGTTTCGTCTCGCCTCGCTCCGTCTGGGCCCCCAAGGCCTGCTGCGGTTACGACGTCTACCCCGGCGAAGTCAACGAGCTCGACTCCGAAACCGGTCTGCCTAAGAAGCCTACCGCCAACGGTATCGATTCCGCGACGAACTCCGCTCCCGCTTCCGCCGCAGACAACGCGCCCGCCCTTCCCGCGACCTTGTCGACCGAACCCGCCGCGCCTAAGGCCGCCGCGCCCGCTCCGCAGATAGCGACTCCCGCCGCCGATTCGCTCCTCGATCAGCCCGCCCCCGCCGACGATCTTCCCTCTTGGGACGGCGACGACGCCGAAGCGATCCCGACCCCGGCTCCGAATCCGAACCTTGGCGCGGGCGTCATTCGTATGCTCGTTCCTGAAGACGCGATCGTTTACGTCAACGGATACCGCACGAAGCAGCGCGGCGAAGTCCGCTCCTTCGCGGCTCGCGACCTCGTCGTCGGCGAAGCCTATTCCTTTGAAATCCGCGTCGTCGCTCTTCGCGACGGAGAACGCTTCGAAGACGTGCAGACGACCGTCTTGACCGCCGGCGAAACGACCGCGCTCGCCTTCAATTTGATCGCCGCGCCTCAGTCGGCCTACGCGGTCAACGCGCGCTGAGTTATTCTTCAGAGTTGCCCGATCATCCTCCCCTGGGAACCTCTTGAAGTCATTGTGGACGCGAGCGTCCGTCCTAAAATTTCGACGTAAATACGGCGGTTCTCCATTGGGACGAACCGCCGTCTGTTTTATCCGTTCGCGCTTTCAAAGATCAGGAGAGGGACGCGATTTCGCGGAAATTCTCCTTCAACGCGCGGTAGAGCCCCTGATAGACGGGGAACGCCGCGTTATAATAACGGTTGGCCTCCGCGTTGGGAGAGACGCTCGACGCTTCCGAAAGGGTCGCGTCGCACGCTTCGACGACGCTCGAATAGTCCCCGCCGCCGACCGCCGCGAGGAGCGCGACTCCGTACGCCGGCCCCTCTTCCGAGCTCAGCCTCGCAACGCGCGCGTTGAATACGTCTGCCTGAAGTTGACGCCAAAAGGCGCTCTTCGCGCCTCCGCCCGACGCCCGGACTTCCGAGACCGTCGTCCCGAGACTGCGGAAGATTTCCACCGCCTCGCGAAGGGAGTACGCGACCCCCTCCATGATCGAACGCGCAATACGTCCGCGATCGTGCGCCAGCGTCAGACCGATGAAGCATCCGCGCGCCGTCGGATCCGCGTGCGGCGTCCGTTCCCCGCTAAGGTACGGAAGGAAGAAGAGACCGTCGGAGCCCGTCGGAGACTTCGACGCTTCCTCCGAAAGGATTTCGTAAACGTCGCGTCCCGACGCTTTCGCTTGCGCGTAAAGCTCCTGACACAGCGCGTTGCGGAACCACTGAAGCG
>CAKVCP010000162.1 GCA_934725735.1 uncultured Thermoguttaceae bacterium
CCATTTCTCCATATCGGTTGAGAATATTCAGGTTGGAGATATCCGAAATCGCATTTCGTTCCGAGCTCTCCGCTTGGACTTGAACCTTAAAGACATATCCCAAAAGGTTAAAGTCGTTAACGTAGTAAGACGCCAGTTTATTTTGCAACGTCGAGAAGATTGTCCCAACGGGTACGCCCATGAGTTCCGCTTTTTCTCGGTCAATTTCAAGTTGGAGCTGAGGGGTGCTTGCGTTATAAGCCGAATGGGCGAAGAGGGTCCCATGATACTTCATCAACTCGTCGATAAAGTTTGTGACCTGTTCCGCTAGTTCTTGCGCGGTGACGCTGTTTGAACTAAGAACAAACTGAGTGCCCATACCCAACCCCATCATTGCGGGCGGTAGGAGGACTTGAACTTTTGCTTCTGGGATACTAGACCCGACGGCTTGGAGGGCCATTTGTAAAGCGCCAATTTGAAGTTCCGGAGTTTCACGCTGCGACCAATCGTCAAGTTTAACAAACGCCATACCGACGTTTTCCGCTTGACCTGAACCAAAACTAAAACCGCCAATCTGCATGACGTTGTCAATGCCGGGCACGCCGTCCAGACCTTTATAGAAGTCATTCATCGCCTTGTCGGTACGATTCAAGGTTGCCCCAGGGGGAAGTTCGAAGGTGACCATCAACGTTCCCTTATCTTCGTCAGGGATAAACGAAGACGGGATCATCTTATACAACGTATAATTGCCGTAAAGAACGGCGCCGAAGAGGAGAAGTGTAAGAAGCGCGCTAGCTACAAGGATTCGGGCGCTGCCAAGGTAAATACGACGAGTTATGTCAAAAGGTTTGTTGAACCAGCCAAACCAATCGATTTTACTAGGTTTAGCCGGTTTAATAAACATAGCGCAAAGAGCAGGGCTTAACGACAAAGCGTTGACCGTAGACAAGCAAAGAGCGATACACATTGTGACGCCGAATTGCTTATAGATTTCACCAACCATACCCCCGTAGAAGCACACAGGAACGTAAATAGCTACCGTTACAAGCGTCGTTGCGATAATAGCGCCGGTAATTTGGCGCATACCATGACTTGTCGCTTCCTTGGGATCCATACCCTTTTCAACGCTCGTCATAACATTTTCTACAACAACGATAGCATCGTCAACTAGAGAACCTATGACTAAGATCAAACCAAACATCGTCAACAGGTTGATACTGTATCCAAAGATGAGGAAGAACGGGAAGGTTCCTAGTAGAGAAACAGGGATTGCCACGGCGGGAATAATAGTGGCGCGCCAGTTTTGTAGGAAGAGATAAGTGATGCCTACTACCAGGAGAAGGGCTATCACGAGAGTTTCAATTGTCTCTCTAAGGGTCAGACGAATAAAAACCGTCGGATCGTACGCAATGGAATAGGTAATCCCCTCGGGGAAACGTTGAGAAATATCCTCTAACTCCTTTTTAATTAAGTCAATCGTGTTGAGTGCATTAGCTTCCGTAAGACGGTTAATACCTAGACCCGCGCATTCTTTACCATTAGAGGTTGCATGAGCGGCATACGTTTCAGCTCCGAGCTCGACACGGGCAATGTCGCCGAGTTTGGTGATATCGCCCTCAGAGTCAGTTCGAACAACGATGTTCTCAAATTCTTCCGGGGTCTTGAGACGTCCAACAACGTTGATTTTAAACTGCATATAGTCGTTCGACCCTTCCGTACCAACGGAGCCCGCCGCAGCTTGGATATTTTGAGTCGTAATTGCCGTCTGAATATCTGAAGCAGAGATGCCCATAGCGGACATCCTCATCGGATCAAGCCAGACGCGCATACTATAGACAGAACCGCCCATAAGATCGGCGGAACTTACGCCGTCAACACGCCCTAATTCATCTTTGACATTAACGCGCAGATAGTTGTTTAAATCGCTGATGGACATTCCGCTGACAGCTTCGTCGGTGAAGAACGAGAACATGCAGAGAATATCGCTAGATCGCTTCGAAACTTGAACGCCTTGAACCTTAACTTCCGTCGGTAGACGCGCTTCCGCACGTTTGACGGCATTTTGAACGTTTACTTGCGCAATATCGGTGTCGGTTCCAAACGCGAACGTAATCGTGCAACTATATCCACCGCCGTTATCACTAGAAGATTCATAATAAAGGAGATGTTCCAATCCGTTGAATTCTGCTTCTAGAGGGGCGGCGATTGTTTCCGAGATAACTTCGGCGCTAGCGCCCGGATAAGACGTGCTTACACGAACTTCAGGGGGAGATACTTCTGGATATTCAGCTACTGGGAGTTTAGGGATTGAGATTGCTCCAGCAATCATCATTACGATGCTGATGACGATTGCTAATTTTGGACGTTGAATAAAAATGTCTGAAATCATACTCACACTCCTGCCTTCTTAACCTGGAGAGATGCAAGGTTAGATTTCTTAGTAGAAGAGGACGCGGCTGCTTTACTTGTCTGATTTTGAGTTTTTGAAGATTCTTCCTTAGCTGTTTGAGCGTCCTTGACTTCGGACTCGCCGTTGATGCTACGGTAAACCGGCTTAATCAGGTCGAAGGGGCGAGTTTTATTGACGCCGTCCATGACGACCATATCGCCAGGTTTAATTCCGCTGAGAATCGTCTCCCTATCCCCGTTAGAAGGACCAAGTTCGACGTCGCGACGCAGAACCATCAGGTAAGATTCGTTGACCTTGCCATTTTCAAAGTCGTTGGTCTTGGCTCCCGTCTTGGGGTCAACTGAGACGTATCGCTGCTTAAACTCAGTCAAAAATTCTTCCTTGGATTTTTCGCCGTTTTCAACCGCTTCAACAGCCTTGGTAAATCTTGAGTCTGCCGCAATTTCTTTATAAAGGTCTTCGTCGCTCAAGGAGTCTACGAGCGTGTAGACGTAGTTCGATTTACCGTCAAACATGACGGCAGAGGGAAGAACAGACGCGACAGTTTTAGCGCCAACCTTAGTAAGATTGACCGTCACGACGCCTCCTGGATTGAGAGTTTCATCCGGATTGCTAAATTTTGCCCAAATCTTGATGGTGTCCGTCGTCGATTTAACCGAGTTGTCGATGAAGGATATTTCGCCGGAGTGAGGATAGGTCTCGTCGTTAGGAAGGGTCAGCTTGAGGCTAGAGCTTTCTTTCAATTTGGCGGCGTTGCCGAAAAGTGAAAGGAAGTCGCGTTCACTCATTGTAAAACGAACGTAGATCGGATCCATCTGAGCGATAGTCAAGAGAGGATCGCTTTGAGGAGACACATAAGCTCCGGTCGAATAGGCGCAACGGCCCGCGCGCCCCGTCAGTTCGGAGTAGATTTTCGTATACTTAAGATCCTCTTGCGCTAGAACCAAACTCGCCTGGGCCGAGGCAAGTTCAGCTTTTAAAGCTTGTAGATTTGCAAAGGCGCTTTCTTTATCGTCTTGCGAACCGGCGTTTTTCTCATAAAGATTGTTCAGACGCTTGTAATTGCTCTCCGCATATGCAATGCGAGCTTCTGTTTGAGCGATGAGCGCTTTAGCGGAATCTACCTTAGCCTGGTAGGGAATCGGATCAATTTCGAATAAAAGCTGTCCTTTTTTAACTGTGGAACCGTCTTCGAAACCAGGGGCGACAGTAAGGGTTCCGGAAACACGAGCGACAGAATCGACTTGATCGATCGCTTCAACATTCCCAATATACTTCTTTTGGGTAATAGGAACAGCTTCTTCCGCAGTCGAAGCGACAACAGTCGAACGCGCCCGAGCGGCGGCTCCCCCCTGTGCATATGCAACGAGGGATGAATTCAACACTAGAACGCTAAAAAGCATTCCATTGACTAATAACGATAAACGTGACACTTTTCCTCCAGTGAGGTTCTCTGAATCCCAAGCGACAGACGCCGACAGATTCAAGCGAATCCTTTGTGTATCTGGAATGTCTCCCTCGGTTTTTATCCTAGGATATGGAAATACTGTTGAACTCGTCGTACCGGGTTCACGACAACGTCGACGTCTAGTAAACGTTATTGCGGACGCAAGCGCTAACGGAACACCAATTTCGGATAAAGTCAAAGAAACAGAAGTTCTTCAACAGGGGATCATTCCCAAGGTAAGGGGGTGAATAATCTCTAAAGCTTAGAATATTCATGGTATCGCAAACGAACAAGTCTGCAAGGCGCCGACGGCAACATGCCGCATTCCAACGTCTGCTCGGTATACGAGACGTGAACACGCTCTTTTCTTCCCTTGTGGCTACGAATTACGCTTTTATCTAGCTTCACAAGGCTTGTGTATGCAGAAGATCATTATGAAACAACAGTTTTTTTATGTTTTTTCTTTTATTTTT
>CAKVCP010000163.1 GCA_934725735.1 uncultured Thermoguttaceae bacterium
CGACGTGAACGCGCGACTCCTCGACCGCTTTGTCCGCGACGGTCGCGGCCAGGGAGAATACGTCAAGGACGGAGAAAATATCGAAGAGCGCGTCTCGGCCTTCTATTCAAAGATCGAAGACCCCGTTTTAGCTAATGTGGAGCTCCTCTTCACTCGCGACGGCAAAGAGGGACGTTTCACGAATCAGGTCTATCCGTCGGGTAAAGTCGATCTTTTCGCAGGGCAGCAGCTGGTGGCGACGGGACGTTATTCGGAGCCGGGCGCGTTCGCGCTCGTTGCGAAGGGAAAGGTCGGAGACGCGGAGAAAGAGCTGCGCGATGAAGGCTCGTTCGTCGAAAAGAGCGCGGACGCCGCAAATTCCTTTGTCGAAAAACTTTGGGCGACTCGGCGTGTCGGCGAGATTATCGACGAATTGGACCTTAACGGGGAAAATGAAGAGTTGATTAACGAGCTGGTGGAACTCGCAAAGAAGCATGGATTGGTAACGCCGTACACCTCCTTCTTGGCGTTGGACGAAGTGAATTTGAACGCAACGAGCATGAACGCGCAGACGGCGGCGAATTCGTTCCGTGATTTAGCGTCAAACGTCAACGGCATGATGGGCGTTTCCCAGCGTCGAGCGAAGCAATCCCTCAAGAGCATGAGCAACTTAGCGGGCTCTCAGGCAATGGAAGTGGCGACGCTGAACGATACGATGGACGCGGCGATGAGCGCCGACACGAACATGGGAACGAGCGGTTCGTCAATGAGCGGACGTTCGAGCGGTATGGGAATGGCGATGAGTTCGCAAGCGCCAATGAGAGCTAAAGGGAGCCGAAATCTCATGATGAACTCTGCGCCCAGAATAATGGCCGCTCCCCCAGCGCCCGGCGTTATGGCGGATCTCGCGCCTGAATCCGTAGGGAGCGGAGCGACGCAAAATCGCGAGAAGATCCGCTCCGTCGCGGGGAAAACCTTCTTCTTTAAGAACGGCGTGTGGGTCGATTCGTCGATTACGGAAAAGCAAGAGAAGGAGCAGAAGCCTATTGAAATCAAGCAGTTTAGCGACGAGTATTTCGCGCTCGTTGCGAAAAACGGACAGGCGCTTTCTCAGTATCTTGTCTTCGACGAACCGATCGCGCTGAACTTCAACGGTCAGTTGTACAACGTCGTGGCGAGCGACGCGAAATAATCGGAAGCGAAACGCGTCTTTTTGAGGCGCGGCCCCGTTTTTTCCTTGACTCAATAGAGACGCAACTTTAAAATAAAGACGTTGGTTCATAGAACTGGCGTCTTTTTTCATGGAGGGGGGCGAGATGCGTCAAATTAGTCTGCTGGTCGCGGATTCGCAGCCGGTTGCGCGCGCGGGGCTCTTCTCCTTTTTCAGCGGGACGAATATCCAGATCGTCGATTACGCGCAGACGTGCGAGGAGACGATCAATAAGACGATGAGCGCGGGGCCCGACGCGTTGATTCTCGCGGCGGATTTTCCGGACGGATCGGGGTTTGACGCGACGCAAAAGCTGCGCGCGAAGCGCTTTCGGGGAAAGATTCTCTTTTTTGAGAGCACGGGGCGTCGCGATTATTTAGCGCGCGCGTTGGCGGTCGGGGCGGACTCGTACGTTTTGAAGTCGGCGACGCGCGCGGAGCTCGCGGAGATCCTTAACGGGCTCGTCGAGCAGTTGGACGCGCCGGAGGATACGGAACGGGATTTCTCGGGGGAGCTTCGGCAGGTTTCGACGCTGATGCGAAAGAGGCGCGTGGATCCGACGAATCCCCTTTCGGCGCGCGAGGCGCAGGTGCTACGGCACGTCGTTTTAGGGCTGAGCAATAGAGAGATCGGGTTGGCGCTGAAGGTTAGCGAAGACACGGTCAAGGATCATATGCAAAATATATTACGTAAGCTCGACGTCCGGGATCGCGCGCAGGCGGCGGTCTGGGCGATTAGAAATAACTTGATTCCTTAACAGTCATTGCGCGACGAGCGCGACGTCTTTTTTCAGGAGAGATAACATGAGCAATCCCAAAGCACGCACGATGACCCGATACGAAGGCAGGGCCGCCGTTGTAGATTGTCTCGACACGAAGCTCAACGAGGAGCTGGCGATCCAAGCGTGGGGGGACGAACTTGCGAACGTCCTCGAATCCCTTCCGCCGAGTACCGACAGACTGATCGTGAATTTCCAAAACGTTCAATTCATGTCGAGTTCGGCGCTTCGCGTTCTCATCACGTTGAACACGAAGACGAAGCTCGCGAAGGTTGCGCTTTTCCTTTGCTCGATCAATCCGAACATTATGGAAGTCTTCAAGATAACGCGTCTCGACACGCTCTTTAAGATTCGTCCGACGGAAGTAGAAGCGATCAATTCTCACATCTAAAACCAACGATCATGGAGGGCGCGCCATGGCGGCATACGATAAAATGGGATATTGGCGTTGTACCAAGACCTTTTCCAGCGATTCGCGCGCCATCGGCCCATATTTGGACGAGGTGACCGCCGCCCTGGAGAACAGGGGTTGGAATCCCCAAGACGTCTTCGCCGTGCGCCTTGCCCTCGACGAAGCCGTCGCGAACGCGATTGAACACGGAAATCGGCGCGATCCGACGAAGAAAATCCAGGCGACCGCCGAAATCACGCAGAACCGCGCGTTAATTTCGATACAAGACGACGGCGGCGGGTTTGCCCAAGACGCCGTCAACGATCCGACGCTCGACGAAAATATTGAACAACCGCACGGAAGAGGACTTTTCCTCATCAAAAACTTCATGACCCGCGTCTGGCATAACGAGAAGGGAAACGTTATCTACATGGAAAAATCGCCTCAGTAATCGTCCTCTCTTCTTCCCGTATCCCACAAAAACCTCCCTAAATCGCGCACTTAGGGAGGCTTCTTTTTTATCTCAAGGAATTATCAAGGTTTACTGCTCGGAGTCGAGCTTCGTTTTCAGCGTCTCTGCAAGAGCGACTGGCGTTGGACCAACAGGAGTACTTTCATAAAACCACCCCATATCAGCGCCCCTTCTCCAACTCCGAAAGATGTTCAAGGAAATCGTTCCAGCTATACCTCAACTCGTTTTGAAGAAGAATTGAGCCGCAATCAAAGTGTGCTTTGACGACGTCAGGAAAGTATTCCTCATCCGCACATGACGATTGGCGCATACCTCAAACAAACATTTGTACAAGGGATCGCGTCCCAAGTAATCGTCTGACGGTTTAATTCGCTCCCCAAGTTGTTCGTCTTGAAATCTTCCTCCGACAAAGGCCCTTGCCCAAGAAAGAGCCTACGAAAGCTTCACAAGAGTCGCATAGGGAATATCGACGCTGCTCTCTATTTGAGTCAGGATTTCCTCAGTCTTCTTTGACGTCTTGAGTTTGAACGCCATTACTCCACTTCAAAATACGATTATTTAAGACCTGAGCGCTTATAGACGAACGCCATTTGTTCAATAATCGCGTTCAACTGCTTGCGGATTCGTCGTCCATTTTCTCAACTCCTCGCGGTCGCAAGGCGCCGTCTGAAATTCGGCAAACAACTCCCAAAACGCTTTGTCTTTAACGTAGATAGGTTTAGGGTTGTTTTCAATCTCAACGATACTATCACGCTTTTGGAGTTTCGTAATGTCTCCAAACAATTACTCTTCCTCCTCGCTGTTGGCTTCCGTATTGAAGACAAGGCGTATGTCGCAGTTCTTTAAATCGGAAACGTTGTGAACTCCCAGTCAGGATGTACTTCGAGAAGTCGTCGTCCCCGCCGCCAAAATGCTTGAGAGATTGAGTAAATTTCGTCTTTCCGGTTCCCATCGTTCCGATGATACCGGTGTTCGGATGAAAGACTCCTCCCGTATTCCCAGAGCGCCAAAACAAGGGCGTTCCAGTCGCTTGATTCTCTCCAAAGAGGACGCGAATTTCAATATGGAGGATTCTTGTGCGTATCCTATGCCCAAACCAGTCTTATACCACTTCGTTTAAGACGGACGGTGCGCTTGAAAAAACGCCTTTAAGCGACACGCCCGGGTCAACCATTTAACGTCGCTATCGCCGCATTTATCGTTAGATTTCATTTCATAAAATGCGATATGGGCGTGCCAATATTTTTTCCTCCTCTTCGCTACGCTCAGAGTACCAGCTCTTCCAGACAAGAAATGAAGCCAAATCGGCGTCGAAACGAATTTCCCCCTAGCTTATAAAATCTAGGGGAATTCCCATCATTCTTCCATTTTAGAATGGAAGTTCTTTCATCTTCCGAAGGATTTCAATCGTCTGTTCTGCAATCAGAACTTCTTTTTCCTGAGAAATCTTCACATAGGAGAAGACTTTC
>CAKVCP010000164.1 GCA_934725735.1 uncultured Thermoguttaceae bacterium
GACGTGTTCTAAGAAGTAAATTGTTCGTTCAGTTTCCTATAGATAAAAAAGAGGGGAATAGTCTGCGGTGGATTATTCCCCTCTTTTTGAAAATGGAGAAACGACGGTTAAAAGTCGCAAGAGCCGTCCCAGCGAACAAACGCTTCAAGCGCGTAATATTCGGGGAGTCCAATCTGATTATAAGCCTCCGCCGTGGCTTGATTACGTTCTTCCGCTCGTTGCCAGAATTCGCGGGCGTCCGCTCCTAGGAACAGGGCTCCGTCTTTCTGAGACGCATGACGGAAAATAGCTTCTCTTTTCTTCTCTGCGTCGCGTGGGAAAAGAGGAACGGCGATTTCAATTTTATCAATAGGCCATTCTTCCCAAGCGCCACGATATAGAAGCACTTCAGGGATCTCAATATTTTCTTCCTTCATCTGGTGAAGTACTGACAAGGCGATGAGAGCGCATACTCGATGAGTTCCATGAGGATCGGAAAGGTCGTTAGCGATGAAAATCTTGTCAGGATTTATTTCTTCAATAAGATTGCGGACAATTTTGTGGTCGATTTCTGACGGGGGGAGCTTTTCAACTGTTCCGGTGTCATAAAAGGGTAGATTTAAAAAGTGAATATGGTCTTCTGGAATGCCGCAAACCTTATCGGCGGAACGCGCTTCACTCCAGCGAATAAGTCGCTTAACAAGAAGGACGTTGCTAACGTCGCTTTCGCCCGGTTGTTTATTTCGCAGAGGCGTTTCAATTTGTTCGTCAAGGAATTGAGTGATTGACGAATCCCCATGGATTTGATTGTTAATTTCTGAGAGGAGGTCGGCCATACGGTAAGCGTCGTGATCGTTCACGGCAATATTTCCGCTTGTCATATATGAAACATGAACCTCGTGCCCGTCTTCTACTAAGCGAATCATTGTTCCGCCCATGCTGATGACGTCGTCGTCTGGATGAGGGCTAAAAACAAGGATTTTTTTGCTTGAGGAACCGCACGGATGTGGAAGTATCGTGTCGGTCATCCAGGAAAAGACTCGGGCGGAAACCTCTGGAGCCGGACCTGAATCTCTAAGGAGCGAATGTAGACCATACGCTCTGAAGTCGCTGTCTGTAAGTTTTAGCAGGGCTTTTCCTGCCTTAGCGCATAACCATAGAACGGCGCGTTTGATCATATCGTTCGTCCACTCCACGGATCGAGTACGCCATGGGGTTGCGACGTCTTGAAGTTTAGAAGCCGCGCTTTTATCGAGAATAAACGAGATATCATGGTGCTCTCGCAACCAACCGACGGGCGTCGCGTTGGAGATCGGCTCTTCTAAAGCGCGCTGTATAACGTCCGATTTTTCATCGCCGAAGGCCAATACAACGATTTTGCGCGCTTCCATGATCGTTCCGAAACCGATTGTTAACCCGTGCGTTGGCACATTGGATTCGCTGAAGAACAAAGACGCTGCGTTTAATCTTGTTTGTGGATCAAGTTGCACCAATCGAGTACGACTGGTTTTAGAGGTATACGGTTCGTTAAATCCTACGGAACCGTTGGGTGAGACTCCAAGTAATAAAAAGTCAAATCCGCCAACTGCGTTAATTTCGCTTTCATACCGTCGACAGCTCGCTTCAAGCTGTTCCATAGGCAAAGTGGCGTCGAAGAAGTGGACGTTTTCGAGGTCGATATTCGTTTTTAATACGAAGTTTTCCATCAGCCAACGACGCATACTTTGAAGACGATCGGCGCTCAATCCGTAATACTCATTGACAATGAATATGGAGACGTTGGATAGATCCAACCCTTTTTGTTCGTAGATTTTTACTAACTCTTGATAGACGCCAACAGGACTAGAACCGGCCACTAATCCAAGGGTGGCTCTTTGGCCCAAGGAATTACGGTCGCGGATGATAGAAGCTATCTGCTGCGCGACATGATAACAAGCGTTGGCTCCCGATTCAAAAACGTAAGTCGGCGCTTCCACGTTGCGTGCTGGCAAGGCGGATTGGGGCGCTGGAGAAATGTTGTTGTTCATTGTATTGTTTTCTCTTTGCTTAGCTAAATAAGAGGATTTTGACTCGTCACTGACTTGAGCTACATTCTAAATGCGCTCGTTTGTATTATAACGATAATAACGGGGTTAGACGACCTCATTTTTATAAAAATAGAGGTTTTGAGTCGTTTTTAAGTCATAACCCCTCGAATTTCTTGGAGTGGCTTTTATAATCAACTAAACCAGTCTATCGGGATAGGTCAATGATGAGTAGGACTTTCTCGACCTAAACGGTTTACTTATATTTGTCAGCTTCCTTAGATGCTCTTGCTTACAGTCTGTAATTCTGTTGTTGGATTAGAAGAACTTGGGGTGGAATAGAGCGGCACATCTTTAGTAAGGTGATCTTCTAAGGGGTGTAACGTGAAATACTGAGGTAGGATTAGGATGAAAAGACGTTTTACAATTGGACGCGCAATGAAGAGTTGCGCGATCCTCTGTATTGTCGGAAGCGCCGCGTTTGTCGGCTGTGAAAAACCGCAAAACAGCAGCATTCTCCTTGACGATGTTGACACAGTTCAATCGGGGGACGCTTCTGGCGAAGAGTATTCCTCCTGGATCGAGAGCTTTGAAAGCAAGATGAAGGAGAGCGGCTCGCGTAATACAACAGGCGTTGCCGCCGTCGGTACGACAGGAGCTGTTCCGGCTTTCAATTTTGGCGCAGCCGCTACGACCGGCGACGCCCCTGCGTCGTTTAATTTTGGCGCAGCCGCTACGACCGGCGACGCTCCCGCGTCTTTTAACTTCGGCGCTGCAGCCGCTACGACTGGCGACGCTCCTGCTTCTTTCAATTTCAGCGCCTCCGCCGCCACCACTGGCGACGCGCCTTTGGCCTTCCATTTTAATTCAGCGGCGGGAGCTAAAAACGGCGACGCCCCCGTCGCTAAGTTGGATTTTGGCGCCGCAAACGTTTCGCGCGCGTCAGCCGCTCCTCAATTTGATTTTGCCGAATTTGCAAAGCAGAGATCGGAAGCCGACAAGGCTCTTGCCGCCGCTGAAGCTGCGGTGAAGGACGTAGAAGCGAGTCTGGCCGGCTTGGAGAGAACCGCTAAGACTGTGTTGGACGACTTTAACGCCAAGAAGGCAACTCTCGATAAATGGTCTAAGGACTTTGTCGCGGCGTCTGCGCAGACGGCTCAAGCTAAAGCCGCAGTTGACGCTGCTCAAAAGTCTGTCGCTTCCGCCGAGGCCGACTTAGCGTCAAAATTGTCGGTAAGCGAAGAGAAGACCAAAGCGCAGAGCGATCTCCTTTCCAAGAGAGACCAGGCTAGGAATCTGGTCGGTTCTGCAGAAGAGGCCCTTAAGGTTGCCGAAGCTGAGCAAGAAAAGGCAAACGCTTCAGCCAACGAGGCTACTTTCAATCTTGATAAAGCTAAGTCTGTCGCCGCCGCCAGTCTTGAATCGGTCGCTCGGGCCAAAGAAGACTTGGAGAAGAAGTTAGGGGAAGAGAGTAGCGTCAAAGAGACTGTTGCTTCTTTAACGTCTAAACTTAACGACGCCAAGGCCCATGCTGCGGAAACTCTGTCGGCTGTCGAGGGAAAGGAAGGCGAGGAGAAGGATGAGGCTGAGCGGATAGCTCGCGAGGCTGCGGACACCGTTGTTTCAGCCGAAAAGGTTCTCGCGGACGCTTCTAATCAACTCCAACTCGTTTCTGAAGACGTCAAAAAGTTGACAGACGCGCTTGCAAACGCCGAGGGCGCCGCCAACAGCGCGGCTGAAAGCGCGAAGGTTGCCGAAACTGCAAACGCTAACGCAGTCAATGCTCTGACAACTTCTCAAGAAAAAGTATCTGTCGCTAAAGTGCAAAATGATAATGCTGTCGCTACGCTGAATGCCGCTGAACAGGCTCTCAAAGATTCTGGAACAGATCTTGAGAAAGCGAATACGGATCATGCTAACGCTCAGGCTTCTTTGGAAGCGGCAAAGTCGGCTTTAGCTAAGGCGTCTGCGTCTCTTGAAGCTGCTGAAAAGTCAGAGACTGAAGTCAAAAAAGACTTAGATTCAGCTCAAGTGGAGTTTGATAAAGCGGACGCGTCGATGAAAGACGCCAACGCTAAAAGGGACGCAGGAAAGGCTGCTCTTCAAAAAGCTCTCGAGACCCTTAAGGCCGCTCAGGAACGAAGAGCTTCTTTGGCGCAGGACGATAACGACAACCGCTTTTTTTTTTCAAGTCTGAACGAGGCCTACTCGGCTGAGGTTGAGCCAGCGGTTCCTTCCGCAGAGAATTTAGAATCTGCCATTGATCGTTTAGTCTCCTCCTTGGAGAAGGA
>CAKVCP010000165.1 GCA_934725735.1 uncultured Thermoguttaceae bacterium
GCGTATGACTTCGGGGGGAGTCTGTCGGGGAACTTTCCGACGTCGCGCATGTCGTAGTACTGCTGGATGTGCTTGCGCGATCGAGCGATCGTCGTGGAGTCGAGGAGGCGGAAGAAATCGAAGTCGAGCGCTTTGAGGAGATTCGGGGTCGTGCGTTCTTTCGGGGGGAGCTTCGACCAGGCTCTAAAGGCGGTTTGAGCGCGTCGGAAGATATCTTCGACGGGCCGCTCTCCCTTGAAAATGCGGTCGAATTCCTCGGGATTCCCAACGTAGGCGAGCTGAAGTTGATTTTTCAGGTCGTTGAAGTTCGTGTTGACGGGGGTTGCGGAGAGCATGAGGACTTTCGTTTTGACGCCCTTGGCGAGTACTTCGTTCAAGAGTCGCGAATATCGCGTCTCCTTCTCCTCTTTGCGGCGATTTTTGACGCCGTTGCGGAAGTTGTGCGATTCGTCGATGACGAGAAGGTCGTAATTCTGCCAGTTAATACGCGCGAGGTCGTTACCGTTCGAATAGCCGGAACGTCGACTGAGGTCGGTGTGCGCGAGAACGTCGTAACGGAGTTTATCTTCACAAAGGGGATTGTCGACGTAGTTGCTCTTATAGGTAGTCCAGTTGTCCGACAATCTTTTGGGGCAGAGGACAAGGGCGTTTTGATTTCGCGATTCAAAGTATTTGATGACCGCGAGCGCCGTAAACGTTTTGCCCAGACCGACGGAATCCGCGAGGATGCATCCGTTGTAGGTGTTGAGCTTGTTAATGACGCCGTAGGCTGCGTCCTTCTGAAAGTTGTAGAGTTTATTCCAAACGACGCTCTTCCGATATCCCGTCGCTTCGTTGGGGAGCGCGTCTTGCGATAGGTCTTCGAGGAACTCGTGGAAGATATTATAAAGGGCGACGAAGTAGATGAAGTCGGGTGAGTTCTCCGCGTAGACCGTCGAAATATTGTCGACGATCTGCGCCGTTACGTCTTGAGACGTCGGGTTGTTCCATCCTTTTTCGAAGACGACGAGGTAATTCTTGGAGGCAGGCGCTTCAAAGCGACTGATGTTCGCGGGCGTCTCGCTAGCTCCGTCGGCGCATCCGAGCCCTGCGAGTGTGAACTCTTGGCTTCCGGAATATGACGTCATATTTGATCCGTCGACGACGACGATCGAGTTCTCTTGACGCTGCGCGTTACTAGCGACGGACTTAAAGCGGACTTTTTGCTTGATCCATTCGGCACATTCTCGCGCGATCGCCTTTTGCGTGAGTTCGTTGCGGAGTTTGACCTCGAATTCGGTTCCGTAAAGGGATTGTTCGCGGTTACGGCGCGGAATGAAGAATTCGCGCCGCGACGCTTCCTCCTTCGTCGACGTGAAGGTAGGGGAAGTGAAGAGGAAATGAAGTTCGTCGATCTGCGTCAACGCGCTTTTGAGAATCTCGAAAGCGTTCATGGAAAAGCAAGCCGCCGCGACGCGCAATTTGCTCCCGCGCTTTATCGTCCAGAGAAGGTCGTCGCGTAGGCGACCGTTTTCGTTGAAAAAGACGGGCTCGGGAACAAAGGAGTGTTGAGGACTGGCTGACTCAGGCATGTTAGGTCCAATCTTGGCAAGGTTCGCGACGCGCGACGTTACGCGTTTCCCTTATTGTACGCCCTTTCGCGACGATTTCAACAACGCGCCTCGGCGCGGCAAGAAACGCAAATGGCGACGCCGTGCGTAGAGGCGTCGCCATGACGATGCGAGAACGGGGGACGACGCGGATTATTTCGCGTCGAAGACCGTCGTTATAATCGCGGCGTTGACGTCCCCGTCGACGCGTAGGGCGACGCGCGTGGGCTTCGAACGCACGCTCTCGTCGTTTTCGCCGACGATCGACGTTTCCCCGACAAGTTTGAGCGCCGCGCCGGTCGCGTCCCGCGCCGTGATCGTCGCCGTCGCCCCGTCAAGCTCCACGCGGATCGTCTCCGGTTCGCTCGCGTCGATCGCCACCTCCTTATAGAACGTTATTAGCGCCGTTTCGATCGACCCCGTCTTACCTTCGTTGAAACGAATATCGTCGACTATCGCGACTTGCCCCGCGAAATCGCCGCGCGGACGCTCGTATCGGAACTCGCGCGTCGCCGATTGGAGCTCCTTCGCGTCCTTGTACGCCGACGTTACGTCGAACTTCAGACGATCGACCTCGTCCGTAAACTCCGCGTCGATTTGCTTGCCCGCGCAGGAACTGCCCGTCGTTTGCAACGTCCCCGCGATGCGCGGAACCGGGTGCCCGAAGGAGTTGAGAAGCTGCCCCTCGTAACGTCTCGAACTGAAGGTTCGCGCCGTGTAGACCTCCCCGCCAGGATCGCGCGAGACGAACTTCATCTCCGCGTTCTTTCCGCTCGGGGGCGCGAGCGCCAGCGTGTACGACCCGACGTCGTTGTGATTGTGCAACTCCCCGTTATGACCCCCCTTGAGCGCCAACACGAAACTCGGCGTCTTTATCGGCGCGCCCGGTCGCAGGATCGCCACCCCCGCGTCGTCGAAAAGCGAGCGCATCGGCGCGGCGAACTTCTCGCCGCTCCCCGACGTTTCTCCGAAGAGTATCTCCTTGTCTAGTCCGATCGTTCCCGTCTCCTGGAGCCCGCCGCATCTGTAGTTCTCTCCCAGCGCCTGCTCCTCGTACTCCGAATACCCCTTCTTAGCAAGTCGGCTCGCGTACGCTACCGTGATCGCCTCCGGACGCGCCGCCATCGAGCAGTCCGCAAAGACGGCGTACGAATCCGCCGCTAAAAGCTGGTTCGGCGCGTAATCGATCACCGCGCTTATCTTTTCGAA
Source organism: uncultured Thermoguttaceae bacterium (assembly GCA_934725735.1). Lineage (GTDB taxonomy): Bacteria > Planctomycetota > Planctomycetia > Pirellulales > Thermoguttaceae > RUG369. Next base: position 2,799 of record CAKVCP010000165.1, read on the forward strand.
ACGGAATAGGTCGAGCTTTCCGCCCGTCGCTTCCCGCGCCGCCGCGACTAAATAGAGGTAGAAGCCGAAACCGTAATTCCAATATCCCATCCCCTCCGAGCAGTACCCGTCGTTCGTGAAGCCTTGCATGAAGTACTTTTCCGAGCAATAGTCCGCCGCCGCCAAGAAGAAAGCGCGGCGTTCCTTTGATTCCACGATATTGAGCGCCGCGACAACTGTGCCCGCATGGCAGACCGCGTTCCAGTTGTTGGCGGTGCGCGCCCACCAGAGGAGCTTCGGATCCTCTTTGATCGCGATCTCGTACGGCGTCAAGACGCGGCGTTCGATCTCTTCCTTGACGCGCGCGACGACCGCCGGGTCGAGCTTGTCTTCGAAAAGGTTGATCGAAAGCGCCAACTTCGCGGCCTCCGTCGTCGAACCCAGGTCGGAAATCATGCGCTTGCCGTCGTAGACTTGCGCGTTTGCGTCATGCGCGGGGTAGACCCACGATTTGATCTCGCAGATATTCAGGAGCTCTTTGTTGAGCTGTTCGATAAATCGTCCTTTCCCCTCGAAGGCCTCCGCCATCGTCAGCGTCTCCGCGCGTCTCACGACCCGATGGTACGCGTCCTGATAATGGGAACGGTTTCCGTTGCGGTAATACTCCTTATAGAGCTCTTCCGGGAGCTCCTGGGGTTCGGAGGCGCAGACTTTCTCGGCGTCGTTGATCCACCATTTCGCGATTCCGTTTCGCGATCCGAGCTCGCGCCAATAGTCGAGCCCGGCGGTTCTTGCGCCGATCGCGGGCGCGTCTTGGAGATATGTTTCGATCGTCTTGGCGCGTTTTTCGATTTCACGCAGTTCTTCGGGATTAGCCGCGGCGCGCGCGGCGGTCGACGTCGCGGCGACGATTCCAACGACGCCGACGACGGCGAGCGCGGTTAAAATCCAACGGCTCGTTCTCATTTTCATGGTTGCCCCCCTTTTGACGCTCTTTTGGCGTCGATATAATACAGAAGCCGGTTTTTCAATTGGCGTCATCCTCTTCGCGACGCGCGTCGCGAACGCCGCCGTCGATTATATCAGGAGCGCGCCGCTTTTGCAAATTGACGCGTCGCCGTTCCCTTTATTTGTGGAGTGCACTCTCATGCAGCAGCTTGGTACAAAATGCGTTCAAGCGGGATATCGTCCTGAAAACGGCGAGCCGCGTCAGGTTCCGATCATTCAAAGCACGACGTTCCGCTATGAGTCGAGCGCCGCGATGGGCAAGCTCTTCGACCTCGAAGCCGCCGGGTACTTCTACACCCGTCTGCAAAACCCGACGTGCGATATCGTCGCCGCGAAGATCGCCGCCCTCGAAGGCGGAACCGCAGGGATGCTCACCTCCTCAGGACAGGCCGCGAATTTCTT
>CAKVCP010000166.1 GCA_934725735.1 uncultured Thermoguttaceae bacterium
GGAGACGGGGTGTCCGGAATACGCTTTGGCGGAGGAAGCGGCGAAAGAGGGAATCGTGGAGTATTGCGGATATCAGTAGGACGTGACCCCGTATATAGAGAAGGCGAGCGCGGTGATGTTGCCGAGCTATCATGAGGGGTTGTCGAACGTTCTTCTCGAGGGCGCAGCGAGCGCGAGGCCCATTTTGGCGTCGAACGTGCCGGGTTGCGCGGAGATTTTCGACGAAGGGATCACGGGGGTTGGATTTGAAGCACGATCGGCGGAGTCGGCGTATGAGGCGTTGGAGCGATTTTTGGCGCTCGATCGGGAAACGCGCGCGCAGATGGGAGTTCGTGGAAGAGAGAAGATCGCGGCGTCTTTTTCGCGCGAGGACGTCGTGAGGAGGTATTTGCGGGCGGTTTTCGGAGAAAAAGAGGTTTAGTGACGCTATAGACGGGTATTTTGAGAAATATTGACAAAATGTTGAATTTGTATAAAATAAAATGAAAAGGAAATCTTTGTACGCGAAGCGAGTTCCTATTTAACGGAATAGAAGGATTATAGTTGCCGTAAGTACAAAAGAGCGGATATCGAGTTCCTTTTTTTTAACCTTCCCCGCAGAAAAAAGCCGATTCCCTTGGTATACTGACGGAGAACCCGTCGCGAGACAACCTCGGAAGAGAATTGCCGACGCTGATTGGGGATAGGTTTTAGAGCAGTCATCTGCGACAAACTATAAAGGAATATATTCAATGAGCGCGACGACGAATAAGACAGAGAAGACGATGAACATGAAGATAGCCAGAGAGGCAGCAGAGCGATTTGTGAAGGATCGCGCTGCGGAGGTTGAAGCTGGAATGAACTCTTTGGAGATCGCGAGCTTTGCGCGCGATCTCCTCCAGAAAGAGAATTTCGAGGCGCTTGGGCGTCTCCTCGCCGTCAACTGACGTTCGTTGTCGAACGTCTTGACCCGGTCGTTTACCGCGTTTTATTCAGACTGACAAAGAGAAACGCCGCGTAGCTTTTTAGGGGCTATGCGGCGTTCAATATTTCTTGTCGAGGCGAGAGATTATTTGTTGTGCTTTTTGACGAATTCGACGAGAGGCGTCGGGTCGGGGAGGGAATGCGGATGGTGATCCTGCCCTGGTTTGAGGATGAGTTCGATCTCGCCGCCGCATGATTCGTAGAGTTCCTTGAAGGGACGCCAGTTTTCGTCGCCGGGAACGACTCGATCGGAGTCGCCGCAAACCAGGAAGATCGCGACTCCATGCTCGGCGAGGCGTTGACAACCTTCTTTGTTGTCTTTAGGATTGAGGGGGTAAGCGAGGGCTTCTTCTTCGGAGAGTCCGTAGCTGGCGAGGACGTCTTTCCAGTCGGCGTCGCTGCGCATACCCGTCATGAACCCGCCGGGCCAGCTTTTGAAGTCGAGGACGGGGTTGTCGATATAGATAGTGGCGACTTCGTCGGGATATTGGAACGCCCAGTTCGTGGTATAGAGACCGCCGCGACTCATTCCTTCGAGATTCGCTTTGGGAGCGAGTTTAAGTTCTGAGCGGAGCCATTCGTAGTATCGTTGCCACAGGGCGACAGATTTGGGGGAACCCATGAGGGGAGCGGAATCGACGTAGACGAGGGTGTAACCAAGATCGAGCATTGCGCGATCAAATTGGGGTTCGTGTCCAAAGAATCGCGCGCGCCAGATCCACGGCGAACCGGGCGCTTTTTCGCGAGGAAGCACGACTTTCGCGGCGCGTCCGTCAAATTGGAAATCGTGCGCTTCATAGCCGAACCAATCTGAAACCTGTCCAGGCCACGTCGTTTCAGGCGCGGCTCCTTGAACGGTTGGCGCGTGAAAAAGGGTTAGCGTCAACAGGAAAAGAAGAAAAACGAGGCGTTTCATAAATATTCTCCAGAAATTACTGACTTATTGACTAGGCGAGATTATCATTGGAACCCTGCCCCTGCGGAAAGTCAAGCCCTGATCGGGCGATTTTCGCAGAGAAAAGACGGAGATTTGTAAGGGAGCTTTGAAGGTTAGTTGCCACGTTTAGGTTCGTTTTCTTGGTTTTATCTGTTGTTTTTAATCTCTTTATTTTATTGTCGGAAAAATAAGCGAGTAAAGATTGATATCGCCATCTTTTCTGTTTGCTTGGAAAGGACGTCAAGTATTGTTCGGGTGTTCTGTATAGAAATAGATTTGAGCGTTAAAGGAGGTTTCTTGTCAAAAGGGGGCGATAGATATGAACTTTCGGCGACTCATTGAACAAAAGACCTAAGAACATATCGTCTAAATTGGTGGAGTCTGCGTCATTTTTTCTATAAATAATGACCAAAGGTAATTGTAAAAGCGTTTTTTCTATGGAGATATCGTCGTAATTTAAGATTTCAAAGAGGACTTACTATTACGAAATAGTTGGGTTTATATCAAATGAATTGTTTGTGCATGACGCGCTTATTATGGAACGGCGGTAACTCCCAATTCTTTATGTTGGCACAAGTATACGCTTGATGACATAAAATGCATTATGACGGGACGTCCAGTGAATCGCCAGAGGACTCCCTGCAGATTTCCCCTTACGCTGTCTTCTCATTCGACAACAACCGTCTGGCAAACCTTTTGACTTTGTCCGCGCTTCCAGAAGACCTCGTTTGTGTTGACGTTTTGTCTCAAAATTACGGTTTTGACACGCATAAGCAGAGCTTGTCTCGACGCTGTCAGGCGACGTTCCTGTTTCTTATGCGGGTGTAAGCGGATTGGCGCGCATTAGCGACAGTCAAAATATTGATCAGAAAACACGCCTGAATCGATTTGCCCGTCGGTACAAGAAGTTTTAGAGCTATTACGCCTGATTCTTGGCTAATAAGGGCGAAATACTAAGTCAGATGATTTGCGATGAACAAGGACGCGAATCTTGGCCCGCCATTGTTTTTCTTTTCTTACCTTTTTTGAATGATTATCCTTCTTTCTGAAAGTGTGTAGGCTCATTCTTTCTCTATCTCTTCGCAATTCTTTACCCCCTCTCTTATATACCGCATTTTCGAAGCGAGAAAACGAGTATGAATCGCAAAAAGCCTGTTTGCTCATGTCGCTGAATAAAAGCTTAATTTAAAAATTTCGATTTTCGCAAGGGGGGCTTGCCAAAATGGGGGAGGGGGATAATCAAGGCTATCTAAGTTTTTAAGGGATCTTTGCTACGACGAGGAGCTTTGAGCCATGGAACCCCCGAAGTTATCTGTTATTATGGGCATATATCGATCACCAGACAAGGACGTGGTTCGACTAGCTTTTCAGTCGATTGTCGAGCAGACTTTCGAGGATTGGGAGTTTGTTATCTGCGACGACGGTTCTCCCGACGACACGTGGAAGTTTTTGAATCAAGAATATGGGGGGATTCTCGATTTGTTCTCATTCGAAACGAATGCAACGGGGGGCTTCGCGTTGCCCTAAACGCCTGTTTAAGGGTGGCGAGAGCCGATTATGTCGTAAGACAAGACGCCGACGATTTTTCTCGAAAGGACAGGTTGCAGATCCTATACGACTATGTTCAAGCGCATCCTTCTCTAGATGTGGTCGGGACGGCTATGGTTTCTTTTGACGAGACAGGGGAGCGCGGAACGCTCCACCCAAAATGGGAAAATCCCTGTAAGAAGAATTTTTTGTGTGGTTCAGTTGTGGCTCATGCAAGTACCATAATGAAGAAGAGTAGCATAGAGGAGTTTGGCGGGTATCGGGTTTCCTGGGAGACAATACGATGCGAAGATTATGACTTATACATGAGAATGTATGCAAAGGGAATGACGCTTCGTAATATCGACGATGGACTTTTTTCTGAACAAACTCTTGAGGCGTTGTTGAACGTTGCTGAAAAAGAATCAAACTATTCGATCGTCAATTGTAACGTCCTTTGCGACGGTTCCGCTCTTTCTTTCAATATCGGAACTCCATATCTCACCCTAGAGGAACAGAGGAAAAATATTCCCTCTGGACTGATCGAGAATAGCGCCTGCGTCTTTAACGGGTCTTTGGTTGGTCGAGAGGTCTATGAAAAGCTTGGGAC
>CAKVCP010000167.1 GCA_934725735.1 uncultured Thermoguttaceae bacterium
TTGGAGTTTACCGCGCCCCCGTTCCCCCTCAAAGAGATTGGCGAAGAAGACGATTCTCTTGACGAAGAGGATAAAGCCTGCAAGGAATTGTCCGTAGATTCAGGAAGAGTCGAATTTGGTAAATCTGTCTCTTCCTGAATCAGCGCCAATGAATCGTCGGAAGACGAAGAGCTACCAAGCGAGACTGCGCCATCTGAAAGGGCGCTCTCGGAAAGAGAGTTCTCCGGAATTCCTAGAGAAGACTGGAGCCCCTGTAAGTTAGACCGTAAACTATTGCCAGTATTCTTTAACGAGTTAACGGAAGATTCGTATGCGTCCCCAACGGTTTCAATAAGATTATTCCCCCCCTCTATGATCGTATTCCTTGAAGACTCCAGAGAATTCGACAAAGAAGTCAAGGAATTATTGACAGAATCAGCAATAGCCTCTCCCTGTTCAGAGAATCGGCTTTGACCATCTTCAACAGCTTGAGTCAAAGAGTCGATTCGACCACGAACCCCCTGAGCAACGTCGTTGATCCCTTGGACGGCGTCGTCAACGCCGTCTTCAAATCTGGACAACGCGTTGTTTAATGAAGCGCCTCCATTACCAGCGGCGGAAGTTAAGGAACTCCTTCCAGCCGCTGAATCGAAATTCTCCGCCACGGATGAATAATCGTTAGTTAAAGACGCCCCCGCGCCGCTCAACTCGTTTAGATCCGATTCCTCCGTCAAATCCAAAAGAACGTTCGACGAGTCGCCAAGGTGCAAATCTAAATCCGTTCCACTTGTCTCGTCGTCTTCCAACAGTCCTCCGTTCGACAAAGAAAGGCTTGCTCTTGACGCGTCGGCTTCTCCGGCGCCCAAATTAGGGGCGGCGAGACTCGTTAGGGGAGCCGCCTCTTCAGGCGTTTCCTGCAAGGAAGTCGTCGCGGTTAGCGAACTAGCCGTAGAATTGGGGTTGTCCAATGATCGCAACGAGAGGTTGCTTGGTTCCGCTTCTAGAGTCATTGCTCCCTCAGTCAAAGACGGCGAACTGCCAAAAGAATTATCCAGTTTGTCGTCGTCGATTATACTATTCGAAAGAGAATTGTTCGAAGCAAGGCTCGAATCCTCGGAGCCCCCCAATTGGGACGATTGAAGATCATTGGCGCTTGCAACGCTTTCAATGAAATTCCCCGGAGACGACGCGGTTGAATTCCAACTACTAGAGTCGTCGCTTCCCCACTGGGCGCCTGACGGAGTTGAATCCGCGTTATTGTCGGCTATCGCCAACGTATCGTCCCAACTCGGCTCATTATTCGAAACGCGCGGAGTTGTCGCAGTAAGATCAGTAAGATCGTCCGCAGGATCAACGCCCAAATCTTCGCTTGTAGAAAGCGTTAAATCATTCGAACTGGGAGAATCGTCCGCAGCCAATTCCACTGGATCGATTTGAGAGTCAATAAGCGCGTCTTCATCATCCTCTTTTGAGGTCGCTCCAAACTGCGCAGTCGGAGTCGAAGAGGACGAAGAAGAAGAGGTCGAAGACTGAGACGAGTAGGTCGTTAAATCGTCCTCTACACTCTCGGGCAAGCTCGTATTCGAAACGCTGAGATCGTCGAGATCTTCCGAATAGGAGCTAGACTCCGCTGCGCCGACGCTTTGAGCCGTTTCCGTTGGCGCGAGCAAATCGGAATCCGAAGGCGAATCTATCGAAAGATCTGCTATATCATCGCTCTTTGAAACGCCAGACGCAGTCCGCGATGTAACGACTCCGCTAACCTCCGACGGCAGAGGCGTCGACAGAGCTACGTTGACGTCCTCGTCGTCTGAAATTAGTCCATCTTGCTTTTCCGAATCCATCTGAGCCATTTTAGGAGTCGGGGCGGGTTCTGTAACGCCGGAGTTTCCTCCTGATTTCGACGCAGGCTTAGCTTTAGAAGACGCATTAGAATCATCATTAGCCAATTCCTCTCCCTGCCCAGACTTATTAGACTTAGAGCGGAACTTTGCTTTCATCCTATCAAAAAATCCTGGAGCTTTTTCCTTCTCGACAGTTTCGGTACCCTTCTCGGTAGTTTCGATTTCAGACGACGCGGCAACCTCTTCTTCTGAAGTTGCATGTCCATGCGTCCAAAAGAGGTATCCGACGTAACCGCAAGCAAGCAAGACCGTAACCACAATGGTCACGCCCGTTGTTCTGTAGGCTATTTGTCGCCAATCTCGAACGCGAGGTTCCTCGCTGTCGTCCTCTTCAGACGAAACATCGTCGCGAACCGTCTCGTCCTCCTTTGTCTCCTCCTGCGCCGCATCTTCCGAATCGTCATACGCAGACGATTCTTCATCCTCAACGTCCTTCTTTTGAAGAAGCTGCGGTATCTTAGAAAGGAGTGTGAACGGATAGAGAACAACTCCTTTCAGTTTCTTGAAGCCCTCTCCACGGGAAGATTTCTGTAGTTCGCGCAGTTCTTGTTTTTTACTCTTCTTTTCCTTCTGAAGATTTTCAATGTCATTCTCTATTTCTTCGCGTTCGGAGTCGGTGACGTCCTGCGATGCGAGCATTTCCTCATATTCGTGAATGTCCTGCTCTATTTTAAGAAGAGAATTCTCTAATTCCTCAATCTTCAAAGCTTTTAATTCATCGTCCTCGTTTTCTGACGTTTTATCGGCGTTCTGTTCCGCCTCTTCTTCTTTAACGTCCGACGACGAAGTCGTACTCTCTTCCTCTATATTTTCTTGAGCTTCGACATTCTTTCTTTCAGTCTTACGGTGAAACAATCGAGACAAGACGCCGCCAGTCGGCTTTTCCTCCTGAAAGTCTTCCTCGACATTCTCCTCCGTAACGGAAGGAGTCTCGTCCTGATTCTTTAGGGCAGAGTTAAAGGAATCCCCATTTATATTCGTCTTGTTAGACAAATCCCTCGTATAGGAATTGGACGACGGCGTCGAATGTGACGTCACAACCGGAGTAACAGGCTTAAAAACAGGCTCCGACTCTTGATGACTGGAAACATGACGGTCTTCCGTTCCGCCTCCCGCAAATGAATTCTTGGCGCTGGAAGCGGAAGAAGCCGACGCGTTAGAAAAAGACGGAACCGCTTTGGCAGGGTGCATCCCAGCCAAGGGAGAAGGTTTCTTTTGTTGGAAGGAATTCGAGTTTGACGAATCGGAATACGAGGAGTCGCTATATCCTCTATGAGACGACGCGTCGCTATACGAATAGTTTGAATCAGACGAATCATCCTGACGTTCGTCGTTCAGAGAAGTATCCTCTTGCTCTTCATCCTCGGCTTCTTCCTCATAGTCGTCATAACCGTCATACGAATCGTCGTAATCGTTGCTATCATAATCACCGCCGTTAGAGTACGAATCATACCCATAATCATCGTATGAGTCATTTCCCCTGTTGCGGTTACGTTTGTTTTTCTTATTGGAACGACCGTAGTCTTGATACGAATCGTCGTCCGAATCATACGAATACGAATCTTCAAAATCATCTCCAAGAGAACCGCGATTCTTGTTTCCTTTATTCTTTTTTCCCATTCCGCACCCCCTTGCTACTAATCGGTAACTTTCTCTGCAACTCTAAGCTTAGCGCTTCTGGAACGTGGATTGTTTTCAATTTCAGAATCCGTCGCGACAATAGGTTTCCTGGTCAGAACATTGAGACCGTCCATATCGCGAAACGCATTTTTTACTATTCTATCTTCGAGGGAATGGAAACTAATGATCGCAACCCTTCCCCCAACTTTAAGACGAGACGCAAACTTCTTTAAAAAAGTTTCAAGCGAACCAAGTTCGTCATTCACAGCAATGCGTAACGCCTGAAAAGTTCTCGTAGCAGGATCAATCTTCTTTTTAGTCCATGGCGGAACGGGGACGCACCGCCGACAGATCTCCGCCAACTCTCGAGCCGTTCGTAGCGGTTTGACAGCGCGTTGTTCAACAATCGCGCGCGCAATACGTCGACTCATTCGTTCTTCTCCATACTGAAAAATGACGTCGGCTATTCGTTCCGCTCTCCACTTATTGAGGAGTTCGTAAGCGGGGACGCCC
>CAKVCP010000168.1 GCA_934725735.1 uncultured Thermoguttaceae bacterium
GAGAACGCCTTAATAACCCCAATACTCTCAAAGAGCTCAAGCGAGGAGGAAATCATTCCTCCAGCGGGACAATTTTCTTTTCGACAACGACATTTTCGAGGGGGCGAACGCTTCCTCTTTCCCGCAAAGTCGATAAATACGCACACTCGCCCTGCGCGTATGCAGACAATAAATCTGAGGACAGAATACGAATACTCGCCTGAAACAGGGAATCAGAATTCTGTTGCGTTAGCTTACGACCGCCATAGACCCGATGATCTCCCCCCTTCAAAACGATAAGGTAACGGTCGACGCCTTGAATGCTGTCGAAAGGAATACGGCGCTGGTATGCCTTCGTAACGCCAACGACTCCGTCGTCTTCCGTTCCCGTGATAACCATAACGGGAACCTTCACGCCTTGATAAACAGATTCTCCTTGGTTCGCCTCGCAAAAAACGGGAGGCGACATCACTAAGACCGCAGATACGCGAGAATCGTAAAGGGACGCTCCATTATCAGGGGGAAGCTGTCCCGCTACAAGCAACGCCGCCAAAGCGCCGAGATCGTTTCCCGCAACGGCAATATTCTCCAAGTCAACGTCGCATCCTAAGGGGCCAGGAAACGAGTGAACGGAAAACACGTAATCGATCGCGGAAGTAATCGCCACCGCGCGATCTCTTCCCGACCAATAAATCTTATAAGCCTCTTTTAGAGTCGCCATCGGGCGCACTTTACCGCGCCATAGAGACTCGTCCGTTTCAGGATGACGGATGAACAAAGACACGACGCCGCGAGAAGCCCAAGCATTTCCAAGATATGCGAAAGCTTCAGCTGAAACGCCTAGACCATGGGAATAAACAAGCAGAGGAAACTTTCCTCCATTCACCGGCGGGGTCGTCGGATGGTAAACCAACGCCGAATAACTTTTACCCACTTTTGAACGCCACGTAACAGTCGTCGTACCGACTCGATACAGACTGCCCGGAGTTGGTTCTTCTAAAGGATTGGGAACAGAGCCGCCGACAAGAGGGCGCAAAGCCTGAGTAGAAACGCCGTAAACAACCTTAGCTAACTTTCCTTCCCGTTCTTCATGCCCTAAGCCCAAGGCGGACGCCGCCGACACAAAAAAGACAGAAATGGAAATAAAAAGCTTTGAAGAGAAAATACGAAACGACTTTTTCATAACTTTGCGTACGAACCCCAACAAATAACAAAGGAAAGGGCCCATAAGACCAATAAATAAAGCGGATGGAGCAGGATTCGAACCCGCGGAAGGCGCAAACCTTCGCCGGTTTTCAAGACCGGTCCCTTCAACCACTCGGGCATCCATCCAAAACGTCCGGTAGAACCTACCGCCTCAACACGACGAAGTGTTTTACAACGACTCTACCACATGAACAGAAGACGCACTTGATTTTATTGTCACATCGCAATCAGTCAACGGGGACAACGCAAGATTTTGGCGATTTGAATTTATATTTCGTTTACAATCATCTCTCCCACGATTACAATCTTGAGTCGATAGTTTTTTATTTTCGTGTAATCACAGTAGAAAGGAGCGCTTTAAATGGCAATCCTCTTTCAATGTCCCAAGTTGAAATCAACTAGGCGCCTGTCGCTTGTTCTTTTATTTTTCGCACTGTGTTTCGTCGCCGTATCACAATTATACGCCTACGAAGGACCTCGATCTCTAATGGTCGACTTGCTAGAAAAAACAGACGTCGTATGGAAGGACGGTTTTCCGACGCAGCTTACCCTCGAGGAAACTAAGAACGCTATAGAACGTCTTCAAACGGTAGAAATTCGTTCAAATAAACCTTCATTCTCCTGGGTGACTCCGGCTGTTGAAAAAAATCTCACGCAAAAGGCTTGGCAAATTCAACTTGCAACAAGTCGGCAAGCTTTTGACGCCTCAGACGAGCATACTCCCCTCCTTTGGGATTCTGGAAAAGTTGAAGACGCCAACTCCACCGCTAGAAATTACGGAGGTTCCAAGCCGCTCTCTGGAGACGTTATCTATTACTGGCGAGTGCGAATTTGGAATCAGCGCGATGAAGAATCGGACTGGTCTGAAATTAAAAGCTTCAAAACGGCGAAAGAAACCTCGGACTACGCCCTCGCTCGTTATCCTCTTGTCAAACAAACAGAAAGACCGATCGCTTCGTCCCAGCTTGCGCCCAATATTAACTTCATTGACTTTGGGAAGGCTTCTTTCGGACAAATTCGCCTGCAAATCGATTCACCGCAAGATGAAAGAGTCGCGTTAGTACGTTTAGGCGAACGTATACGCGACGGAAGAGTTGATTCGTCTCCTGCGGGAACCATCCGGTTCTGGGAATATCGTCTGAAACTTCTCCCTGGCTGTCACATGTACTCTATCAAGACGCGAGTCGATAAACGAAACACATCCGGCGCAGCGTTCCTCATGCCCGATTATGTCGGCGAGGTCATGCCTTTCCGATATGCGGAGGTTGAATTCCTACCCGTCGACGTTCAAAGCCCCGCTTCGCAAAATCCGACGTCTCTTACGCAAAAGAAAGAACCGTCTCTCATCGCAGCGGAACGTGAAACAGTGACGTATCCCTTTAACAGGAACGCAAACTATTTCTCTAGCGATAATGAAAATCTCAACAAAGTATGGGATTTGTGCAGTTATTCAATCGAAGCGACCAGCTTCGCGGGCGTCTATCTAGACGGAGACAGAGAACGAATTCCCTATGAAGGGGACGCCCTCCTAAATCAGCTTAGTCACTATTCCGTTGATCGCGAGTACACCCTCGCGCGCTTCTCCTGGGAATACATGATCTTCCATCCGACATGGCCGACGGAATGGAATCTCCAAATCGTTCAAATGGCATGGTACGATTACTTATACACTGGAGATTCTCGAAGTATCGCCAAATATTACGACGACCTTAAAGCCAAATCTCTAGTGGCTCTCGCGGAAGACAACGGCTTGATTAGCACGCGAAAAGGGAAATTGACGAAAGAAGTTCTCGACTCGATTCATTTTCGTGGAAACGGATTCAGAGACATTGTCGATTGGCCGCATAGCGGCCTTGCGGGGAATGAGAACGCCGCGTCTGGAGAAACAGACGGATTTGTTTTCAACGACTTTAACGCCGTCGTAAACGCCTATCATTTCTTTGCCCTAAATTCGATGAGAGCATTTGCTCAAATATTGGGGAAGCAAGAAGATTACGCCTTCTTCAACGAACAGATACAAAAAGTTCGTCAATCCTTCCAAGACGTCTTCTTCGACAAGGAAAGAGGCGTCTACAAGGACGGAGATAAAACAGACCATGCTTCGCTTCATTCCAACATGTTCGCTCTTGCTTTTGGCTTGACTCCGGACGAACATGTCGAATCGGTAAGTAAATTCATAGAATCTCGCGGTCTTGCTTGCAGCGTCTACGGAGCGCAGTTCCTTTTAGACGCAGTCTATCAGGGAGAGCGCGACCTTTACGGGCTCAACCTCATGACGAACGAGGAAGTTCGAGGGTGGATCAACATGCTCCGAGCAGGTTCAACGATCACGATGGAAGCATGGGACGACCGGTATAAGCCCAATCAAGACTGGAATCACGCGTGGGGAGCGGCGCCCGCCAATATCATTCCTCGGAAATTAGTCGGCGTTGAACCGACCTCTCCGGGATGCGCGACGCTGAGTATTAAGCCCCAAATTGGCGCGTTAAAGAGAATCGAAGCGGTCGTGCCGACAATTAGAGGACTCGTTGAAGTTCAAATCGATCAAAGCGAAGCCTCAAAATACGCCCTAAAGCTCAGCATACCTGGAAATGTCATGACAGACGTCTATGTTCCCTACGTTTCTGAAAACGACACGCTACTAATAGACGGGGTTGCGACGAATAACGCCGTCCATGAAGGCAAAAGCTGGAAATTAACAGGCGTCGGTTCCGGAACTTGGACGATCGAACGCCTTTCCGCCAATAAGTGATATAAAACGCGACACGCTGATCCGACCTAGAATCAGCGTGTCGTTTTTT
>CAKVCP010000169.1 GCA_934725735.1 uncultured Thermoguttaceae bacterium
AAAAAACGACTTGCAGGGCGAGATTGCTTGTCGTTCGGATCGAATTCGCGAGAAGAATCATAAGGGACAGGAAATGACGACGCACAGTGGCGTTTCGTACAAACCGTTAGACGTGGCGTATGATGTGATCGCCCCTGAGAATATTCTTTTCCGGTATGTGATCGCCGGTCCTTTTTTACGTATTTGGGCCTGGTTGTGGGACGTTGCCATCATTCATTTATGGCTGATTTTGTCCAATGTGGGAGCCTCGCTTTTATTCATACAAATGACTCGGGCGCTCGATGGAAAGTGGGAGGACGTCTTGTTTGCGATATTTTGGACCTTTGTTATCGCAAACATCTTTTTTTCCATATGGTTTTGGAATGCGACATGCGAGGCTCTCTTCTCTGGCAGAACGTTTGGAAAAATGATCTGCGGGTTGAGAACCGTTACAATTTCAGAAGGAGCGATTAGCGTAGAGCAGGCTTTTTTACGCAATATTTTACGCGCGGCAGACTGGGCGCTGGTTCCTTTTATCGTCGTCGTTATGGGAAAAACGGATCGAATGGCGCGATTAGGGGATCTCGTAGCGGGCACAATCGTAGTTAATGAACGCGTGATGAAGGAAAAGAAAGGTTCGATTTCCTTCAAAGAGGAAAAAGTTTTGACAATCGTTTCTTATATACCGGACGAGTTTGTCGTAAGCGAAAGTTTACGCGGCGCTCTTGCCGTTTACCTGGCGCGAAGGCTTGACACTGCCCCCGCGAGACGCTATGAACTTGCCGCTCCCCTTGCCGGCGCGCTTGCTCGAAAGATGAATTTTCCATATCAGGTTGACCCCGACGCTTTTCTTTGCGCGTTATGGCAAAAGACGTTAAGCAACTCCTGAAATTACTATAGAAAGCTAGTTTTTAATAATTTACGTAATGTCGATGAAAAAAGAAAACGAAGAAGAATTTCAACCAGACGCCGAAGGCGGCTCTTTTTCCTTCAACTTAGGTTCGAATGGTCGTGAGATCAGTTTGGAAGATTGGTTGTCGGTGAGCGACGAAGAGCGCAAAGAGGAGGATTCGCGCCGACATGTTAAATCCGACGACGCGGCTTCGCATCTTGACGCGTCGATTTTGGGAGATCAAACGACGCGAGAAGTGAGCGTCGCCTATGAGAGAGCTATTTTGGTTGGCGTCTATAAGCCGGACGAGGGACTGGGGGACGAGCCTCTTGCGGAACTTGCAGGGTTAGCGGAGGCGGCGAGAGTTATTCCTGTCGGCGAGTTGATCCAGAGACGCGCGACTCCAGACGTCGCGTATTGCCTAGGACGCGGCAAGTTAGACGAACTCGAAGAGTTGGTTCAAGCGTACGACGCGCAGGTCGTCCTTTTTGATCGCGAGCTCGCGCCGGGGCAGACGCGCAATCTCGAAAAACGTCTTCAGGTGAAAGTGATTGATCGAACGGAACTCATTTTGGACGTTTTTGCAAGTCGCGCCCGAACTCGCGAAGCGCGATTAGCCGTCGAACTTGCGCAATTGGAGTATTCGTTGCCGCGCTTGAAGCGCATGTGGACGCACTTGGAACGCCAAACCGTCGGCGGCGTTGGGTTGCGTGGCCCTGGTGAAAAGCAACTTGAAGTCGACCGTCGTATCGCTCAAAAGCGCATCGTCGAATTGAAACGCGAGTTGACCGAGATTCATAGTCGAAAAAAGAGAGAAATTGAGGGGCGATCGCAGTCACGACGGGTATGTCTTGTCGGATACACGAACGCGGGCAAAAGTTCGCTTCTCAACGCGATGACCGGCGCGGGCGTGTTGGCCAAGGATATGCTCTTCGCCACTCTCGACACGAGAACTCGACGGTGGTCTCTCCCCGGCTGGGGCCCCGTCCTTTTAAGCGACACCGTCGGATTTGTTCGAGAATTGCCACACCACCTTGTCGCGAGCTTCCGCGCCACGCTTGAAGAAGCGACTACCGCCGATCTTCTCATTCACGTAGCGGACGCGAGCGCTCCCGACGCGGTCGATCAAATCCGCGCGGCTCACAAAGTCCTTGAGTATCTTGATATTCACGAAAAGGATGAGATTTTAGTTTTGAATAAAATCGACGCGCTTCCGTCTTCTGCAACGTTGACGCGTCTCCTTGAGGTCTTTCCCACCGCTATTCCGATCAGTTCGAAAACGGGAGAAGGCCTGGAACGAATGACTGCGGCGGTAAGTTCCGCTCTTAGTCGGGAATTTCTCGACGTCTATGTTGAATTACCCGTCTCCGACGGGCGGACGGCGGCTTCTCTGGCGCGCGACGGAGAAGTTACGTCGCGCGAATATGATCCTAACGGGGTCGTTACTTTTCATGCGCGCCTTCCCAAACTCGCCGTTGAACGTTTGCGAGCCGTAGAGAAGATCGTCGTTAGAATAGGAGCTTGCGACGCGGAGCCTTATTTTGAAAATAAATAGATTTAGTACGCGCCTTTGAACACTTTTTGATTCAGAATGCGAATGTGTCATGATGATTGAATATAAATCGTTTAAATCTTACGATACCGAAGAGATCTTCTATATTGAACTCGGGGAGGGACACCCCCTCGTCTATGTCGTTGGGTTTGGCGATACCGTTGAAATGGCTTACCCCCATGCGCTGCGTTGGAGCGAGCGCTTTCATTGCGTCCTTTTCGACCATCGGGGATACGGAAAGACGCCACGCACTTCGAAGGGGGGCGTCGAAGAATCCGCACGCGATTTGCACAGTCTTTTATGCGCGTTGAATCTTGACGACGTGGTTCTCGTTGGCTATTCCATGGGAGGTTCCGTCGCCTTTTCTTACTTCGAACAATTTGGTTCCGAACGTATCGGTAAACTCGTGCTACTCGATACGAATCCCAAATTGATAAACGACTCCTCGTGGAATCTCGGGTTATGGCAAGGATTGTATACCTCGGAGGATTATGAACACGACCTTCGTGCGATCGTAGAAAATCCTCCGCTTTTTCATCTAAGTTTCTTTGTTCGAGCCTCGACGCCCGTTTCGGTTGGAGCGCCGACGGTATTTCCCGATACCGACGATCTGGACGGATGGTTTGACCGAGCGCTTAAAATAACCGGACTACGCGAACGCTTTTTACGCAAAGTGTTTTTTAAGGAAGCTCCGGAGGATCAGCGTCGTTTGGAGCGTTTATATTGGGAGAGCATGACGGGGGGAAATTGGTTGCGCGTCATCGAAAAGATTGACGTGCCGACAAAGTGTATTTTTGCCGATCCAGGTTCTTTCTATTCTCCTCGGACGGGGGAGTGGTTGGCGACTCGTCTCCCGCAAGGGACGCTCGAAACGTTATCGACTGCGACGCACATGTGTCCGAAGGAAAAATTTGAAGATTTGGTGGGAATCGTCGAACGATTCGGGATGGACTGACGAGATTTTAAGTCGTCAAATTCGAATTGAGCTTCCCTTGATAATTGCCTTAGTGAGTATACAATGAACTTCGAGTCGTCTAGACTCTTCACCGAATACATGTGGGTTCCCATGCTTATAGAGGAATATGTTTAAAATGAAAAAAATCGCAACGATTGAGACCCCTCGCGGAACGATTAAACTCGAATTGTTCGCCGATAAAGCTCCGAAAACAGTCGCTAATTTCGAGAAACTTGCCAACAGCGGTTTCTATGACGGTCTCATTTTCCACCGCGTTATTAGCGATTTTATGATCCAGGGCGGGGATCCGAGAGGAAATGGAACGGGAGGACCGGGATATACGTTTGAAGACGAATTCCATCCCGACCTTCGCCACGACGGCCCCGGCACATTGTCGATGGCGAACGCCGGTCCTAACACCAATGGTTCTCAGTTCTTCATCACTCACGTTGCGTGTCCTTGGTTGGACGGTCATCATTCCGTTTTCGGCAAGGTTATCGAAGGTCAGGAC
>CAKVCP010000170.1 GCA_934725735.1 uncultured Thermoguttaceae bacterium
GGTCATAAGCGTAGCGGTATTCGTCGCGGCGGTGGGCATATCTTCGCCAAGACCCCTAAGGACTGGACCTACAGGCTTCCGCGTAAGGCTCTCAAACTCGCTACCACGATGGCGATGGCAGAGAAGATCCGCGGCGAATATGTTAAACTTATCGACACGATCGCCTTGGAAGCTCCAAAGACCAAAGAGGTCGCTACGATCCTCTCCAAGCTTGAGCTTAACAAGACCGTCCTTCTCGTCGTCGATAAATGCGACAACAACGTAACGCTGAGTGTTCGTAATATCCCAACGGCAAAAGTGCTTCCTGTTACCGATTTGAACGCTTGGGAAATTCTTCGCCCATATCAGGTTCTCATGACGAAGTCGGCGATCGAAACCTTTGTTAAGACTCGTATGGCCGAGTGATCGTTCAAATCCATCTGAGTCAACTATAGCAAGATACAAGAGGAAGTTGAACAATGGCTCAATGCAAAGATATTACTGATACCAAGCTTGTCCTTGAACCGTATCAGATCATCATTCGCCCGATCGTAACCGAAAAAGGTTTCCATAACTCGTCGGCGCGTAACACATATACCTTCGAAGTTCATAAGCTTGCTTCGAAGACTGACGTCAAAGAAGCGATCGAAACCCTGTATGACGTGAAGGTCGTTTCCGTTCATACTCAGAATCGCCAAGGCAAGAAGAGACGAACCCGCAAGGGTATCGGCGTGACTCGGTCCTGGAAAAAAGCCATGGTCAAGCTCGACGCGGAACATCGCCTTGATCTCTATTGAGATTAGCCGACACTTTACGGTAAAAGATAACGAATTACGATTGGAGATATACAATGGGTATTCGACGATATAGGCCGAATAACGCGGGTCGGCGAAATATGAGCGTCAGCGACTTTGCCGAACTGACGAAAGGCGCGAAGCCGGAGAAAAGTTTGCTTCGTCCTAAGAAGCGTTGCAGCGGTCGCAACAATAAGGGTATTATCACTGTCCGACATCGAGGCGGCGGTCACAAGCGTCACATTCGTTTGATCGACTATCGCCGTAATCTTGACGGTATGACTGCCGTCGTCGATTCGATTCAGTACGATCCTAACCGCAGCGCTCGCATTGCTCTTGTCGTTTACGAGAACGGCGAAAAGCGTTACATCATCGCTCCTGAAGGTCTTCAGGTTGGTCAGAAGCTTATGAGCGGTCAGAACGCTGAACCCCTCGTCGGCAACTGCTTGCCTCTCTCGAAGATTCCGCTCGGTTCCTCGATTCACAACATCGAGCTTCGTCCTGGTCGCGGCGGCTGCATGTGCCGAAGCGCCGGATCGAGCGCTAAATTGGTTGCTCGTGAAGCCGAATGGGCTCTCCTGAACCTCCCCAGCGGCGAACTTCGTCGCGTTCCTGCCGCATGTCGCGCCGTAATCGGCGTCGTCGGCAACGCGGATCATATGAATATCGTGATCGGTAAGGCCGGTCGTATGCGATGGATGGGACGTCGTCCTTACGTTCGTGGTACCGCCATGAACCCGATCGACCACCCGCATGGTGGTGGTGAAGGTCGTACCAAGGGTGGTCGTCATCCTGTTTCGCCAACTGGTAAGCCGACCAAGGGTACGTCGACTCGTAAGCATAAGAAGGCTTCGAACAAGGCGATCGTTCGTCGTCGTCGCAGCCGTCGCTATGGCGTCTTGAAGCTTTCGTAGTCTGAATGGGCTCTTCAAGCGAACGCTTGAAGTCATTTTTAAATCCTAAATTCAACTGGGAATACAATGAGTAGATCAATTAAAAAAGGCCCAGCCTATGATGCGAAGCTTCTGGCGAAGGTCGAAAAAATGAACCAGTCCGGGAAGAAAGAGCCCATTAAGACTTGGTCTCGCGCGTGCACTATCCTTCCTCAATTTGTTGACTACACTTTCCTTGTCCATAACGGTAAAGTCTTCTTGCCAGTCCTTGTGACCGAGGATATGGTAGGCCATAAGCTCGGGGAATTCTCCTTGACTCGACGCTTTAACGGGCACGGTGGTAAAGGCAAGTAATTTCGATAGGCGTTACAATGGAAAAGAAAATTAACGACACAAACTCCGAGAAGGTCGCCCAGTATCACGCGATCCATAAGTTTGCTGACGTCAGCGCTCAGAAGGTGCGCGTTTTTGCGGACTTAATTCGTGGAAAATACGCCGACGAGGCGATGACGCTTCTCGAATGCTATCCGAATCGCGGAGCTCGCTATCTTGAGAAAGTTCTCAAAAGCGCCATGGCTAACGCGGAAGATCGTTTGAACCAAGACGCTCGCGATCTCAATCTTAAGATCGTCGACGTTCGTATTGACGGCGGTCCGATCCAGCGACGTTGGCGAGCCGGTTCTCGTGGGGTTTCAGTGATCATTCGTCGTCGCTCGAGCCACATCAGCGTCGTGCTTGAATAAAAATCATCACCTGTCGACTAAGATTTTAGCGACTATAACATAGGACTACGCTATATGGGACAGAAAGTTAATCCCGTCGCGCTTCGAACAGGCGTAATGGAAGGCTGGAAGAGCAGCTGGTACTCCCCAAAGAAGGGGTTCGCGGCCTTGTTAGTCGAAGACGCCAAGATTCGCGAATTTATTAAAAAGCACAAGGAAGAAAAAGACAACAACAAAGGCGTCTTGAGCTTTCCTGGCGTTGCCAAAATTCAGATTGAGCGCACGCGTGACGAAGTCCGCGTCATCATCACTACGGCCCGACCCGGTCTTTTGATCGGTCGCAAAGGTGAAAAGATTGAAGAACTCCAGGCTGAGCTCCAAAATCTTACCGGTCGTCGCATCAATCTTAAGATTGAAGAAGAAAAGAATCCCGAGTTGGTCGCTCAGCTTGTTGCTGAAGATATTGGCGACCAGCTCGTGAAGCGCGCGAGCTTTAGACGCGTCATTAAGCACGCGATGTCTAAGGCGATGGAAAAGGGCGCTAAGGGTATTAAAATTCAACTCTCCGGACGTCTTGGAGGCGCTGAAATGGCGCGTTGCGAAAAGCAATCCGAGGGGTCGATTCCGCTTTCAACTCTTCGCGCTAAAATTGATTATGGTTTCCATGAAGCCAAAATTGCGCAAGGTCACATCGGAATTCAAGTTTGGATAAATCAGGGCGAATATAGCGAGGAAGATAACAATGGCCAGAATGCCGAAAAGGGTCAAGCACCGAAAAATTCAAAGAGGGCGTATAAAAGGTAATGCCACTCGAGGACAGGCCGTCAGCTTTGGCGATTTCGGTCTGCAAACTCTCGAGGGTGGGTGGATTAGCGCCGCTACAATTGAGGCCGGTCGTATTGCCGCTCAGCAATATCTGCGCACGGAAGGTAAGCTTTACATCCGTATCTTCCCCGATAAGTCCATCACGTCTATCCCTCTTGAAACTCGTATGGGTAAAGGTAAGGGTGAACCGGAATACTGGGCCGCAGTCGTCCATCCGGGAACGGTTATGTATGAAGTCGGCGGCGTTCCTGAAGAAACCGCTAAGCTTTGCTTTAACCGCTTGGCGCACAAGATGCCTGTTAAATGCCGTTTGATTCGTCGTAAGGCGATCTGATAGCTAATATCGCGAGTCGTCGTCGCGAGACGGCGACTCACTCCCGCCTATAATCAAACGACGGCTCTTGTCGTCCTGAAGGATTGAAAATATGAAGGCTAAAGAAATTCGAGAAATGAGCGCTGAGCAGCAGGACAGCTTGCTCAAAGAAACGATCGAAAAACTATACAAGCTTCGTATCCAGGCCAATATGGAACGTTTGGATTCTCCGAGTGAAGTTGGAAAAGCGAAGAAGTTGATCGCTCAGATTAAAACCATTCAAAGAGAAAACTGAAGGAATGCTTCAAAGTTCACTTTGTGAGACTTTAGACGCATTGACTGCGAGGTACATATG
>CAKVCP010000171.1 GCA_934725735.1 uncultured Thermoguttaceae bacterium
ACGAACGCATTTGCTGGAGAGCTTGACCGTTTTCATCGAGAGGCTGAATAGCAATCGGCACGTTCGCGGGGACTTTAAACAAGGCCGAACCATCCTCGTTCACAGGGACGACGCCGAGAACCTGTCGCACGTCCCAAGGGCCGTCGACTCCAATGATCGACGAAGCGCCGCCCACCATCGGATAAAGGTAATTGTAAGAATATAACCGCAAATACTTTACAGTTCCTCGCGGAACGTTCTTCAATCCGTCGCCATAGTAGACGTCGGAACAATAAACAGTCGCTTCCTGACTCGTAAGATCGACTCGATCCTGAATCACGGGGGGACGATCAATCTCGCGCCAAGGAGACGGTTCAAAACACGCGAAATTCTCGTTCTCCATTAGGAGATACATATTGTCGAAACGATCGACGAGATAAATTCCCCACAAGGCGTTCCTATCAGGCTGAGCCGCGACCAAATAATAATCTTCGCTCAATGGGAACGGGTGCAAGAATTTCGGCCAGCTCTCGTCGACGATATTATCTCCCCAAAGGGTTGAATGATATTTTGGATCAGTTCGAGATTCAACTTGTTTCGGATAACCGCAGATTCTTTCAACAGCGCCTTGATTCTCTTTACGTCCTTTTTGAACGTCGAAAAGAACCAATTCCCCCATTCTGGAAACCCCGTGATGCCCCGTCACAATGCAGCAAAACTTTGAAGTTGAATCGGGGATCGGACGCGCGTACATCATCGAAACCGGCCACAAGGAATTTGAACCATAGTGGGCGCGCTGATTTGTGCCGTCGGGATTCATCTGGAAAAGCAAACGACTCGGAACATGCGGAATGTCGGTATATTCCCAGCGAAGATACAGAACTCTTCCGTCGGGCATGAGAGTCGGGCACCAGTTATGCTCCTGATCGAAGGTCAACCGGCGAATAGAGTTGTCTTCCGCGTTAAGCTTAAAGGTGTTCGTCACTCTTGTTGTTCCGGAGACACAAGGGACGGCAATATAGCACGCAGTCGACATGAAGATAACCGAGTCGTCGGGCATATAGCACGCGTCGTAGTTGTCGGCGTCAGGCATTTCCGGAAGCTTCGGCTTCATAATTTCGTCGGTAGTCTTGCCCTCCCTCGCGGCGTTAAGATCCAGCTCGAAGACGTTCCAACGACGTTCGCGAGTCAGCGATGAAACCAGCGCTTTATCGGCGTCAAAGTGCAAATCTAAATCGCCCAAGAAAGTTGGATAATCCGGCTTAAAGAGAGAATGAGAAGAAGGCGCGACGTCCTTATCTTGGGAAATTATGTCATCGACTTCATCCGGATCAGACTTATCAAAAACGAAGGGGAAAGAGAGCGTATTGAGCGAATCGTCAAAGCCGTTTGGATTGAGAACGCAGTTGCTCTGATAATTTTGCGGTAAGCCAAGATCCCTTGCGTTTCTCAAAACAAAGAGGAGTTGATCAAAATCCAAGATCGGATTTGCCCATCCGATTCTGGCATACAGACGTACCGCTTCAAAGTAAACGCGGCAACATTCTTCGGCGTCTTCTGCGGAAGTCTCAGAGTTTAATCCGGCAAAACAACGTCGACCATTCTCGCGAATCGTTTCGATGCGCTCGTACGATTTCGCCAGATAGCTATCGTCGCCAATATCTTGACGGAAGCGCTCAATGCTTTCTTTAGAGCGGTTTAAGAGGGATTCGAAACGCTCTGCGGTGAGAATAAAGGATTCGGAGTTTGGAAGCCGCGCCGACGTTTCATCCGTCGAACCGTCTATACGCGCGCGAACGTACAACAAAGTTCCGGAGCCCTGTTCGGCGCTATCCGCCGCAAACATTCCCGGCGTATAGGTGAGCTCGTCGAACAAATCGATTTCGCGATCGTCATCCGAAATCGGCGAAGTCGAAACAACAAAATGCACGCTATCTTTGGGAGCTAGCGCGATCGCCGTTTCGCGCGCGAAATGATCGCTAAAGGTCTCGCCGCTTTCCCTTTTCTGGTAACGATCGCGCGCATACGGTTCGTACCATCCGCCGCTCCAGGGACTTGGTTGCCAGGTCTCTTGTAATTTTTGTTTTACAATGGCGCGAGGCGCGTTCCAACTTTTTTTCAAGTCAAAGGTTGGCACAAGTTTAAACGCGCTGAAATGAGGAATGTCAGGAGAGAACGCGTGGATGGTTAACTCGTGAACTCCCGCCGTTACGTCTGTTAAAAGAACTTCTCGATTCCAGGTTGAAGCGCTGGTCAGCCAGCTGCCGTTCGTAGCGGCTAACGCTTTCTCAGAAACGACCTTTCCATCCAGTTCAACGGTAAGAGGTCGAGAGTCGCAAGCGCTATAAAATCCCCACAGTTCATAATCGCCCGTTTCGGGGAATTCCAGTTCATACGTCGCTTTTGAATCGGAGGAATTAGGACCGGGACTTAACGCGACATATCGATCGGAATAAGGAAGTCCTCGAAGGGTCATATCCCCGCCGGAAAACCATTCGGCGCGAAAAGTGAAAGATTGTCGCGCCGACGTTTCCCCTGCTTCAAGAGGGGAAAAACAGCCGACAAGACAAATAGAAAAAGCGCTGTAGGCTACTATCTTTAGGGCGTCGAGCTTACTAAAAACTTTGCGTAAAGCCAGTCCCCTCTTACCAAAGATCCATTTCAACGATAGGTTCCTTTTTAATGACAAGAAGAATTTACGACAAATCAAACGTTGCAGGCGAATTTAACTGCCTCGCTTCCCCAGCGCGCAAGCGCGTCTTTGCATAGGTTTTAGAATTGGAAAGACGCCCTAATCATAGCGACGGCAAAGGAAATAGTCAATTAAATGTTAAAAAAACGCCTTTCTTTTCAAATTATCTCAAACTTTTATAATCAAACCCTGGAAATGCGGACTCCCCTCTTTCCACTCAAATCGGGTCTCGAGCGCTAAATTGCGCCAACGCCCGATAGCTTGCTCTAAAATCTCATGCTCCAAAGACCGGCTCTTTAATTCCGAAGTCCGAAAGCTTTTATCTACAATGACAAACTTCAAAGAAAAGAATCAAATAGCGGCGGAAATAATTGTCATAGAAGATGAAATCGCGCCCGAAGCCCTCCAATATAACGACGCTACGTCAATACGTCTCGCTCTTGAAAGAATGGGATTGCGCGACGATTATTTCACGCTCGTTCGAGGAAATTCCGAAAAACTTGAAGACGTTCTTTCCGCAGCCTCGAAACGCGTCGACGTCGTTCTATGCTTCGGAAGCCCTCAATTATTGCGCGAAGCTCCTGTAGAACAAGTCGTCCTCCTTTTGACAACGTTGGGATACTCTTCCGTCAACGGGTACTCCTTTTCCTCGCGTCCAAAAGAAGAGCAAGGCGTTTCGTCAACAAGCGCAGTCTCCGATCAAGATAAAACAGTAGAAATCCTTCTTTTAAAGACGCTCTGCAAACAATCGTCTCCTTTGAAAGATTCTCGATTGAACGAGAACGCGTCGTACCTACTCGTCGCATCACCCTCCTTGCCGTCCAATCTTGGTGAACTATTGGAAGATCATTCCCTTCAATCGGAAATTCGTCGATTTGTATACGAACCTCAAACCTTGGCGACCAGGCGTTTTCAGACAAAACGTCTTCACGCGTTTGGACTAGATGAATCTTCAATTGAACGGCTTTTGGGCGCCTTGGATACGCAGCAGCCGAGTCCTGCGGTAAGAATCTCTTCTCACGACGGCGTCGTTACGCTTTTGATAGTCGCCGAGGGCGCGACAGAAACGGAATGTGAGGCTCAAGTCCATGAAATGTCTGCGATTATTTATCGCAAGATAGGACGTTTCATTTTTGGAGAAGATAACGAGACGTTCCAAGAAGTCTTTGGTCGCAATCTGCGCGCACAGGCGCGTAA
>CAKVCP010000172.1 GCA_934725735.1 uncultured Thermoguttaceae bacterium
GTAGAAGAGAAGACTCTTGAACGTTGCGTCAAAGACCGACGCCTGGATCTCTGAATCATGCGCCGCGAGGAATTCGCTAAGCTGTTCCGCTTTGACGCCGAGACGATGACCCTCATAGTAGCAATTTCTCACGAAGCCGTAATAATAACTCGCGCGACTAAATGTCAACCATGCAAATCCCGCAACCTCCAATAGATTGGAAGACTGCTCGTCTATCTCCTCGCTATTCTCCTGACGTAGCATCGGCGCGTAAAGTCGATCAAAAAACTCCTCAAAACGATGGAATAAGAGGCGCACATAAACGCTCGACGCTTCGATAAACTCGCTCATCGTCTGGGCTAACCCCGCGAACGCTTCGTCGCGAGCTCCAGAATTCTTCTCCAGAACCATCACAAAAATATTTGAAGCGCAGAGTAGACGTCTCTCCTTCACCTTAATATCTTCGTCTTCCAAGGCCGCCAGCCTTAGGAAGGCGCGTCCAATGACGGCATGCGCTAAAAGAAGGTTCTTAATCGTTGTGGGCGCGCTTGAGTACTTCTCCTCAAAACGCTCCAACAATTCCTTTTCAAATTCGTCGGCGCCTTCAATTTCACTATTCATGGCGGCGTTTGCCATCTCATGGTAAAAGAGCAGGAGCGCGCACTGCACTAAATAATTGTCGTCGCTAACGGTCGCGTCAAATTTCGACACGGAGTCAAGGATTTCGCGTCTCGCCGCTTTTTCACGACCGAGCGTCGCGAGTAAATCGTAATAACGCCCCGCGCAATGCAAGTAGGTCGACGCGAAGGCCGGACTACACTCGCTCACTTTTCTTCCCATTCGGAGAATATTGAGCAACCATGTCTCAAAATACGAGACCTCGTCGTACGGCAAATCTGCGCAAGCGACGCTGAAAGGGACGCGCTCCTCTTCGCCGCTCTCCTCTTCTCCAACCTTCTTTTCCTCAATCAACGAAACGGTAAGATCGTCGGACAGGGGATCGCTTTCGCCCTCTTCCTTCACGGCGCGAGAAACGTCCGCTTTAAACCACTGATCCACCTCGTCTTCGTCCGTCTCCACGATCTCTTCGATACTCACTTCCGAACGCGAATCAGGTTCGATCGGTTTCCCCAACGTCATACAACAACACGTTTTAAAGGATAGAACTCCGAAAAAGAAGGCGCACGTCCATAACGCGTTCCTCTTTTCGTCTTGACTAGTATCCTCCTCTTCCGATTCCTGCTCCTTCTCCGCGTTATCAGTCGTCGAAACAGAAATAGTATTCATAAAGGCGCGCGACTTAGCGAGAGAGGACGTGATTTCCTTAACCGCGTCGGGATCATATTCTCTCAGCCAAAACATCGTCGTTTTGAAAGAGCTATTCGCCTCTTGGTAAGCCAATTGATATTCGCCATGCTTCCAATAGAATTCTACCAACGTCTTACTGATTGAAGTCCAGGCGGAACAATAGCGATAGGCGCCCGTCCAAATCAGCTTCCGATAGGCGTCTGAAATCTGACATAGATCGGAATAAAAGGAACGCTCCACAACGTTTTCAGGCAATTTCTGAGTGAAAAACTCAGCGCGCTTTCCATTCAGCGATTGAGGCTTCGCTCGATCCGAAGCCGTCAGAAAACTCGCCGTTTCTTTAGGGAGAAAAACAATCGCGTCTTCTCCCAGAACCGGATGTTTTGCCAGGAATTGAACGCGTTCTCTAATGAGATAGATTCGTAATTCGTCAAGTTTTCTTAGCAAGTAGGCCTGATCGGTCGACGAGAGGGTTGAAGAATCGCTTCCCCATTCTTGACTCAAAAAAGAACGACGCATACGTCGTAAATAGCTTAACCAAAAACGAACCAAGCGCAAAAACGAACGCGAATCCTTGGAATCCTGCGCGAAGAAAAGGGACGCGCGAATATCCAATTTGAGACCATCCCAAAATTTCCACTCTCGTGACGCCAAATCAGACGTCAAATAGCGAATGGAACGCGCTAGAGTTTGCTTCGCCTCCTGCTTCTTACCAAACTTCCACTGAAGGATGGCGTATCGCCAATAGAAGTTATATAGCAGGAGTTTGTCGTTTTCTAAAACTTCCCTGTCCAGAAACTCTGAATTAACCGCCTCGTACAACTTCTGAAAATCTTCGTAGATCAAGCGAAAATCGCGCTTAAAAACAAAGTTATACGCCGCTCTTTGAAAGTAAATGCGAGCCTGACATAATCGCGTTCTTGCACGATTTTTATCGTCGGAATCGAGCTTGGCCAAATCCAGAGAAATCGCCAACGCCTTTTCCGTCGCCGCCTTTGCGTCGTTCATACGATTGGCGCGCGCCAGCAACACGTGAATATGCAACAAAGCGTCGCAATAATCCGCGTCGAGGGTTAGTCTCTCCCTGTCGGTCAACTTGCTTCGAATCTCTTCGAATACGGAGTCAAGTTCTTTCATTTTATCCCACGATCGAGCAGCGACGGCAATGTCATGAACAAGCGCGAAAGAGGAGACGAACACCGACGTAGGGCTATGATTTTCGTCTTTTTCCAAAGCTTGAGCGATCGCCTGGAAAAGCGCCTGTAGATCGCGACTCGCCGCGTCAAAGCGTTTCCCGATGAGATGCAAGCCTGCGCGGACGCGTAGGACTCCTGCCAAGATGAAAAGAGAAGCGACGCGTTTCTTCAGCGGAAGTTCGTTATTTAAATTCGTTCGAAGGATTTCAACAGAACGATCGAGAATCGCAGAGGCGACCTGGAAATTCTGTTCGGAAAGGCACACCTCCACTTGAAAACGCTGGATGTTCAATAACGGAATAAAAAAACGATCGTTATTCGATAAATAGAGACGTTCCTGAATAGAGTGAGCTTGCTCTAAGACGTCCTTGACTTCGTCAAGGCGCCCCATACTTCGAAGAGTCACGGCAAGCTGACACAAGATATTGGCCTTCTGAATCTGAACGAGATTGGTCGATTTCGCGGCGTCGCAAAAACTCAACGCTTCCCGGTAATGCGCGACCGCCTCCTTCAAGTCGCCAACCGCTCGATAGGCGTCCGCTTTCCACGTTTTTAGCGGGATAAGAAATCGCTCGTTCCTGTCGTCGGAATCGAAGGAGAAATCAGAATCGGTCGCCAACTCTTCCGCCTTTTGAAAAGAGGTCAACGCCACGCTGGCGGCCCCCGAAAGGATAAGAGCCTGGCCGTGCATCAACCACGTGCGCGCTAAATTCTCCCTGGTCTGAACGGAATTCTCTTTAGCATACCATGCGCGCGCTCGCGATAAAGCTTCCCCGACGGAATCGAAGGGAGCCCTCTTCCGATTGCGAAGGTAAAAAAAAGAGCGGAGCAAAGCGATTTCGCATGACAATTCGTCGTACTCGTTCCCAAAGATATACGTCGACTCGTCTAGGTTCTTTTGAGCCTCGTCAAATAGAGCAAGCGCCTGCTCGCGCTCAGACCAACGCAAAGTATTCGCATAACGGAGGATCAAACGAATTAAGTCAGAACGCGCCGACTCTTCGCCCGCGCGAACCTTCTCTCGAAGCGACTCGATTTTCTGGGCGTCCGGGATATCCTCGTCGTCGTAAAAATCCGTTTCCCCGTCTTTCTTGTCACGCGAATTTCCTTCTTGACTCTCGTCGTCGGACGCGTCGTCGTTCTTCCCGCCGCGATTCTTAAAAAAAGGACCGAGATAATTCCCGCTGGAATGATTTTGCGACGAATCTAGCGAATCCTCGTCCGTCGAATCTTCGCTTGATTCATAGAAGGGGTCGTCCTCGTCATCCTCGTCGTCTATCTCTTCGTCGTCTCCGTTGGAAATCTCTTCCGCCCATTCGTCCCAATCCTCTTCAGATTCGTCTACCCCCTCGG
>CAKVCP010000173.1 GCA_934725735.1 uncultured Thermoguttaceae bacterium
TCGTTCTGCAGTATCGACGAATCGAGAGACTCGCGCCGCTCCAATTCGAGCTCCTGTTGGAGCTTCTCCTCGTCGGAAAGATCGGAAGTCTCGGTTTCACGCTCGCTCACCGATTCCTCTTCGACCTCGCAAAGCGCGCGAAGTCCCCTTGCAAAAGCGGAGTCAATCGCGCTTGTTTCCTCGCTTTGGGCATTGAGAGAAAAGCTTTTAGAAAAGAATTCTTCATCCTCAGAATCAGAATCAGATTCAGAAAAGTTCTCGTCCCCGCTCTGTAAATTGGAAACAGCCTCCTCTCTTCTCTCCTCATTCTCTTTATTCAGGGGAGTATTCAAAACAAGGGGCGTCGAAACAACGCTCAACTTCAGAGCGTCTTTCTCCTGGGGATCGTTTCCTTCACTCTCAATAGTCATCTTTGCCTCCTCAAAGACCGTCGGTCGGGGAATCATAACAATTATCTTCAAATAACGCAAGCTCTTAGCGTCTGTTCTACGTGATTCCAATCCGAAATAGCGGCTCCTTTTTCAAACGGCAATCTGGAATCAAATCTCAAAGACGCTTTATCGCGTCCAGCTCTCTTTCAATTCTTCCAAAGAAACTTTTCCCCGAAAAAGTCGTCCCAAAGCCAATCTCCTACGTAAGATACACATGACTGAAATTCCTCAAGACGTTCAAAGAGAAGATAGAAAACCAAGAAATATTTCTGCGCGTCTGAAGAACTCAGTAGACCGAATAAAAAAAGCTAACGTTTCATCAACGTTAGCTTTAGTGGCTGAAACTGGACTTGAACCTGTGACCTACGGCTTATGAAGCCGTCGCTCTAACCGACTGAGCTATTCAGCCAACACCTGCAACATTTAGTTGCTTAGGATGCTAATATACTACACACAGATGGCGCTTTGTAAAGGGTCTTTTCTCGAAAAAAAGAATAATTCAACCCTTTCCCTGAATCTCTCCTTCGAGAATCTCCTTGACTTGTACGGCGGGAGTCCCCTGAAACAATCCCGCTTTAACTAAGAACGCTACTTTCCCATCAACTATCGCTTCGAAAAGCTTATCCGCAGGCGCGTCTGTCGTCAAAACGTCCCCCGGTTTAAGATTTCGTAGAACGTCTTCTGAAGCTCGACCTTCGGCGATACGAATACAGACCTCTTTTTTGCAGTCTTTCTTGATTTCACTCGCTCCTTGAAGAGTACGCCCTTCCCGTTCCATTCCGTCCCCGTTAGCGCCATCGCGGGACGACAAGGAGCTAGAGATTAAGGCAAAATGAAAAGCTCGTCCCCTCAATTTGAAAGAATAGATCTCCCACCGCGCGGAATTCCCGTTAAGGAGCTCCGCAACGTTCGCCAGATCATTCTCTGAAAAGGACGTCTTCCATCCATGATTCTTCTCGTCAAAGCGATATTCTCCCCCTTTTCCCCAGGCAGGATTGAGAAAACCAAGACTTGGAGCGGCGACCTCAAACGCCGTGCGTTCCTCTTCCGTCATTGCCGCGCGAGAACTCAATTCTTGCGAAAATTCGCTCCACAACGATTCATTCGAACAGAGTTCCTCAACATCCAATCCCAAGTAAGCATCCAAATACAAAAGGAACGTCGTCGTGGGAGCGACGATGATGAACAAATCCTTTTCGTCTTTTTGAAAAACTAGGGTTTCTTCGACGCCCAAGATTTCAAAAGGAACGAGGTTCATCCATTCTTTTGCAAAATCTTGAATCGTTGAGTCAGAATCAAAACGTTCCAGCCCAACCTCCACATGAGTTCCAAGAAGACGTTC
Organism: uncultured Thermoguttaceae bacterium; assembly: GCA_934725735.1. Classification (GTDB taxonomy): domain Bacteria; phylum Planctomycetota; class Planctomycetia; order Pirellulales; family Thermoguttaceae; genus RUG369. The sequence goes on from CAKVCP010000173.1 coordinate 1,774, forward strand.
TAAAGCTCCTGCAAGAAATTTTTCTTCCTGATCCTCTATCGTATCTTTCTTGGAAATAGAGTTCTTCTCTTTATTCACGCTCTTCTTTGATGACTCCATATGTCAAAAAAAATTTAAGGAATTCTATGTAACAAAACAAAATAACGTCCGTCATTTAACCGTAATAATCACTTAAAGCTACTTTAATTCAAGGAAATAAACAAGATCGTTTGTCATGGAACGACTTTGAGACGGCGGTATTTTCAGAAATCAAGTCTAGAGAACCAATCGAACACCCACTCTAAAACAAAGTATCATGCGAGGTCTTTCGCACTAATTGACGCGAGGGCCAGGTCAATCTTTTCACAGGAGAAAATGAATGAGTTTCAACCTTTCATTCCAAAAGAGAGTAACGTCGTCGCTTATGGCGGCGCTCTTGACGACGTGCTGCTTCCTTTTTAATGCGACGACGCGCGCGGACGAATCGTCCCCCAAAGTCGTGGCGTCCGTTGTCTGTCCGAGCGTCGACTCCGTCTTTAAGGGAGCAGGCATAATCGCCAACGAGATGAAGTACAACGGATTCGTCGAAACCGCACGTTTATTAGCGAAGTCGCGCGGTTGCTTTGACGTTCTCGACCCGTCGCGCTCCTTCGGCTACGTCCTGGCGACAGACGACAACACCGTCTTCCCCTTCTTCTTCTTCCCCGTCAAAGACGTCGAAAAAAACAACGAGGAAGCCTTGAACGCGGCGATTGCGGCCCTTGTCGAAAAGATTGCGAACGACAGAATTCCCCAGGAATTGATTCCTGACGCTGGATTTCTTGTCGACGACGTCTTCGTTGTCACTCAACAGGAGTTTAAGGAAAGAGCCCAAGCGATTCCTCAAAACGAATACCTCGATTCGATACAGAAAGATAGCGGCGTCTTGTTGACGGTCAAAGTTAATCTTAGCGCCCTTCCGAAAGAACTTATCGAAGCCGTCTCCTCGCTCGCTCGTCAGAAATTAGCGGAAAGCCTTCCCGACGACGATGAAAACAAACTCAAAGCCGTCGAAGATTCTCTCGCGAACCTTTCCGATCTTCTAAATTCGATTCAGGCTTTGCAATACGACCTCGAGGTTTCCTCCGAATCCGCGCTTGTCTCCACGTTCAAATGCGCTTTCGTTCCTGATTCTAAAATCGCCGAACACCTTCAGAAGACTTCGAACGCCGCGACTCGCTGGAACGCTATCTCCGCGACTCCCAATACGATCCTCGTCAGCGTGGAAGCCGGCGAAGAATACAGAGCGACGGGATTCGATTTCGACAATATAGCGTCTATCATTCACGACAATATCAACCAAGGTCTTGACGCGTTAGCCGACAAGCCTGCCGAACATGAAGTAGCCGTTAAAGTCGCCGCTCTCTTTGAAAAGGCCCTTCTCGCCCAAATCAAAACTCCTTCGTATGATAGAGCGTTCGCGATTACAAACGAACCTCTAACGATCGTCTGCGGTTCGAACTGCGCGGATCCTGAAAACTTAAAAGAAGGCGTGAAGCAACTTGTCGATGAGGTCGCCAAAAAAGACGAAAAAATTTCCAAGTGTTTATCGAGCGAAGAAGTCGAAGGGTTCCAAGTTACCTCTTTCAAAATCTCTCTTTCCGACATTGTTAAGACGCCCCAATTCCCTCTTCCTACGGACAAAGACCTTGTTGCTAAGATTGGCGTTAGTTCAGACTCCGCGCTCCTCCTCCTAGGAATTGATTCGGAAAACGCCGACGCTCAGTTCAAGCGGATCGCCGACGCTTCCAAGACGAGAGAAAAGAGTCAATACGCCTTGACGATCGATTACGTCCAAATCGCAAAACTCGCGAAGGTCTTCCTAAAAGACAACTCGGGGATTCATTCGATTGTCAAACAAATCGTAGATAAATTTGCGAATGCCGAGAACGTTCGTACGCTCGTCTCCAATACCTACCAAGACAACACGCTTACCTGCCAGTCGATTCTCACCAAGGAATTCTTCGGAGTCTGCGGCGACGTCGTTCGAACCCAGCTTAAGAAAAATCTGGACAAGGGAGACGCAGGAAAAGA
>CAKVCP010000174.1 GCA_934725735.1 uncultured Thermoguttaceae bacterium
TTCGAGGGCTAAACGGAAAATATCGGGCTCGTCTTTTCCGTGGCCAACTTCGCTACAGGTAAATATTTTCTCAAAATATGAATCCAAATGCGTCCGCGCCAACGCGGCCTCTACCAACTGTTTTTGTGAAGCCGTGGCGATGCACATACGAATCCCCTTAGCCCTAAGCTCCTCCAAAAATTCACGGACGCCTTTGCGCGGTTGAATTTCATTTCTATAGTAATACTCCACGCCCTTATAGATTTCAGAAACGATTTGCTGGGGAGTCTCGCTCAGATTATATTCCCTCTTAAAATAGAGAGCCGCCTGTTCGACGCTCAAGGAACGCACCGTTGATCTCATCGTCGGGCTTGATTCTTTTCCGCGCGCATGAAGGAAGAAATCTCCCGCTAATTGCCATACGTACATCGAGTCGAAAAGGACGCCGTCAAAGTCAAAAATCACATTCTTTATCACATTCTTTAAACTACTCATTAAACGCTTCCCCCAATAAATACCTGCAATGCTCAATCAGAACGAACTCTAAGCGTTTCAGATCTGTGTCGATCCCTCCAACGACGTTATATCCCATAAACTAAAGCCGACAACCCGACTTGACGCCGACGCCTATCTAAATTAACATCTACCCGCGTTGTTCCGAGCTATATGGAGCAATTAAAAAGACCTTCTACCGGACGAAAGAAGAATTAGACATGAAACAGACGCTTTTTTTCATACCAACGCAAATTTGCGGGGTTCCACTTTTCGGCTCAGGAATTCTCTTTTGGGGCGTCTTGATTTTTGGCGTCATCGCCATTCTTCGAAGTCTTATTAACCGAAAAGATTTTGGCGACGCTTGTTTCTACGCGTTTATAACGGCTCTTGGAGTCGGCGTCATCCGATTTATCGGACCTCATTTGGCGGAAACGGACGGATTCCCAATTAGAGGTTATGGGGTGTTCCTCACGCTCGCAATTTTAGCGGCGGGAAGTCTCACGATCTGGCGTGGAAAAAGGTTATGGAATTATCCGGTAGATCTACTATTTTCACTCCTTTTTGTCTCCGCCATCTTCGGTATTATAGGCGCTAGAGCTTTTTATGTAACTGAATACTGGCAGGATTACCAAACGGGCTCCCTCCGCGACACAATCCTTAGCGTCGTAAATATCACGAACGGAGGTCTTGTGGTATATGGTTCGATCATTGGCGGAACGATCGCCGCGATAGTCTTCCTTTTCGTGAAAAAGACGCCGATTATCGCAACCCTCGATCTCCTACTCCCTGCCGTTATCCTGGGCGTTTCGATCGGGCGACTAGGCTGCCTGATGAACGGATGTTGCTTTGGCAGTCCTTGCGAATATCCGTGGGCAATCACTTTCCCCAACGGCAGTCCCGCGTACATGCAACAGCTTACGGAGGGAAAAATTCCCCTCTATGGGATAACTCTATCTCCGGCGGAGTTTTCCTCGTCAGACGACGAATGCAACCTCTTTTCTCTCAAGACTAAGCATGTAAACCTCGCGTCGGAAATCCCCTCGAAGGTTATTGTCGCCGACGTTTCCCAAGGTAGCGAAGCGGAACGCGCAGGCGTCCGCCCAGGAGATGAAATTTGTGAAATCGGATTACTGAATAAAAACACGGCAAATGATTCCAAAGGATCGCCCGACGTCGCTAAAATCGATCGTTATCGAGTCGACTGCAACGCGCAAGTCTTTTACTTCTTTCTCAACATCTGGCAAGAAGACGAAACGCGAGACGTATGGCTCTCTCTAAAAAATAAAAAAGACGCTAACGCGCCCGCGCGCCACGTCGTTTTTCACCCAACCCCTTCTAAAGCGCTCCCTGTTCATCCCACGCAAATCTATAGCTCCGTCAATGCGTTTATCATCTTTTGTATTTTGCTAGTCGTCGCCAAGTACGCGCGTCGCGACGGAATTGTGCTAGGAGTTGGAATGCTTCTCTACCCGATAAATCGCTTTTGTCTCGAATTGCTACGGACGGACGAAGAGTCTTTTTGCGGGTCTGGCCTCACAGTTTCGCAATGCGTAAGCGTCGGTATTATCATTTTGGGAGTCCTCGTCTTATTAAAGACGTTCCTCACGCCTCCACGTCGCGCGCTGGAAGGGTTCTTTCCCGTTGAAGAAGTTTCTGAAGCCAATTCAACTGATAAAAAATCCGACAACGCTAAAAATGGGGGTAATCAGTGATCGTTTGCAGAGAAAAAGGCTGTAATTTAGAAAAATAATTGACTTTGTTGCACAAAAAAGCATAATGAGTAAAAATAGTTAGCGTCAGAGAGCAAGAAACAAACTTTCAGCGCCTGACTTTGTATTCTTGACAATAAGGAGAAGTCAATGCTTACCAAAAGTCGTTCTCAGATCGCCGCTTCTGGCGAAATCCCTGCTCTTCTCTCTCAAGCGATGGAGGAAGGAGGCGGACTGTTACGATTGACCCCCAACTGGGTTCCGCGCGTCTTTTGCAAACCGGGGCGAAGAATCAAGCTTGCTCAAACCGACTGGTACGCCTTAGGATTGGACAGAGGCGGTATTGACGAACGTTGGTTCGCCAGCACAACCGAAGCTGAAAATGTCGGACGAACGGACGACGAAGGGTTGAGTTATGTTCGCGTGGCCGGAAAGCGTTTCACGCTGCTCGAAGCCGTCGCTGAAGGTAAGGGCGATATCGTCGGCGAAGACATTTGGAACAAATATCAGAGATGGCCTGTTTTCTCGAAGTTCTTCGATAATTTAGGTCCTTTGCCCCACCACATGCATCAGATGGATAAAGACGCCAAGCTGACTGGTCAAGACGGCAAGCCCGAAGCTTACTATTATCCGCCTCAGCTCAACGCTGCGGAAAACCGTTTCGACTACACCTTCATGGGTCTTGAACCTGGAACGACCAAAGCTCAAGTCAAGAAATGCCTTGAAAACTGGAATAAGGGCGACAACGGCATCTTGGATCTTTCCAAAGCCTATCGCCTTAAGCCCGGCACCGGTTGGGTTGTCCCTGCGGGCGTTTTGCACGCGCCGGGTTCCGTTTGCACGTACGAACCGCAGTGGGGATCCGACGTCTTCGGAATGTTCCAATCCTTGACGGATCACGACGCCATCTCTTGGGATTTGCTCGTCAAGAACGTTCCCGACGACAAGAAGTTCGACCTTGATTTCATCGTCGAACAGCTCGACTGGGAAAAGAACGTCGATCCTCATTTTAAGGAACACAACTATCTCGAGCCGATCGTCGACGAAGAAAAGTCCGCGCCCAACGGCGATTATGTCGATAAGTGGATCGTTTACGGCTTGATCGACGGAAAGCAAAGGATCTCCGCGAAAGAACTCACCGTTCAACCGGGTTGCAAGTGCGTCCTCAAAGACGGCGCCGCCAGCGGATGGATCACCACTCAAGGTCGTGGAACAATGGGAAAACTGAGCATCGAATCTCCCAACATGATCTATTACGGCGAAGAACCGGACGACGAAATCTTTATTACCGCGAAGGCCGCGACGGAAGGCGTCGAAATTGTCAATACGGGCTCAGAACCTCTCGTGGGTCTGCGATATTTCGGCCCTGACTCTCATAAGAGCGTCCCGATGATCGGCGACTATAAGAAATACCTCTGATACGCTGCTTCCTGAATGAAAAATAGAACGCCGTTCTTCCAATGTCGAAAACGGCGTTTTTTTAATAAGAAAAAGCGCCTTGTCAGATTTTTCTTTAGCGCTAGAATGATTCTCAATTGAAGCGGTTCATTTCCATTTCAGTAACCATGCCTCTATAGCTCAGTTGGTAGAGCAATTGACTCTTAATCAATGGGTCGTGGGTTCGAGTCCCTCTGGAGGTACT
>CAKVCP010000175.1 GCA_934725735.1 uncultured Thermoguttaceae bacterium
CTCGTTGTTCGAGCGTTTCGAAAGCTCTTAATAATGAGCGAATCGATATTGTGCAATGGAATGAGAAAACGGAACTCTTTATTAAGAATGCGTTGGCTCCGGCTGATGTTTCAGAGGTGATTCTTTGCCCGAGATTGGATCGCGCGATCGTGGTTGTTAGACCGGATCAAAGAGCATTGGCTATCGGTCGTCGCGGACAAAATGTAAATCTGGCGAAGGTTTTATCTGGCGGTTGGGACATCGATATTTTGACTCGTGACGACGAACACGACGAGTTGGCAGATCTGCTTGATCGTGCGACCGAGGAATTTAGTAAGATTGACGGACTGACCGCTGAATGGATAGAAGGGTTGGTGGGCAACGGATTCACGTGCTATTACGATCTTGCGTGTATTGAGCCTGACGATTTCGTAGAGATTACTGGGGCTCCTCGTGAGTTGGCGATCTCTGTCGCCCTACAGGCTGACGAACTCTCCCTTCAGGAAGAGAAGAATAGAGATAATTCGCGTTAATGAGGAGTTAGGCGTCTCCAAAGTATGAATTTCGGGGAACATTGAAGGGAACGCTGAAAGCAACGTCCGTCGTAGATATGTTTCTCGAGATAGGATCAATTTTATAATTGTGAATGTCGCGAATTGTTACAATGGAGATTTTCGGGTAAGCAATTTTAAGGAGAGCTATTACCTAAAGTCTTAACGTCTTTAATCATTGTTTCGGCTAGGTTTCGGGTTAGAGCCTTAGGATATTTGTGATTGCGAGTTTCGTATATAATTACGAAGCGAAGTTATAGTTAGCAGTTGAGAGAAAAGCATTGTCGATTCGTGTATTCAATTTAGCTAAAGAGCTAAAGCAAGAAAATAAAGTAATAATTGACGTTATTCGTGAATTAAAATTGCGAGATTCTGACGTTATCGCGTTGACTACTTTGACAGATGACGAAGCCAATTTGGTGCGCGGTCGACTGAGTCACAACCTCTCGTCGAAATCTGTGACTTCTAAGAGTCTTGCGGAGGCTTCGCAGGAGATGCCGCTGGAACCGCCCAAGATCTCTCGCCCTTCTCTGGGTAAGATTCGTCAGATACTTCCAGCAACGGGGCGTATTTCTAAGTTAGATTCCTCCAAAAAAGTATCTCCTGCTCCCAGTGAGCCCAAGACTGAACAATCTCCCCAGCCCCCTGTTCAGGACTTGAAAAATGTCGACGTTCAGCCCGTTGTTCAGGAAACGTCAAAACCTGAGGCGATAGTTACGGAAACATCTCCTGTGAACAACCCGTCTCTTGCGCCTGAAGCAAGCGTTCCGACGGAAGTTCCTGAAATAGTGGCTGAAAAGACTCCAAGTGAGACTGAGAAGTCTGAAACGGCGGTCTCTGTCGAACAACCAAAGACCGTTGAGTTTAATGATTCAAGCGAAGAGATAGTCGAGGTCGAAAAGAAACCCGCGCCTGTAGCTGAGTCGACGCAAGAGATTAACAAAGACGATACCTCTGCCAAAGTGGCGTCTTCTGAAATAGAAACTGCGAAAAAGCCTCCTCTTCGACAGGTTATGGAGAATCGCAATTCGCGAGGCGACTCTCAGAAGAAAGGTCGCGATAGAGATGCGCGGCGCGCCCAACGTTCCAGCGAGCCTAAACCTACGAAGAATGAAAATCGTCCTTCCAGGCCGGCTCCGATCGCTTCTTCCTTCATCAATCAACTTGAGTCGCGCGCTCAAATCTTAGATGAAATGAAGCGCCCTCCGATGATTACGGTTCAATCCAACGATAGGGTACGAGTTCTTGGCGTTAATCAATCTAAGCAGAAGCAGGAGAATAACGCCTCCTCTCATACGCGTCCGGCGTCTAAACCGAATCTTTCGTTCCATTTTGCTCCAATGCCGGCGGAACCTCCACGACCGGTAAAAAAAGTCGCTAAAGAGCCTGAGGCGCAAAAACCTGAAAAGAGGTTGTCCCCAGAGGCTTTTAAAGGCCTGACGGGTGCGGGGCCTTTGTCTAAAAAATTGCGCGCGCAGAAGGAAATGGGAAATTCCTCTTCCGTCCAAGCTTCTTCTCCCTCTTCTCGTTCTGAGAAGCGTTCTGCGATCTCGACAAAAGATTCTGCGGAACGGTCCTCTAGAGGGATGCGCGACGCTTCTCGCCTTTCGAAAATGGATCAAATGTTTGGTTCAAATAGTGGATCTTCCCAGGATTTTTCCGCTCCTCGAACATCCAAAAAGCGAGGCAAGGATCGCGATGAAGAAGGACGTGAAGATACGCGAGGTAATGCTCGACGTCGTCAAGGAAACGAGTCTAAGCGTTTCCGTTCAGGTGAGGACGACGCTTATGATTTGCGTTATACGACTCGTTCAGGAGGTCGTTCTAAGCGGGATAAGAACGCTTCTAGCGCAGTAAGCACCGCTCCTCGCAAGAACGATATTGTAATTGATTTCCCTTGCACCCCCAAGGAGTTTGCCGAGAGCACTGGTCTTTCTGTCGCCGTTGTCATTAAGAAGCTCCTTGAATTTGGATGCATGGCGACTATCAACCAGTCCCTGGATCGCGAAGTCGTCGAGTTGCTTATTGAAGCTTTTGAGCTCAAAGCGACCATTAAACAGGCGGCGACCCTCGAAGAACAGTATGTCGACTCCGTGTTCGATATGGAAGATCCCCCCGAGTCTCTTAAACCTCGAGCTCCTGTTGTTACCTTCCTAGGGCATGTCGACCACGGTAAGACTTCACTTTTGGATAGAATTCTGAACCTTCATGTCGTGAGCGGTGAAAAGGGCGGTATTACTCAGCATATTCGAGCATATCGCGTCGAGACCCCCGGCGGTCCGGTAACTTTTGTCGATACGCCCGGTCATGAGGCCTTTACCGAAATGCGCGCTCGCGGTGCCAACGTTACTGACGTTGCGGTGTTGGTTGTTGCCGCAGACGACGGCGTTATGCCTCAAACTGAAGAGGCTATTAGCCATGTGAGAGCTGCGGGCGTCCCGATTGTAGTCGCTCTCAACAAGATGGATTTGCCGCACGTTAATAGGGACAAGGTTATTCAGGAACTTGCCGCGAACGACTTAATGCCTAGCGAATGGGGTGGAGACGTCGAAATTATCGATACTAGCGCCCTTACAGGCTTGGGCGTCGACAACCTTTTGAATACGCTCCTCATGGTGGCTGAATTGCACGAATTGAAGGCCAATCCCGATCGTCCGGCCACAGGAGTCGTGTTGGAATCTTCGCTTCAGTCGGGAGAAGGCGTCGTTGCGACTGCTTTGGTTCAAAAGGGAACTTTGAAAAACGGCGACGTCATTCTATGCGGTTCTACGTATGGGCGCGTTCGTTCAATGTCCGATACTCTTGTTCCTCGTAAGCGTGTCAAGGAAGCCGGTCCTGGCGTTCCCGTGAAGTTGACAGGTTTGAACGAAGCTCCTAACGCTGGTAGTCGCTTCGTTGTCTTGGAGGACATTGCGATTGCTCGTCAAATCGCTGAAGAACGAGCGAAGCAAGCTCACGCGGTTGAGTTGGCCGGCGCCGTGTCTCACGTTACTCTCGAGAACCTCTTTGATCGTCTTTCCTCGTCTAAGATGCAAAAGACTCTCAATGTCATCATTAGAGCCGACGTTCGTGGTTCTATTGAAGCGATTCGAAAAGAGTTGGGTAAACTTGAGCATCCAGAGGTAAAAGTCAAGATCCTCCAAGCCTCCGTTGGGGGAATCACTGAAGCGGACGTTCATCTAGCAGACGCTT
>CAKVCP010000176.1 GCA_934725735.1 uncultured Thermoguttaceae bacterium
CCTCTCGACTCCGAACCCCACGATTACGTCGTCGAACTCACACCGAAAGAGCCGATTCGTCGCCTTCGATTCGACCTCGGCGGCGTCGCTGGTTCCGCAAAACTCCACCGCGTCGAAATCCTAGCCCCCGTCTACGAACCCCTCCGCTTCCTCGACTCGGAATACCGCTCCGCTAATGGCGTCGACGTCTTCGCGTTCACGGTCGCCAACGAATCCGACGACCAGCAGAACGCGGAAACGCTCTGCTATCTCCCCAACAAGACGCTTCATATTACGAAAAAAATATCCCCTCGGACTGCCGCCGAAATTGCTCTCCCTCTTGACAAGTCGGCTCTCTTTGGCGACTTCGACGTCGTCCTCAAGCAAAAGAACGGCAAGGCGCTCGAACGTCGTTTCTTCACGTACAACGAAAAAGCTAGCAAGCCCCTGAACGCCGAAACGGAAGGCGCTATCCTCCGAAGCGGCCCGCTCGCCGTGCGCTTCTCGCCAGCTCTCGACGGCGCCGAAATCTTCCGAAACGGCAAACTCGTCGCAGTCGTCGCCCCGCTCTTCTGCGAGGAAGGGGACGGTTCCGACGTCGTCAACTGGAAGAAAACCGCCGAACAAGCGCTCGACGAACTCAACGCCCCCAACTCCGGCGACGACGCCCCCGCGCTCCGCCTCGCCCCCGCGCTCCGCTCCGTCTCAAACGACGGCAAAGAACTCGAACTGAGCGTTTGCGAAATCCCCCTAGCCGAAGCGCGTCGTTCCGCCGGAAAAAATATCGACCGCGCCGAATACCTCGGAGCAAGCGTCGGATTCCTCAAATTCAAACTTGACGACGAATCCCTCGCCTTCGAATACAGCGCCCCCCGAAAGATTCACGCACCCGTCGTGCGCGTCCTCGGCGCTATGGAACAGGCGGTTCTTCCCGGCTCCGAATATCTCGAAAAAGGAGAGCATAGCTCTTCCTCCGCCGATATCGAGACGATCGAACGCATCCGCGTCGCGCCGCCCCTCTCATGGGTCGCACAACCTTACGCCTCGATCGTCACCGACCGCGTCTCCGCAACCCTCCTCTACGACGATCCCAAAACCCAGCCGATCTTCGCCGTTCCCGACTTCCTCGACGGACTCCGCTCCCCCGACGACGCGTCGCGCATGAATCTACTCTCCGAATACGCCTCAGGGCGCGTACGGTTCTCCGACCCCGCGCCGATCGAAGACTCGATCCTCTGGGCCGTGCGACAAATCGGACTACCCGAGCTCCCCAAACGACCCTGCTCGCAAGAGGAAGAAGACGCGCGCATCCTCGCATCCTTCACCAAGTCCTACATCGCGACGCCTGAAGGATGGATGCACGCGTGCCTCAACAACGAGCCGCCTTACTCCTTCCGCCCGACCTACGGCTCCGATTTCCTCTCGACGATCTGGGAAATCTCCGGCGAAGCGCCCGAAACGCCCCGCGTCGATTTCGGCGGCGGTCACATTAGCAACTACTCCTATTACCTCGCGACGTGCAAGGGCGACCTCCTCAAAAACGCTTTAGCAAGCGTTAAAGCCCCGGCTGTCTCTTCAATCCAAAAAGACGGTTCATGGCGTTATAGCGGAAAGTATCTGCGCGGCAGCAACGTCGATTACGCCTCCGGACACAACGGAAATTTCACCTATCGTCTCCTTGAAGTCTGGCGTCTCACAGGCGACAAAGAAGCGCTCGAAGTCGCCCTCAAGGGCCTCGAATTCGCCAACAAGGAACGAACGCCTCGCGGCGCTCAAGTCTGGGAACTCTCGATCCACACCCCCGACATTATGGGCTCCTCGCGACTCGTCCTCTCAAACGTCCTCGCCTACGAAGCCACCGGCGAAGAAAAATATCTCGACTCCGCACGACGTTGGGCGATCTCCGGCCTCCCCTTCGTCTACCTTTGGGAAGACGCCGACCTCAAACCCTGGCCCGGCGACAAGAATCCAGAAGGCGAATACCAGCCGATGATGCGCTACGCCACGATCGCCGTCTTCGGCGCCACCTCATGGACCTCCCCAAACTGGATGGGACGCCCCGTCCAATGGTGCGGACTCGACTACGCTCACGCCCTTCTCCTCCTCTCCCGGTACGACTCGACCCTCGATTGGCATAAGATCGGCGAGGGAATTATCGCCAGCGCGGAATGTCAGCTCTGCCTCGAGGACGAAAAGATCGGGCTCCTCCCCGACTCCTTCCAGCTCGACACGCAAGAGCGTTTCCCCTACTGGATCAACCCGACGGCGGTGCATCTCCTGCGTCGCATGGCGGACGGACGCCATACGAGCCTCTGCGTCGTCGACGCGAACGGACGCCGAATCGCGTCGCCGTACCCCGCGGTCGTCGACGGAAACAAGGTGAAGATTACGGCTCCGAAGGGCGCGCGTTATCAGCTCCTTATCGACGGTTCCGAGCTTCGCGAGATCGTCTCCAATGGGGAAGACGTTGTGACGCCATGACAAGATCCCCCATGAAGGAAGATCGTTTCGAGAAATTTCTGCGCGACGCCCCGGCGCTCGTCCGAGGCGCGCGCGTCCTTCTCGTTCCCCTAAGACGCCGCGATTTCGCGCGGCTTCTCTGGAATCGTTCCTCTCTAGAAGCGCGGTTCGGCGCCGGACGAAAAATCGACGCGACCCCCGCGCCGATCCGTCGCGCCCTCAAATGCCTCTACGACCAAGGACCCGCGGCGCCTTCCGTCCCCCTCTTATGGCGAACCCCATGGCTTGCGCTACTCCCTCGGGAACGCGCGTGCGCGGGATTCTTCTGCTTCAAGGGCGCTCCTACGGACGGCGAGGCGGAGATCGCCTATTTCATCGCCCCCTCCTTTCGCAATCAAGGGATCGCGACCCGCGGGGTGATCGCAATGACTCGACGGGCGTTCGCCGAGGGCGCTTCGAGCGTCCTTGCAGAAACCGAGCTTGACGCCCGCGCCTCGCAACGCGTCCTCCAAAAAGCGGGATTCGAACGCTACGCGGAGCCCCCTTATCCTGAAGAAGATTCTATTTTTTGGCGTATTCAAGCCTTGTCCCTATACTTGATTAAGGAATAATCGTAGTATATAATCCGACAGGTATTTAACACGGCGCGTCGCGACAAACCTTCTGCGTAAGGAAATTACGCGCGTCGCCTATTACATAATCGATAGTGAGGAACCAAAGTGGCGTCGAATTTAACGCAATCGCCCGCGTGGCAGAAGCTCGCGGCTCATCAGAAGCAACTCGAAACTACGACTATGCGCGAGCTCTTCGCGAAAGATCCCGATCGTTTCAATAAGTTCTCTATAGAGTTCGGCGGAATCCTGTACGATTTTTCCAAGAACCGCATTACGGAAGAAACTCTTGACCTCCTCGTCTCCCTCGCGGAACAGGCGAAGGTCAAGGAGATGGCCGAAGCGATGTTCACCGGCGAAAAGATCAACGTCACCGAACGACGCGCCGTCTTGCACACCGCCCTCCGCAATCGTTCGAACAACCCCGTCTACGTCGATGGAAAGGACGTCATGCCCGACGTCAACCGCGTCCTCGCCAAAATGAAGGACTTCTGTGCGCGCGTCCGCTCCGGAGAATGGAAAGGATACACCGGCAAGGCGATCACCGACGTCGTCAATATCGGGATCGGCGGCTCCGACCTCGGTCCTTGCA
>CAKVCP010000177.1 GCA_934725735.1 uncultured Thermoguttaceae bacterium
CCCTGTCGCGTGGCGCGCGGTCGGCGACTTTCGTCGAGCAGAACCGCCGGCATCTCGCCGTCCTGAACGAGAACTTCAGGCGCGAGGAATTTCGAGTTATAATTCGAACTCATCGCGGCTCCGTAAGCGCCCGCAACCTCCAAGACGAGGTAATCGCCGACGCGCGCGGCGGGGAGACGGCGTTTCTCGACGAAGCCCCCTTCCGCTTGCGTAAAGACGTCCCCAGATTCGCAGAGAGGTCCGCCGACGACCACGTCGACCTCTTCGTCGACGGCGACGGAACCGTTCGCAGGATTACGCGCGATGGAGATCGGATGATAGCTTCCGTACATCATCGGACGCGCAAGGTGCGTGAAACCGGCGTCGACAAGATAGAAGAGATTCTCCGCTTGCTTCTTGATCGCGCGAATCTGAGTAACGAGGTAGCAACTCTCGGCGACGATATAACGCCCCGGTTCGACCTCGAAAGTAATGCTGTGTCCGAATTCCTTCTCGAGCTTCGAAACCGTCTCGCGCCACAACGCCGCGAACTTCTCAAGATCAATGAATTCTTCCCCGGATTGGTAAGGAATCGGCAATCCGCCGCCGCAACTAATCGTCTTGATCTGAGGGCCCAACGCGCGAACGGCGCTCTCCATCGCGCCGCATACGGTCGCCAAGTGTTCGAAATCAGAGCCTGAACCGATGTGCATGTGCGCGCCGGTGATCGTCATGCCATATTTCTTTGCCAGCGCGAGGGATTCGTCAAGTTGCTCGAACCACACGCCGTGTTTCGACAAATCGCCGCCGGTGTTCGTCTTACGGCTGTGGCCATGCCCAAAACCGGGATTGACGCGAACGGTGATTTCAAATCCCTTCGCGGCGTCTCCGAGGCGCAAGCCCAACTGCTCGATCATTTCGTTCGAACCGACGTTCACGACGCAACCGCGCGCCTTGCCGACGACAAGATCAATCGCGTCCTGATCGAAGATATCAGCGGTGTACGCGATCTCTTCAGGACGATACCCTGCGGCGAGAGCGCGAAGAATTTCCCCCGCGCTCACAGCGTCGATAAGAACGCCCTGTTCTTTCACGAGCTTAATCACGGCGATATTGGGACACGCCTTCTGCGCGAATCTCACCACGCCGACGGGGCGCAACTGAGCGCATCGTTTAATGATCTTCGCGGCGTCGTAGACGAAAAGGGGCGTGCCGCCGTAATTCGCGGCCAACTCCGCGACTGAAACGCCCGCGATGTTGTCGCGTAACGTCTTATATTGGGAAATTTCAACCATATCAAACTCCTGCGCGACGCGTCGCGCGCCATGTAAATCCAGAATTCAACCTTATCGATCCCGACCAACGACGAACCGCGCGACGTCCTCAAGGGAGTCAAACGCGCTCAGGGACGCGGAGTCGCGCCCGTTCGACCGCGCGCGATCGCGCAGCATATTAAGGTCGGCCAGCGCTTCGTCAATCAGACGATTCGCCTCGTCCATTGCTTTCGTCACCGCGCCCGACTCTTTCAAAAGCGCGGCGATCTCTTCGCGTTCTTCAGGCGCGATCCCGCGTTCAACGCGCTCCAAAAACGCGCGCGCTTCCTTTTCGCCGCAACTCTCGAGGTAATAGATCACGGGAAGCGTCTCTTTCTTGTTGCTCAGATCGGAACCGAGGGTTTTGCCCGTCGCCTCTTCGCTTCCGACAAGATCGAGAATATCGTCGACGATCTGAAACGCGATTCCGATATTGCGTCCGAACCGCGCGAACGCTTCCAAATCCTCGTCGCGAGCCCCGGCGAGACGTCCGCCCAGACGAGTCGCGCACTCGAGAAGCGCGGCGGTCTTGCCGCGAACGATGCGGCGATAATCGTCGACGGTCAAGTCGAAATTACCGATCGAATCGGTCTGAAAAAGCTCCCCCTCGACCGTCTCAAGACATCGGACGGAAAATTCGCGGAAGACGTCGATATCGTCGCACTGACAGATTAGTTTCAAGGCGCGCGTGATCAGAATATCGCCGATCAAGACGGCGCGATGGGAGTCCCATTTCACGTTGATCGTCTCGAGCTTCCTTCGGAACCTGGCGCCGTCGAGGACGTCGTCGTGGACAAGAGACCCCGTATGAATCATCTCCAAAGCGGCGGCGCAATAAATCGCGCGTTGATCCGCCCCTCCCCAGGCTTTCGCACATAAGAGCATGAGCGCGGGGCGCAGGCGCTTACCCCCTAGCCGAAAAGCGTAGTCGAGATACTCGTCCATCAAGGAATCGACATGACGCAGGGCGCAGCGCAGCGCTTCCGTCGTCGACTGCATCTCAGCCTCGATAGGTTTGTAAGTCTTAACTAGATCGAACTGTCTTTTAGCGGTAACCGGCGCGTGACTTGTCATCGTTTATCCTTATGCAACGCTCGACGATCTCTTCGGTGGGACGACGAAAACGCATTTATTTTTTTAGAGCGAGGTTTAAAAACTCAGCGCGAGTCGACGCGCGTCGACTGAACGCGCCCCTCATCGCGGAGGTCACGCAATACGAACCGGGCTTGCGAATCCCGCGCAACGTCATGCAGGCGTGTGTCGCTTCGACAACGACGCCCACGCCCAACGCGTTGACCTCTTTCATCAGGAGGTCGGCGATCATGTCGGTCATGCGTTCTTGCAGCTGAGGACGACGAGAAACGGTCTCGACGACGCGCGCGAGTTTGCTCAAACCGACAACGCGCCCCTGCGGGATGTAGCCAATGTGAACTTTGCCGGTAAATGGAAGAAGGTGATGTTCGCACATTGAATGGAATTCAATGTCCTTAACGATCACCATGGAATCGTACTTTTCCGTAAAGAACTTCTGAAGATGGACGGCGGGATCTTGTCCGAGCCCTTGGAAGAGTTCGGCGTACATCCTTGCGACGCGCGCGGGCGTTTCAACAAGTCCTTCACGATCGGGGTTCTCGCCGATGGCCAGGAGTATTTCGCGGACAGCGCGTTCAATCCGTTCTTTATCGACCTTAAAATCCTCGCCGTTGGCAGGAATATCCTCATAATCAGGCAGCATATGATCCTCGGTATTCAGAATTTTCCCAGAGAGCGTTCCACAAATCGAGCCAGCGCGACAGGATCGGCGCGCGAAATCAACGCAGAAATTTGCTGTTCAGGAACGTTGAGATTTTTCAACGCCAAGACGACGCGCTTCCAAATCGTCTCCTTCTTTTTTGGAGTATCCGCCAAGTAAAGGTCGGTCACGAGCTCATTGAGCTTTTGACGCATGATCTCCGGCTTATTCTCGTAGTATCTTTTAATAATTTTATCCTGATAAGGAGTTCGTTCCATAAACATCACCGGCAATAAATAGCGTCGTCACGACAGAACGAGCAAGCGTCTTCAGAGTCGTCAAACGCAGAATTTAATGTAAAGCGTCTTTGATTATAGACGACCCGCGCGCTTTGAAAAGTAGGCGGAAAAGGCGGGCTGGGGAAAAAGGAACGTCTGGTCATAAAAAGGGGGTTCAGGCCCTTGTCGAGAAAAGCGGAGCTTGTATAATGAACTAAACTCTATAGTCGCAACAGCGTCCGCGGGGGATCGAAGATATTCTACAGGAAGTTTTTTCTCGACGTCAACCTTTTCGA
>CAKVCP010000178.1 GCA_934725735.1 uncultured Thermoguttaceae bacterium
GAAGCGCGGCGACTCGAAGAAGAGCGTCTTCGCGCAGAAGAGGAAGCCCGAAAGGCGGAAGAAGCGCGGCGACTCGAAGAAGAGCGTCTTCGCGCAGAAGAGGAAGCCCGAAAGGCGGAAGAAGCGCGGCGACTCGAGGAAGAGCGTCTTCGCGCCGAAGAGGAAGCCCGAAAGGCGGAGGAGGCGCGGCGACTCGAAGAGGAGCGTCTTCGCGCAGAAGAGGAAGCCCGAAAGGCGGAAGAGGCTCGACTCGCGGCGGCGGAAGAAGTTCGTCGCGCTCGCGAGTTGCGTCGCGCCCAGGAAGCGCAACGGATAGAAGAGGCGCGGAAGACGGCGGAAGCGCGACGCATTGAAGAAGAGCGTCGCGCCCAGGAAGAAGCTCGACGCGTCAAAGCGCGGGAACAAGAGAACGCTCAACGCTCCTCCTACGCTTTTAGCCCCCAGCCGAACGTCGCGCCAAACCTAGGATATTCCTTCTCCGGAACGAATCGCCCGCGACGTCCCCAAAACGCGAAGCAAACGCCGACGCAACAACCGACGTCGACGCCTAATCCTGCTCCGTCGCGTCCCGAAGAGCCTAAGAAAGAAGAGGAGCCCGTCAGGATCAACCCGACCGGCGCCGACTTCTCCCTCGTCCAAAACGCGCCCCTCTCCTTCTCCCCCGTCCATCGCGACGTCGAGACCCCCGCGCCCCAGGCTCAGCCCCGAACGCCCGGCGGCGCCCCCTTCTCCCTCCCCCAACGCACCCCTCTCGTCTTCACCGACGTAAAGGAACGCCCCGCGACCGTCGACCTCCAAAACACCGATCGCGACCTCTCCGTCGCCAACCGCGACGCGCAGAAGCCCGTCAAACCGACGCCGACGCCTAAGCCG
Organism: uncultured Thermoguttaceae bacterium; assembly: GCA_934725735.1. GTDB lineage: Bacteria > Planctomycetota > Planctomycetia > Pirellulales > Thermoguttaceae > RUG369. The sequence goes on from CAKVCP010000178.1 coordinate 874, forward strand.
ACGCCTAACCCCGCGCCAGCGCAGCCCGTCGCGCCCCAGTATAAACTCAACCAACAAGCGTCTCGCGCGGCGACTCCGCAATATCAACTCAATCCCTTCGGAAGCCTTCGCCCCGCGCAAACGCCGCAACAGCCGACGCCAAAGCCTCAGCCCGCGACGAAACCGCAAGCGCAGCCGCCAAAGCCTGAGCCCGCGACGAAGCCGCAAGCGCAACATCCCGACGACGACGTCGCTATTCCCTCGCCCGAGTTCTTCACCGCCCCCGACGGCGCGAAGATCCCCGGCGTCAAGATGGCGCCGTCGTCCAGGGCCGAGAAACCGCGTCCGCGCCATTCCGGCGACGCGCCGTTCCAAGGCTCGCGGCTCGACTCCGCCGAGAACGCGTCGACCCAAGCGCCTCAAGCGGAGTACGACGAAGAACTGAGCGCAAGCTTCAATCGTCTCCTCTCCGTCGCCGGGAAGCAACCGGCGGCGACGCGCGCGCAAAAGGAGTTCCTCCCCGATCTCCACGCCGCGCCCCAACCGCCTAAGGATTCGGACGCGAAAGAAAAGGCGCCCGAGAAGGTCGACGCCCCCGAGCAAGACGACAAAGCGCCCGGTTTCCTCGGCAAAATCATCCGCAAATTCTTCGGAAAGAAATGACGCGGAACCCCCGAAACGTCCGATATTGCAATGAGAAGTCTTGCGTCTAGATAGAGAACGGCGCGATCGTCATGGTCGCGTCGTTTTTTCATTCGCCAGGCGATTTAGCGTTCACGCGCGACGTCGGCTCGTTGTTGCTCGCAGGGTTTATTGTACAAAAATACTCCCCTCTGTCTTGGAACCGGCTTTCTTTTCCGGTATACTGAAGAAGGATAGACGAGACCTTTGAGTAAAGGACTTCGTACAGAGCGCTTCTTATCGTGCGAAGAGCAGCTTTCAGAGGCGCGTCATGTGTAAGTCATGCGAAGAGAGATTCAAAAATGAGCCCGACAACGCGTTGGATTTTGACGATAGCCGCAACGCTTTCCCTTTTGCCGCCCGGCGTAACCGCGCTCCAAGCGGCTGACGGAAGAACATCGGCGGACGCACATCTAAAAATATGGTACGAAACGCCCGCGCGAATCTTTAACGACGACGGCAAAGCGACCGCCGCGCGCGACGAAGGTATGCCGCTAGGCAACGGTCGAATCGCCGCCTTGGCGATGGGGAATACCGACGTCGAAATCGTCAGTTTCAACGAGATTACCCTCTGGGACGGCGGCCCGAAGACAGACGGCGGAAATTATGCCGGCGGCAATAAAAAGGACGCGTATTTGAATCTTCCCGCGATCCGAGAAGCGCTCTTCGCCGGAAATTTCGGCAAGGCGAACAGCTTGGCGGGGGGCGTTCTGGGTCGATATGAAGGCTCGCAAGCGGAATATGGCTCTTACCGCAATATGGGCCAGTTTGAGCTGGATTTTTCCGGCTCAGACGCATATGTCTCCGGGAAGGTTCCCAGCGATTATTATCGCGAACTCGATCTCACCGGCGGCGTCGCGGCGATGCTGTTGCAGAGTTTCCAGGGATATATCGAGCCGCTGCCGGCCTTGCCGCAAGATTGGTCGGACGGTTCCTATACGGGTATGAAAGCGCGCGGCAACTTCGAGGTCGACGCGCAGTGGAGCGCGGGGCGTTTGAATCGGTTGGCGATTCGATCGGGGAGCGGCAAGGTTTGTCGTCTTCGCTATCCGGGGATCGCGAAAGCGAGGGTGGAATTAAAGGGCGCGCCGATCTCCTATAAAGCGCTCGATCCTTGGACGATTGAGTTTGAGACAGAAAAGGGCTCCGAGTATATAGTCCGCGACTTTCCAGCGGTACCCGCCGCGCCGAAGAACGCGCGGGCGTTTCAGGAAGAAGACGGCGGCGGCGCCGTTTCGTGGGAGCCGGTCGAAAACGCTGCGCGCTATGTCGTTTATCGCCGTTTAGACGACGGAAGCGACCGGATAAGAAACGTCCGCGTCTACGCGCCGATTGCGACGACGGAAAAGACCTCCTATCGCGATACGGACGCGCGTCCGACGGCGGAAGGCAAGTATTTCTATCAGGTCGCCGCAGTTTCGAAGGACGGCGCGGAAGGGGACGTCTCCTTCCATACGCCGACGTCTCCGGCGGAAGGCGCGGCGCAATAGAGTTCGCGCAGATTCGCAGATGATAAAAGAAGGGCGTCTCTCACGATTGAAACGGAAGAGGCGCCCTTTGTCTATTCCTCTTAGTCGAGTCGCGGCGCCCGGCTCTTTCGCCCTTCGGAGCGCGACGGACGCTCGCTATTTGAGAGAGGCGTTACCGTTCAAGACGCCGCACGGGGAGGCGCAGGAGTGTTTTGAGCTTCTCGGGCTCGCAACGATTCGGGTCGGAGAGGTAAATCTCGTGGTGGAGTCTCGTCGGGGAAAAATCGAAGAGAAGCGCGTTTTCTTGGGCGTAGAGTCGCAACGATTCAAGGGTTTCGGGCTCCGCGTCGTACGGGCCGATATGCGTTCCTTGGATGGAGAGCCCTTCGTCGATCGTCACGATTTCGACCTTTGAGGCGTCGATCTTCTTTTTTCTGGCGGCCTCGGCGCGCGCCCATTCGAGGACGTCTTGGTCGACGAAGTCGGGGGCTCGTAGCGCGAGGAGGTAATGAAAATCGGCCTTCCGGGCATAATCGAGAAC
>CAKVCP010000179.1 GCA_934725735.1 uncultured Thermoguttaceae bacterium
TTGATCCATAGAGCCGGGGAAGGAGACGCGATCTTCAAGCCCGAGCTCTTTGATTTTGGCGTCAAGAAGCGCGTTGTAGTCGGCGTATCGGTCGTTTTTCGAGCCGATGCAGACGAGTTCGACGCGGCGCTGGGAACGAAGGTGTGGAAGGGCCTCGACGAGATACTCGACGCCCTTTTCCGGTCGAATGAAGCCGACGAATAGGACGCGGATGACGTCGCCTTGACAGGTATCCTCGCGTTCGTAGATCTGGGATTCGAGGACGGGCGCGGCGACGATGTTGTATCGCTTATGTCCGTCCATGCGCGCGTAGAGTTCTTGTCCGAAACATAGGAACGCGCCTTGGGTCTGGTCGACGCCGTTTTGGACGACGCGTTCCCAGTTCTTGGCGTAGCACAGCGCCAGACGATCCATGACGAAGCCGCTGCGTTTATGCGATTGAATGAGCGCGACGGGGTTGCCGACAAGCCAGTGCAGGGGGTGAAAGCCTTTTTTGACGCAGAGCTTGTATAGGTCGGTAGCGCCGGGGAACATTCCGCGCAGGAAGAGGTCGCCGGGCTCTTCGAGCGCCTTCTGCCACGCTTGGCTATACCCCTTGAGTCTTAGGGTCGCGGCGAGGGTTGAGCTGGACGCGGGCATGGGGACGTGAACGACGTTTTCCGGGAGCTTGTACGTAAGATGTGGGGATTTTTCCGTTTCCTTTGGGGCGCACCAACAGACTTCGTCGTATTCTCGAGCTAAGTAATCGAGGAGCAGACCCGTGGAGAAGTGCGTGTAAATCCCGGACGCGTCTTGGAACGCTCCGCCGCCGCCGGAACCGACGTATATTAATCTCTTGCGTGTCATGTAGTTTGTTTTCCGAAGCTGGGCTAAATTATCCTTAGGGGTGGATATTAGAGGTCTTCGATGATCTTGATACGCTTCTTTATCAGAAATCTTGTATCGAGACTTTTTCCGACTCTTCGCGCATTGGCAGCCATCGCGTCGTACTCTTCGCGCGGGAGTTTTTCGAGTTTCTCAAGCGCGTTTGCGATAGATTCCGGAGTCTGCTGATCGAGTTCGATTCCGCAACCTTCTTTCCTGATGACGCTGTGATCTACGCAATATGTCATAAGAATCGGCTTAGCGGCGGCAAGATATTCATAAAATTTGTTCTGACTCTGTCCATATTTGTTAAGAACGGTGCTGGTATTATGGAGGAGCGCGCAGTCGCTTTGCGCCAAGATGGAGGGAACATCCCTGCGTTCGGCGAGCCCTTTGAAGACGATATTTGTCAATCCGAGCTCTTTGACGCGCGCGCGCAAGGAGTCGAGTTCGGTGCCTTGTCCCCAGACGAGTATGCGGATATGGTCGTTCCCGCGATCGCGGAGGATCCGCGCCGCGTCGACGCACATTCCGAGGTTGTTGACGAAACGTACGGAACCGGCGTAGACGACGTTGAAATGCGATTTGTCGGCAAGATCGGGATCGGCGAAGGGACGTTCTTTCACGAGTCGATCAAATTCTTCGATATCGACGCCGTGAGCGACGAAATGAACCTTCTTGAGGTCGATTGTGGAATCCCATCCTTGATCGACGATATAGTCGACGCCGCCGGGCCAGGTCATGACGATGGCGTCGGCGCGTTCGTACATCTTTCGTTCGTAGCGCTGGAGGAATTTCGCGTACCACTTGTTTCGCTTTTGGGGAAAGTACGCGAAGATGCTTTCCGGCCAGAGGTCTCGGATTTCGGCGACGCAGGGAACCCCAAATCTCTTTGCGAGTTTTTCGCCCGCGGTAACGACGAAGGGGGAGGGTGAGGAAGCGACGATTACGTCAGGGGGGGGGGGAAGCGTATTTGTATAGAGTTTAGCGACTTTTATGAGATTGCGGCGAAAAGTGATAAGACTGCGGACGTAATCTTTTCCGCTGTTGTAGTAAGGGGTTGCGCGGACAAAGACGCATTTCGCGCCGCAAGAAAGGGTGCGTTCAAACCAAAGAGGATTGCTTTCATCGACGAATTCTCGCGAATAGTGGTCGAAGTTGCAACAGAAAACGACAGGCTCATAACCCTGTCGAGCGAGTTCTCTGATAATCCAGTAGTGGTGTCCTCGCTCATCGAGAATTACTCGCGTGCTTTGTTGATGTATGAGCCAGAGTCTTTTTTTCATGATAAGTCTAAATGGTTAAGTGATCAGAAATTACGAGCGACCAGACGTTTAAGGAGCGCGCAATGCGACCGGATGACGCAACCCTAAATAGCGTCGCCTAGATACGTTAGACGGTCATGCTTTGGTCGATTTTTCTTGTCGTATTCGACAAGGAGGGTAAGAATCCGGACGACGCGCCCCTAAACGCGTCGTCCGGGTTCGTAAAGGGGATCAAGCTTGACGATTCTTCTTGTAGTACTCGACGAGGGCGTTCGTGGACGCGTCGTGAGAAGTCGTCGGAGTGGAGCTGACGAGTTCGGGAAGAACCGCTTTGGCGAGTTGCTTGCCGAGTTCGACGCCCATCTGATCGAAGGAGTTGACGTTCCAGACGATACCTTGGACGAAGATTTTCATCTCATAGAAGGAGATGAGTTTTCCGAGCATTTTCGGCGTGAGCTTCGTGAAGAAGAAGGAGCTTGTCGGACGGTTGCCGGTGAAGACCTTGGCGGGAGCGAGACGTTTCGCCTCGGCGTCGTCGAGACCGGATTTGAGGAGTTCCTGATACGCTTCCTCTTCGGTTTTGCCCTTCATGAGCGCTTCGGTTTGCGCGATGAAGTTGGCGACGAGTTTCTGGTGATGATCGCCGATCAGGTTGTGGGTCTGTACGGGCATGAGGAAATCGCAAGGGATAAGTTTCGTGCCCTGGTGAATGAGCTGATAGAAAGCGTGCTGGCCGTTGGTGCCCGGTTCTCCCCAGACGATCTGCCCGGTGGAGTAATCGACGCGATTTCCTTCTCGATCGACGCCTTTGCCGTTGCTTTCCATATCGCCCTGCTGGAGGTAGGCGGCGAAGCGACGCATATACTGGTCGTAGGGGAGGATCGCTTGCGTTTCGGCGTTCCAGAAATTGTTGTACCAGACGCCCAGGAGGGCCATAACGACCGGAATATTATGCTTATAAGGAGTCGTTCTGAAGTAGACGTCCGCCTCGTGCGCCCCCGTGAGGAGTTCTTCAAAGTTTTCAAATCCGACGGCGAGAGCGATGCTCAGACCGATCGCCGACCAAAGAGAATAGCGACCGCCGACCCAGTTCCAGAATTCGAACATGTTGTTCGGATCAATGCCGAATTTTTCGACTTCTTCGCGGTTGGTTGAGAGCGCGACGAAATGAGAGGCGACGGCCTTTTCGTCTTTAAGGGCGTCGAGGAGCCATTTTTTAGCGGAATGGGCGTTGGTCATCGTTTCTTGCGTCGTGAAGGTTTTGGACGCGACGATGAAGAGGGTCGTCTCAGGATTGAGTTTCTTGACGGTTTCGACAATATGTGTTCCGTCGACGTTAGAAACGAAGTGCGGAGTCAAGATCGACTGATACGGAGCGAGGGTTTCACAAACCATGCAAGGAC
>CAKVCP010000180.1 GCA_934725735.1 uncultured Thermoguttaceae bacterium
GCGTTGGCCGACGTAAAGACCGCCGGTCGTCGTCGTGTCGTTCGTCGTACCCGTTCCGGCTCCGGTCGTCGTATCGTTGGAATCGGTCGTCGTGACAGAATCGGTCGTGTAATCGAACGCGGTTTCTTCATCGGCTTGCGCGGACTTCGTAATACCGTAAACGGCGACATAGACGTCCGTTACGGGCAGACTTGTCGTACCGCCGACGCCGTCGGTTTCTTCCTGGGTGTAGGAGATTGCGTAGCGTTCGTTGTAATCGAAGTCGACGCTGGGGCTGTAGGCGTTCGAAGCGATCTGTTCGCCGTCGACGATAAAGACGTCGCTGCACGGCTCAAGAACCGATTGATAGAGCTCGGTTCCGTAGTTCCAAAGAACGACGGCAAATCCGTCGTCGGACATGGAGACGGTGGAAGGACCGTAGTAGTTCGTTCCAACCTGGCTGCTGGCGAAGGTGATATCTCCCGTCATCGGCTCGGCGTCGTTATTGAACTGACGACCGTAAATACCGCCGAAATAGGAGTTGTCTTGCGCAAGATAGGTCCAGGTAATCATGAACGCGCCGTCAAGGTCGGCGGAGATCGCCGGATCGACCTGAGAACCGTTCAAGGACGCGTTGACGACGAATTCGTTCGCAACGGGCGCCACGCACTGAACGCCGACGCTTGTAGAGGCGTTCAAAGAGTACGGATCGGCGACGAAACCGTCGGGAGTTTCAATGCCGAGATATCCGTCTTTCGTGCCGTTTTCATAGAAATCAACGACGTAGTTGGAGTCGAATCCGCCTTCGCCTTCCGTTGGCAGATAGGCCTGCGTTTCAAAACGACGCGCGTAGATATCCGTGCGATTATAAGATTGCAAAACGTCGCTATTTTCGCTCTGCCACGTCACAACAAAACTGCCGTCGGCGCTAATCGCGACGTCAGGTTTGCTCTGATCGGTGCGCCCGGTTCCGTTGATGTACGTATTGCCGTAACGATCCGTCACGATATTTCCCATATCGTCAAGGACGAAATCGGCGACTTCCGCCGAGTTGACGCGGAAAACGTTGCTCGACTGCTTTACCGTCACGGTCGACTTATTAACGTCGTAGTCTCCCGCTCCAACGTATTCGTAAGCGCCAGTCTTGGAGCTCTGAACGATAACGTCCGTGTAGACGTAGCTCGAGGCGACTTTCGTCGCGTACGTCGCGGCGGAAACAAAGAGCGCGTCTTGGTCCGTCAATCCACTCGCGCCGGTGAACGTAACGCGGAACTGATTCGTCGTGCCGGGGACGGGTTCGACGACGACTTCGATCGGGCTAATCGGCGACTGCATCGATCCGTAGGACTCGTTGGAAGAGTACGCGCGAGTCGGATCGTTGGTGTATTCAAAGCGGTGAGTCTGCTCGTTGTATTCGTACCCGCGAGTAATCGGCGCATAGAGAGACGCTTGCTGAGAAACGTTATTAAAAGCGTTCTGGATATTCTGAGCAGTCTTGTACGGGTCGGCGTCGACGACGATACCGGTCTGCTGTCCCTTGCTATTGTAAGAGGTGATCGACTGAACTTCGTTGACGGTCGAAACCACGCCGCTCGTCAGATTATCGACAAGAGAATCGCGCGCGACCTGCAACGCCTTGAGGACGGATTTGCGCCCCTGCGAACTAATCATCTTCGCGATCGTCTGCGTGTAGTTCGCGCCAAAGAGATCTTGCAAGCACAGCTTTTGGAACGCGGAGCAATCCTTGAGATCGCTGACGTCGAAAGAAATGTTGCCGACCTTATCGATCAACGCGGTGACGTCCGAATAGTAGTCGTTCGAAACGCGGATATCGGTGAGGTCGTAACCGGCCCAGTTGTCGCCGTAGAAAGTAATATCGAAATCGGTTTCGCTATAGGCGGTGACAACGACGTCTTTGTACTCGTTTCCGGGAATTGCGCGGAGGGTTTCCTGCAAATTCGCGGCGTTGTCGCTCGGAAGTAAATTCGAATCGTAACGGTAGAGAACCCACGTCAATTCGCCTTCCGCGTAAAGACCGAGATAGAAGACCGACTGACTATTCGTCGTCGCGTACGCGTCGTCGTCTTCATGAACAAAATTCGAAGAAAAGATCGACAAACGCTGCGTTTCGTGCGCGTTATAAATAAGCTCGAAAGAACCGGTTTGAACGCTGGTTCCGTCTTCTAGAACCGTTCCAGGAACACATTCCTCGGGGATCGTAATGATCTGAACTTCGTCCGTTAAGTAGCGTCCGTAAATATTGAGATCTTCGACGTAATTTCCATTGGAATCCGTGAGGTAAGGACTCGAAGTAGGATCGCTTGGATCATAATCAGGATTAGCGAGACGATCCGCCGCGGTCCAAGCGACGACGACGTCGCCCGCTTCGTTAGAATCAACCGCAACGTCGCCGCGAATATCCTGCCAAGACGAGTTAACCAGGAGATTGTCGGTCGTCGCAACCGTCAAGCTTAGCATCTGACGCTCTTCGAGATGATCAATGCAGAGCTTTCTCGCTTTCTGAGAGCGAGCTCCCGCGTCGTCCTTCTTCATGATCCGACTCAAAAGCGATTCTGCAACGCCCAGTACTTTCTTTTTTTGTGAAAACGACATGTGTACCGCCTGACTGTAAAAACCGCGTCGCAATCACGCGCACGCGCTCGTTAAACCGATTCCTTCAAACGCCGCGTTACGCCGCGATCCAGAACCCTGAAATCTACCTTTGAGAGAACGCGCCAATCATTTCGACGCGTCCCGAGCTATCGGGCCTCCCCCAGAGTCGCGTCGCAGACCGTTTCTCCGGAGAAAACGACCGCGGACGACGTCTCAAAGGTAGACTTCCCGACCTTCAACTATTAAATATACACAACATTGCCCTATCCTTCTAGCGACGCGCGGTAATTTACGAAAAAAAACTAATATCTACGTCTCAAGAAACAGGTCGCGCAATTTGAGTAATATTTACCAATAAACAACTCCCTTGCAATTTTAACAAGCGCAAAAACTCGTCAAACTAGCAAAGTAATAACTCTTGCAAATTTTATATTGTCTTAGAAAGGTCTGCGGTCTCTGAAATTCCTGAAAAAACTCAAAGCCTTTCCTCGCGACCTCTTCTAAAAAACATTGCCAAGAGTTCGGCATTTTGATAAAATCAATTCTCCGTAAGTTCCAAAAATAATGCGTCGCAAACTCTTTTTGCAAACGCGACTCATCACCACGCCGCTTTCCCCGTCGATACGAGGTCTTCCATGCAACGCTCCCCTTTTGAATTATTGTCGCGCCGCCTATACGCAAGTAAGCAAACGCTTCTCGTCCTTTCTTGTTTTTTCGTCTTAACCTTCTCTATTTGCGCTAACAAAATCCTTTATTTTTCACAATTACTCGCGCAGGAACCTCAATGCGCCGGTTCCGCAAACGAGGAAAATTCGTCCGCGCGTGCCAATGAAGTAAAC
>CAKVCP010000181.1 GCA_934725735.1 uncultured Thermoguttaceae bacterium
ATCAGCGCGTGATCGAAATTCTTCAAGACTTCCCACGCCGTTTTCTGAATCTCGTTGCACGGGAAGACCATGTTGACGCCCGGTTCGACCGAATCTTCAACTTCGATCGTCAAAACGCCGGTGTGCCCGTGAAGGTACTGCGCTTCCCCCTTGAAACCATAGAAACGATGGGCATACTGCAAATCCAATTTAGCGATACTTCTCATTGGCGTCTCCTTACCAAACTAAGCTGAGGTCAATTGCAAACCGCGCAATCTTCCTCGGTGGAACGATGCGGATGATTTCCGCGATACCTTTGTTAAGAGAAAATCTTACGCATTTCTTTCAATAAAATGTATTATATAATATAAAGTATCGTTTTCAAGAAGCTTTCTAAAACTTTTTTGGGAAATTCGCTTTTCACCTCGTCGTCATTCGGGGAGAGGAAATCTCTCGCGGATGTATTCGCGCGTTATCTTTCTCTTTTCACCTCTTTTCTCGCCGTCAATCGTTTGACGATACGCGTCGAATTCGTCCCCAGAATAGGTCTTTCCATGCCATAACGCGTACGGTTTCGACTCGTCGTCTTGCCAATAGATATTGCTCTCCATCATCGGTTCCTCTGGAGTCCATTCCTTATCGTTGCGCACGAGGGAGTCGGTCGCGTTGACGAAGTAATTTCCGACTATCTGGAAATTCGTCGTTTGCGCTTCGTTGCTATAAATCATGAGGCAACGACCGTTTGGATCGCGTCGCTGAACATGTCCCCACCCATATCCGGCGTCGAGACACGCATTCCCGGCGAAGAAAATATCCTGCGTCTTCGATTCGGGTCCGCGATTCCAGTATTCGAAGGAATACTCGCAGTTCCAGATCAAATTACCGGCGTAGACGATGTTTCTTTCGACGTTGACGCCGCTCCCCTGATTCGTCAAAGCCGCGTCGTAGACTTCCCAGATTCGATTGCCGATAACCTTATGATCCTGCGCGTCGGACCAGAATTCGATACCGTTGCCGAATCGCGTGCGTCGTCCTTTGGCGCCTTCGAGATATTGATCGCCGCCGCCGATCCAGGAGATATCGCAGTTCTGAATCACGCAGCGCTGATTTCCGGAGCCGCCAAAGCCGTGCGCCGCTCCGTAACGCAAATCGAGATCGTGAAAGATGGCGTCTTTCACGCCGGAAAGATTGATCACGTGGATCATTCGCGCAGCTTCGAGAGTTTCGTGCGCTTCCGCAGGATTCTTCTCCGAGTAATACCATACGCGTCCGTCTTCGCGATCATACATGAAGTCGTCTTGCGTCGTGAGTTCGTCGCGCGTCCATTTCTTAAACGCCGCCTTATTTCCGTCGAGGATGATATTCCCGACGTCGGGAGTCAGCAGCAATTCGTCGATCTCGATTTCTTCGACTTTGAAGTTCTTAAATTCGAGAACCGTCCCTTCCTCGAGTTTGCCGAAATAGAAGGTCACGCGACCGTCTTCGGCGGTTTTGAGGAAGGTCGTGTCGAGTTCGTAACGCGCAAATTCTTCGCCAATCTCCGTTTTGCCGTTCGTCACGCCGTACGAGGTCCACGGTGCGCCGCTCTTCATGAAAGAAACGGAATAATTCGCGGGCTTATTCGCGCGCGCTTCGAAGGAAAGCCGCCATTGCTTGCCGTTCTCGACCGCAAAGGGCGCGTACGTCCACTGGATATGATTCGGAGCCGTCCCCGCGTGAAGAACCTCGATGCGATACGTTCCGTCCTCGATCGACGTCTTCGTCTTCGCGTCCCCTTCGTTGTGCATGCCCCATTTGCCGATATCGATCGCGAGCGTCGCGGGGCCTAAAACGCGCGTCTCTCGAGGGCGCGTCGCCCAGAGATTCTCCCCCTCTTTCGTCCAGAAAGCGGGATCCGCCAACGACGTCGAACGCCAGAAGCTCGGCTTCTCGCCTTCCCCGTAGCTCGTGTAAATAATCGGCTTGTCGACTTCTCCCGAACGGGGCTGCAATCCGTCGCGCCATACGCAGCCTTTTTTGAACTTCACGACGTCGCCCCCTTGAAGTTCCTTGGCGTCCGAGACGCGCCCGAGGGTGCGCCACGCCGTCTCTGGGGAGGTTCCCGCAGCAAGATCGTCTCCATTTTGCGAATCGACGAAGTAATCCGTCGCCGTCGCGGCCCCGACCAGGATCGGAGCAAGGAACGCGGCTAAGAAAGCGCGTGTCAATCGTTTTGTCATATTGGAACCTCCTCGAAGCAGTCATAAAAAAAACGCCCTAGCGCGCGAGCGTTGGGCGTCGTCAAATTCTAATCGTTCCCTTGCGAGAGTCGCGCGCGTTGCAATTATACCGGCGCGGCGACCTTAAAGCAAGGAAACGTAAAGTTTTTCTAAATTTTACAGCTTAAAGTTAAAAACTTCGCGACAAAGTCTGACAAGGCGTTGCAAGAGCGTCTGAGGGGTCGCCTTGATTTTGCATTTCGCGGTCATTCCGACGCTCATGCGTTCGTCGTCGTTATCGAGATCGACGCGCACGCGATAGGCGCCGCTTTGAGGACGTTCCAAGCCCCCTTCCGCGGTCTCCGTCGCGACGGGCCCCCCCCCCTTCACGGAAAGCTGGTACGGCACGGACTCCATCGTCGTACCTTCCACGTCGTCATGCGACGCGACTTCGGCGATAAGCGTCTCGGAGGGGCGTTCCGTCAATTTGATTTTGACCTTCTGACCAGGTTGAATGAAGTTGATCTTCGACTGGTCGACGACGATAATCGCTTCCAATTTACGCGGATCCCCAACGCTACAAATGTGCGCGCCCGGCTCCAACGTCGTGTTCAAATTCCGTTCGAGGAGAGGGGTGCCGTCCCAAACGGGAAGCGCGGCGGAAAAATCGTTCGGACGCTGCGTCTGCGCTTCGCGATCGACGCGCCAATAGGGAGAGACGACGACTCCGTCGAGGGGCGCGACAAGCGTGAGGCGTTTGCGCTCCTCCTGCATCGCTTCGATTGAGCGACTCAGACCTTGATATCGCGCGGCGCTTTCTTGCAAACGCGCGACGGCGTCTTGATCGTTCCCCATCTGCCGACACATATCGATTTCCGCGCGCGTTTCGCGAAGCTGCCCCAAAAGGTCGTTCAACTCCGCGTCAAGTTGAGGGTTGCGCAAAACGGCGATCTTATCCCCCTTCTTCACGCGCTGCCCTTCTTTCACGAAGACTTCCTGCAAAACGCCCCCGGACTTCGGCGAAAGAACGTTCGCCGTCGTCGACTCGTCCGAACGAAGTTCCAAGACTGCCGGCGCGTAAATCGAGTACGGAAAAGGAATAAAACAAAAACCTGCTACCAGACACAAAAGGCCCGCGAGCGACGGATAAAAATGCTTCTTTTTCACTTTATATATGCGTCCTGGAACCCAGAAAAATTTACCTATCTTCCACAACGGCAACCC
>CAKVCP010000182.1 GCA_934725735.1 uncultured Thermoguttaceae bacterium
CCGGCGTTTGCTTTGAGCTCGTCGTCGACGGGGAAGTCGTCCGCAAGGCGTCGGGGCCCAACCTTGTCGCCGGCGGAACGGAAGCTTTAGATTGGGGCTCGTGGAACGTCGCTGATTTGAAAGGGAAAAAGGCCTTTTTCCGCATCGTCGACGAAGCGACCGGCGGTTGGGGACATATCAACGTCGACGAGATTTCCTTCAGCGATAAACGTCGCGGATTTGTCGAGTTGACGCGCGATTTGAACGTCTCGGGGCGCTATTTGACGTTGCCGATTAAGACGGGTGGAACGGAGTCCTGGATTCGGATCGAATGCGACGGGAAGGTCGTTCGCGAATTCACTGCGGCGATTTCTTCCTCGATTGACGAGAAGAAACCTGCCGACTTCGTCTCTTATGTCGATATGGCGCCGTATCGCGGCAAAAAGATCCATGTCGTCGTCGAACGAGTTCCCGCCGATAGCGAGCTAGCGCCCTTTGGTTTTGAGGAAGAATTCCATCATGGCGAAGTCGCGTACGGTGAAAAATATAGACCGCAATTCCACTTTTCTCCACGCGTTGGGTGGACGAACGACCCGAATGGACTCGTCTTCTACGACGGTCTTTACCACCTCTTCTTCCAGCATAATCCGATGAGCGTAAACTGGGGGAATATGACTTGGGGACATGCGACAAGCCCCGATTTGCTTCACTGGACAGAAGTCGCCGACGCGATTTACCCCGACGAACTTGGCACGATCTTTTCAGGAAGCGGCGCCGTCGACGTCGACAATACGACCGGTTTTCAGAAGGATCCCAACGGCCCGGCGCCTCTTGTTTTCATGTTTACCTACAACGGTTCGAGCATGCGCTACGGCGAGCCCGCCTCTCAAGCGCTCGCCTATTCTCTGGACGGCGGTAAAACGTTGGTAAAATACGAGGGGAATCCGACGATTCCGCATATTATCGGCGGAAACCGCGACCCCAAAATCTTTTGGCACGAGCCCTCTCTGAAGTGGGTGTGCGCTCTCTATCTCGACGGCGAGGACTACGCGCTCTTTGGGTCGAAGGACTTGAAGAAGTGGGAGGAATTATGCCGCATCGAGCGACTTGGTTGCTCCGAATGTCCCGATATTTTCGAACTGGCGATCGACGGCGACGAAAATAACAAAGCTTGGGTCTTCTGGGGCGGAAACGGCAAATATCTTGTCGGCGATTTCGACGGACGCGAGTTTAAGAGCCGCACCGCGCCTCTCGACGCTAAATGGGGCGGCAACGACTACGCCGCGCAGTCCTATTCCGACACGCCCGGACGTCGAATTCAGGTTTCATGGATGCAAGGAGGCGTCTATCCCGATAGCCCCTTCAATCAGCAATTCACCGTTCCTCGCGAGTTGACCCTTCGTTCGACTGCGGACGGACCGCGCCTTTGCATTAACCCCGTCGTTGAAGTTGAAACCTTGAGAGGAAACGTTCTGCAACTTCAAAAGTCTGGTTCCGACGCCGATTTCACGCTCGTTCCCCAAGAGGGCGATTCGAAAGATTACGAGCTTCTCGACTGCGAAGCGCAAATTGCGCTTGGCGACGAGCCCGTCGTCGTAGAACTGCGCGGACGCAAGATCTTGCTTGACCCTGCGGAGAAAAAGATGATCCACGACGGGGTTGTCGCGCCCCTCGAAGTCGTTGACGGAAACGTGAAGTTGAGGTTGCTCCTCGATCGCGTTTCCTTCGAAATTTTTGCTAACGACGGCCTTTCTCAAATCGCCAAATGTTTCGTTCCCGAAGAGGAAAACGACGCGCCTATATTACGCGTTCAGGGCGCCAAGGAGGCGAAAGCGACCGTTTGGCCGTTGAAGAGCGTTTGGAACTGAGTTTGACCGACGATTGAGACGCGCGCTTTTTAAAAGACGCGCGTCTTTTTTTTACGGTTAGTTCTCGTCGAGTTCAATCTCTACGAGAGGGTAAACGCCTCGAGATGAAATGAATTTGCCGAAGAGAAAATCGGAAAGAAGGCGACGTCCTAAGATCGAGCGAACGGCGGGGCGTTCCGACGTCGACGCGTAAAGGACGTACTGTTCCTTTCCGAGTTGTAATTTTGCGCCGAACGCGTCTTTTTTGTCGGCGACCTTTAGGTTTTCGCCCACCGTGAGAGGCGTCCAGGAGAAGTCGCGCAACGCTCGGCGCCGGTTAAAGTCGAAAAGGAGAGGACAGAAGAGCGTCGACGTCGGGGAGACGACTCGAAAAGAAACTTTCCCCGACTCCGCGTTAAACTCCAGGTTCCCAAGCGCGGCTAGGTTCTGATCGCAGGAGGGAAGACCCAGCGGAAATACGCGTGAAACGATCGACGCAGGCGATGACGGCTCGGTAGGCGCCTTGCTTTGGGACGGTTCTTCCGCTTCGCCCCTTGCCGTAGTGAACGGCGCGTTTTGCGCTCGGAACAAAAGAAGAGGCGCGCAGGGCGCGCGCTGAACCTTGGTCTCGGAAGGAACGTCGAAGAACGCGCGGAGTTCTCGCGGAACCGGATTGGCGCGATCTGCCGCGCTTGGAAGGAGTTCGTCGACAAGGAGGAGAATTTTTTCCGCGTACGAGAGAAGAATTCGTCTTGAAAGGCGGCGACCTCCTTCAAGTAAAAGAGACCGTTCGCAGAAGACGTACGATTTGTCTAGATCCACGCACAACGTTTCCCAGTTTCCGACAGGGGCGAGTTTGCGCCCGTCTACTGAAACGTCGACTTTCCACTCTCCCAGAAAAATACCTTCTCCATTTGACGCGAGTTCAATCGGAAGGCTGAGAGAGCCCGTAGCGCTCCCAGACTCCGTAAATTCGAGCAGCATTTCAACGCCCTTTCCGTTTCCCTCGAAGGAGTCGGAGAAGAGACAGAAGCGTTCGTTTTGCGCAAAGGCCGAGCGGACGGCGTCTTCATGGAGTTCGCTATTGAGGGCTTCCAGAACGCGTTCGCGAAAGATTGGCGAAGAAAAAGAAGGGGCGGCGTCGTTCGACATATCGATTCCTAGACTAAAGGAGACGCGGAAACGCGCGTCATGTTCTCTTCCATTGTAGCGCTAAGCGTTAAGTCCGAAAGAGCCCGAATCCGTCGAGCCTTGCGGCGACGGTTATGGCGTGGTATACTGACGCGAAGAGCGCGGACTGATAACGCCGCGCGATTTGACTATTTAAGCGAAAGAAAAAGGCAGGCTTAGGCGATGAATCGTAATAAGAGTCGTGAGATTTTCGAAAAAGCGTTAACTTTGATTCCAGGGGGAGTCAACAGCCCCGCGCGCGCTTTTGGCGGCGTCGGGGGAACCCCCGTGGTATTCGAACGCGCGGAAGGCCCGTGGATGTATGACGTCGACGGGAATCGCTATATCGATTAC
>CAKVCP010000183.1 GCA_934725735.1 uncultured Thermoguttaceae bacterium
TGCGAGTAAGGTACTCCATCTGGGGCAGGGAGATGAAGCCGAAGGAGTCCACGATAACAAAGACGGAAGCGGGAGATTTACAAAGCTTTTCGAGAATAGAGTCGAGCGTTTTTTCTTCGACGGTCGTAACCGCCATGAGGTTTGCAGAGACCTCATAGCCTTTATTAAACGCATCGTCGATCATCTGGAGCGCTTCCTCGATCTGATAATCATAGAACGCGACTCGAATCATATCGAGAGGGCTCTGTTGTTTGGGAAGCACATCCGTTTTCCAGTCGGATTTTGCGGCGTCAATCATGCAGGAAAGCTTAAGCTTAGAGGAATTTTCACCAACAGCGCGTCGTAAGTCGTCTTCTTGGCAGAACTTCCAACATCCGTTTGTTTCAACAGAAAACATATTGCGGGAGTTCTTATAGCCAATTTCCATATAGTCAACACCAGCGGCAACATTTGCGTCATAGACCGCGCGAACGAATTCGAGAGAAAATTGATGGTCGTTGATAAGACCCCCGTCGCGTATTGTGCAGTCGAGAACTCGATACTCTGGGCCGATAACGCTCCACTGATTATTCATTGAAACCTCCTAATGATAAAGTGAATAGAAGTGGACGCAATCTCATGGTAAAACAACATCCGCTCTTCATACCCCCTCTTTGCGTTTAAAATGGGGGTAAACGCGTGAATTCTATACCAATAGCCAGTAGTTGTCAAGTTTCCCAGCGGCTTGTTTCTGCGGTAAAAGCCGGGTTAGAGAGGTTTAGGTGTTTACAGTAGACGGCGTTATGTGAAAATAGACGATTGTAGTTTCTTCAATAAAACGAAATCGATTTTTAGATTTGACTAACGGATACGAAGTGGAACAGGAATTAAAACAGAGTTTGCGCATAGGTTCAGTTACTATTTCTCCGCCGGTTCTTTCAGCTCCCATGGCTGGGTATACAAATTACGCCTTTCGGGAGATTTTGCGAAGATTTGGCGGCGTCGGTCTAATCGCGACTGAAATGATAAGCGCTCGAGCCTTCCATTATATGAAACGAGACGTCGACGAAGAGACGTTAAGTCGATACGGTTCGTCTCAAGAAGAAGAACCAACGAGATTATGGGGCGTGCGCGACGAGGAGCGTCCTTTGTCCGTGCAGATTTGGGACAATTGTCCCGAGACGCTCGAGGAGTTGGCGACAACCTTGGCGCACGACTTCCACGTAACCGCGGTGGATTTGAATTTCGGATGCCCCGCGCCCGCAATTGCCAAACGTTCTGAAAGCGGTTCGTTCTTACTCAAAAATCCTGAAAAAGTCGGCGAGATCGTCGGAAGGGTCGCTCGCGCCTGCTTTCCAACCCCCGTGACGGCTAAAATTCGTCTTGGCGTCACCAGCGATACGATCAACGCTTGCGACGTCGCTCAGGCGGTGGAATGCGCGGGGGGAGCCGCTTTAACCGTTCACGGTAGAACCGCGAAGCAGATGTATATGGGAAGCGCCGACTGGGATGAAATCGCCAAAGTTCGTTCCGCCCTAAAATCAATTCCTTTGATAGGGAACGGAGATATCAAGACGGCGCAAGAGGCGGTCGAGAAGCTCTCCGCTTATCCTGTAGACGGGGTGATGATCGGTCGAGGGGCTCTTTCGCGTCCTTGGTTTTTTCGCGAAGTTGCGCAACTTCTTAAAGGGGAAACTCCGGGATCCGAACCGACGTTGTCAGAACAGAGAGATTTACTGCTCCTTCATTACAACCTTTTGGTGGAACGTTACGGCGAAGAGATTGCCGTCAGGTTAATGAGACGTTACGCTTGTAATTATTCGAAAGGGCGTCCGGGGGGCAAGAGCTTTCGAGACAGGATCGTACGGGTCAAAACCCACGCGGAGTTTCTTCAAGTTGTTGCGGAGAGCTTTTGTCCCGGCGAATAAATTCTTTGCGAAAAAGGGCGTTTGCGCACGGGGCGTCGTCTCCGCGCGCATGCGACGAATTCAACCCCTTGCGCCGATGAGCGAGAAACTTTTTGAGTCGACTGTTATTTCTTAAATAATTGCTATTGTTGAGAAGAGTTTTTTTCATTAGAGTTCTGCCGAGCTCCTCATGAAATCGAATCTTGTGAAGAGAACTTGCGATGTGCGTGCGTCGCAAAAGTTTAAAAAAGAAATAGATTGAGTTTTATTCATGGTTCGCGCAGTAATAGCAGGGACGGGTTCCTATCTTCCGGAACGCGTCGTAACAAATGACGAATTATCGGAACGAATGCCCAAGACGTCCGACGAGTGGATATACTCCCATACGGGAATTCACTCACGGCATATAGCGGCCCCCAACGAGTCTGCGTCCGACATGGGGCTCATCGCCGCAAAGCAGGCGTTGGAACAGGCAGGAGTTGAGCCTGACGAGTTGGGGCTGATTATCGTGAGCACCGCGACGCCCGATTACGCGCCGACTCCGCTGACCGCTTGCGTTTTGCAGGACAAATTGGGCGCGACGAACGCGTCGGCGTTTGATATGAGCGCCGCGTGCTGCGGTTTCATTTACAATCTTGAAATCGCTAAGAATTTTTATTCGAATCCTCACTTTACGAAGCCGATTCTTCTCGTTGCGTCCGAGGTGATGTCGAGGAAGGTCGATTGGAACGACTACAAGACTTGCATCCTCTTTGGCGACGGCGCGGGCGCAGTTGTCATTAAACCTGACGTCGAAGAGAAGTTTCCTGGAAGCGGAATTGTCGATTCCGTAATGATGGCGGATGGAAAGTCCGGCAAGCACCTCCTTTTGGAAGGCGGATGCCGTTCGGAGGGTTCTTTGCGCCATCCTCTCGCTCACGTTCTTCAGATGGGCGGGCAGCAAGTTTACGCCTTCGCCGTGAAGGCGCTTGTCGAGGTCGTGCACTCCTTGTTGGAACGCAACAATCTCACGATGGACGAGTTGACGAGGATTGTTCCGCATCAAGCGAATTATCGCATCATCAATTCGGCAGGATCGCGTTTGGGCTTCACGAACGACGATAAGTTTTACATCAATGTTGAGAGAGTCGCCAATACGGCGTCCGCGTCGATTCCAATCGCGTTGGACGAGATGAATCGCGGCGGCATGTTGCAACGAGGCGACAATCTTCTCCTCGCCGGTTTTGGCGCGGGGTTGACGTATGGCGGCAACTACCTGGTGTGGTGATTATTGCGAGAATTGAAGCTTTATGAGAGGAGAGCGCGGCTCTCCTTTTTTT
>CAKVCP010000184.1 GCA_934725735.1 uncultured Thermoguttaceae bacterium
CCGCTTGAGCTTCGGGAGCTGGCGCAGGCGCAGGCTCGGGAGCCGGAGCCGCTTGAGCTTCGGGAGCTGGCGCAGGCTCGGGAGCCGGAGCCGCTTGAGCTTCGGGAGCTGGCGCAGGCGCAGGCTCAGGAGCGGGAGCCGCTTGAGCTTCGGGAGCTGGCGCAGGCGCAGGCTCGGGAGCCGGAGCCGCTTGAGCTTCGGGAGCTGGCGCAGGCGCAGACTCGGGGGCAGGAGCTCCTTGAGCTTTTTGTCTTTGCTTCATGCGTTCCATGAGCGGATTCCATTGCGCCACTAATTTATCAACCTCTTGTTGATACGCCTTCAACGAGGCCTCGTACGTCTGCTGGGTTATAGCGCCGTTTTGAAGCTTGATTTGTTCCTGCTGCATTGCGTAATCAAGCTGTCGACGTTGGGCGAGCAACTGTTGGCGAAGCGCAATATCAGACTCTAGAGTCGGTTCAGTATTTGCCGTCTTCTCCGCTTGTTCACGCTTAATCTTCTCCTCTTCCGCGTTAATCACAGAACAGGTCTCTTGCCATTTCTTAACAATAACGGCGTCGTTTTCCTTGAAGCTCTGAGTTAACTGGTTGTAGCGTTCCTGGGAAATGGCGTTGTTACGAAGCAGATTCCCAACGTTTGCATACTGTTGCTGTAAATTCTGACGACGCGTCGCAAGCTGTTGGGCAAACGTTTTCAATTGATCGAGAGAAGGAGTCGTCGGTTCCTCCCCTTCGGCGGCTGGCTCGGCCTTCGGTTCCTCTTGAGCGATCTGATCCATAAACGACGCGAGGGAATCGACGATCTCTCCGTACTTCTTCTCTTGGGCCTCTTTTAACAACCGCGCTTTTTCCTCTTCTTGTTCGACGAAATATTCAGGTCGATTATTGGAAATAGCCTTAATTTCCTGAAGCTGCGCAGCCAACAGGGATTGCTGATTGCGTCTCTGGCAGACAATAAACGCTTCAAACATGAATTTATAACCGCCCCCCTGAGGATTAGCGACCGGACCTCTCGAGAAGACGTTATGCGCGCCATAGAGTTTCATGTTGTTTTCGAAAAGCTTGTACACCTCAAGCCCCGTGATTTTCGCGCTAATAATAAACACGGGCAAATTACGCAGACGCTGCTCTGAACCGGTGTAACTCGCCATGTAGGCCAAGCGCGTTACGACCAAGTCCGGAGACTTAGGAAGTCGTGCCGCGATATCGCGCAATTCGTCGAGAACGACGACTCCTTCGCGGTTCTGCCAATTGTTAGCGCGGGTCAATACGTTAGCAAGGGGAGACTTTTGATTGAAGTTCATGACAATTTCGTCACGTTCCTTCGTCAGCGCGTCAAGCTCCTCGTTTAAACGCGCTAAATCCTTCTTATTCCATCCCCAAGCGACGCCCGCCAAAATCCCGACGACTAAGAAATACGCGAGGAAAAGAAGCGTAAAGTTGGGCGGCTTGGGTTTCTCGTGCGGATGCAAAAGATCAATCGACGGACGCGCTTGCGGGCGTTCCGCAAGTAGCATACCGATCAAAGACGCGTAACGACCAACATGCTCCGGTTCGGAACATTTAAGCTTGATCCCCGAAATACGGAAGGGGTTTATCAAATCAAGCGTTATCTCTTCTTCCGCGAGAAGACGCGATAGTACGGAACCGAGCGTTTCAGGCGCCTCGTCCACTTCCGCTCCATCCTCGTTTTCCGCAACCTGCGCGGAAGGAGTGTTCGTAAACAAAACGACCTTTTCTACGACGGCGTCCTCAGGAAGATCGTCGACGCCGATCGCAATCGTCCTCACAACCTCGTCGCGAATACGTTCCGCACGTTCCAAAAGCGTGGAATCAACCCGGACTTTAAAGGAACGAAAGTACAGGATATTCTTCCCGTAGCCGAGAGTTAGGTTGACTTCGTCGCAAAGCTCCTGGATCAACATGACGGGAACGTCGTAATTTACCCCGCAAAAATCGGTTTGTAGAAACTCCGCTAAAGCGGGCTCGCGTAGCTCAATCTTTGAAGGCGCGCGACTCGCGCCAATCAACGTTTCACGAATACGACGCAACCTATCGCGCGCGATAGAAACGGCGACGACTCGACGGAACCCTGTTTTCTTCGCGGTTTCAGGTAGCCCTAAAGTCGTAAAATCAAGAGGCTGCGTTTCATTGAAGGTCAGCGATTCTCGCAAAGCCTGGTTAAAAACCAGCTCGGGAGTCTCGGCGTCCGTCGCATTTGGAAGCGTCATATACATGACGTCGACGTCAGCGCGTTCCACGCTATAGCAAATTGTCGCCGAGCCCACGCGACGTTCGCGAAAGAGTTTTTTGAGCGTTAAAGCGATCGGAGACGTCTTGAAAGACTCCCCCTTCTTTTTTTTCACCGTAGAAACGACCGTTGGATCGACGACGGCGCTCTCCTCCTCTTCTTCCTCGTCGTCCGCGACTGGCATCCTGGGAATGTAGCTTTTTTCTACTGTCTCAACAACTTCGGAACCGTCGTCATCTTCTTCGTCCTCATGTTCAGAAGATTCTTCGGGAGTAGAAGGATTCGGAGTCTCGGCAACAGCCGCAGCTACTTCCTCTACCGCCCCCTCGATCGGCGCGTCGCCTACGCTCGATATTACTAGACGGTCTTTAAAAACGCTACCAAGCGCATACCGCACCTCTACTCCGTCCCAATCGACAGCTAATATTCGCGCCATTCGCCGACGTCTCCTTCAAAAGGATCGTTACTCTTGCGCGTCGCTCTCAAAGCGCTTGCCAGAAAAACTAACAAAACGCTCTTTTAGAAGCGACGCTTGTCACACTTTTTTGAGGACTCGTTAAACCTGAGCCACGCCAAAAAACTCTCGAATATAAATGATAACAGAAAAGATTCTACGGTCTACTTTTTTTGGGACAAAATTCCAAAAAGCGCCCAAATTCGAGGGGATAGTAGCGTCTAAACGCGCATTAAAGCCCCAATTAGTGAAAATCTTTTCTCCGCAACGCGCCTATTATTGGCGATAAAAACCGTTTTTCTCCGCGCTCCAAAACGCGCTCATATCTTCAAAACCGAGAAGATAGCAATCGCTCTTTTCTTTCAACAAGTCCTGACTCAACTCGCTTTGGTCAAAAACGCCGACTGTGAGAAATCCGTCTCGACCGGCCGTCTCTATTGAATAAAGGGAATCGTCGATAACGACGGTATCTTCCCGCGTTCCCCCAGAGAATTCTAG
>CAKVCP010000185.1 GCA_934725735.1 uncultured Thermoguttaceae bacterium
TGTACGGGTTGCTGTACGGGTTGCTGTACGGGTTGCTGTACGGGTTGCTGTACGGTCGGTTGAACAGACTGGGACGTCGAATTATCGGCGACGGGGAGCGCTAAATGTTGCGCGTAGGCGGCGTTCTGAGCGTTCGCGAGGATTTTCTCCTTGTGAGGGAGTCTCGGGATCGGTTGAGCGGATTGAGCCGCAAGCTGAATCATTTGCGCTTCTTGCTGACTCGCGAGCTGTAATTCGCCAATTTTGTAATATTTATCCGCCAATAACGCGTTTGCCTGCACGACGCCGACTTCCGTCGCTAGCGGCTGAATCGCATTCGCACGATTTGAACCTTCAAGAAGGGTTAATCCGTAATAGTATTGGCCCTGCGGAAAATTCGGGGCGCGCGAAATGAGCGCCGCAAACTGCTGATCCGCCTGCTGATAGTCTTGCGCGTCATAGCACGCCTTCGCGTAGGCAAAGAGATATTCGTTATTGTTCGGAGATAATTGAAGCGCTTTCGCGAACTCCGCCTTCGCTTCTGAATAGAACGTCTTCTTATTGGCGACGTATCCGATTCTGTAGTGTATCGTCGCAAGAAGTTCCGGCGAAGCGGTAGAAGCCGCCGACGTGGCTAGATACTTCTGATAGAGACGCCCCGAATCGTGATATCTTTTCTGCTCGAAATAAGAGTCCGCTTGCAAAAGAAGGCGTTCCGGCGACTCTTCGCGTCGCCCTCCGTAACCGTATTGAGCGACGGCGTTACGGACGTCGTCCGAGTTTTTCTTCGGAGGTTCGTTCGGATCAGGAAGATCGGAAACGTCGGTGCTCAACTCTCCAGGTTTGACGAAATCCGCCGAAGGGGAATGAAACGACGAGCAGCCCGTAATTGCGGCTACGCCCAAAACCCAGGCTGCAAAATTCGTTCTAATCAGCGTCGTTTTCATCATTTGTCGCTCCTGCCACATGGCGTGAAAGACTCCATGCGCGCCATATTAGCGCGCTCCGTCCGACGTTTGTGCCAAAACGTAAATAATAAGGGGGCGAAACGTCGTATTGAGTTTATCGACAGGAACGATAAATGCGTTTAGTTTAATATTAGCGAAAATTTAAAATAGTCAATATGTAACAGAAAAGCGGCTATTTTGAGGACTTCCCCCCCTTATTATCTTCGTTCATAAGGGAGTCTAGTTCCGAGAAGTCGACGGAATCCGCCTCCGACAGGACGTTGTCGAGCTGTTCCCTTAGGGACTTATAGTTCGGCTTGCTCGCGTTTGGAGCGGACTTGGATTGCGACTTTTTCTTTTGCCCGCGTTTGGCAAAGTTGTCGCCGCAAATGGCGCGTAGCTCGTCCTCCAGCCCGGCGTCGAGCGCGTCCACGTCAAACTTGGCTTTAGGCGTTTCCTGAAGATGATTTCCCATCTCCTCTTCGGCAACTTGGAAGTTGTCGAGGTTGTACTTTTTAGTTTTGGCCGCGCTTGTCTCTAACTCCGCGTCCTCCGATCCCGCGTCGCCGAGGGGATCGAGTTCGACGATAGCTAGAGGCTCGTACTGGGGGCCGTCGCGTCGGAGATCGCTGGAGTAAAGAATTACGCTATCGACGGGAGAGGTTCCGAAATAGAGGTCGGAACGTTCGTTTAACATATCCGACAACGTGGCGTTTGCCGAATTCTTCGCGTTCTGAACGGTAGCGTATTGGGGGAGCTTGACCTTAACGCTGCGATCCTTTTTGCGGGAGCGACCAATCGTGAGGTGCGGCCTGAATTCTCGACCTTCGACGGGATACCCCAACGCTTCGAGTTCTTTGTCGATTCGCGCCGCGAGATTGCGGATTTCGTCGACGCCTTCGGCGACGCCGATCCATATGGAACGCGGGTTGGAGGAATCGGGGAAGGCTCCCAACCCCTCAAAGATGAGATCAAACGGTTCGACGCCCTTGCAGGCGCGTTCGATCGCGGCGATTAAGAGGTGCAATTCCGTCGTCGGGACGTTCGGTCCGAGAAATTTTAACGTGACGTGGAAGTTTTCGTCGTCGACCCATTTAACGTCTGGAAATGCGTTTTGCAAGGGTTTCACGGCCTTTTGCGCTTGACTCCTAATAGCGGGGGAGATATCGACGGCAATAAAAGCGCGTATAGTTGAATTCATCGTAGGATCCCTCGTGCAATAATTGGGTTAGCCCAAAAGTCACTGGACAAGTTGGAGATTGTTTCTGTGAACAATCACTTCATAAAAAGGCCCTTCATGGTCGAGGGCTTCGGCAATTTCCGAGGATTTTTTCCGACATATTCTTCGAGCGTCTTCGCTGGAGTAGTTTGTAAGTCCGCGAGCAATTTCGTTGTTGTTTTCGTCGATAATTTCGACGACGTCTCCCTTTTTAAAGACGCCGAATGAGCGAACGACGCCGATTGGCAGGAGACTTTTCCCCAACTCTTTGACGGCGCGCGCGGCTCCGGAGTCGACGACGAGCGCGCCGCATGGAGCGGCATGTTGGAACCATCTTTTACGCGCGGGCAACGACTCATTGGGTAAGAAGAGGGTTCCCGCTTCTTCGTAGGCGTAAATTTTCCGCAGAATGGCGGGGTCGGAACCGTTGGCGATAATCATAGCGCCGCCGGCTTTTCCGACAATCTGCGCCGCCTTGAGCTTACTCGCCATTCCTCCCTTGCTTCGTCGCGACTTCTTCTCGGCGACCATCTCCATGAGCGCCGGACTCCAGTCTTGGACGCATTTTACAAGCTTTGAGTCGGGAAGCTCGGGATCTCCGTCGTACAAACCGTCGACGTCGGTCAGGAGTATCAGAAGCGCTTCCGAGAAAAGGGACGCGACGAGCGCCGCCAGCCGATCGTTGTCGCCAAAGGTCAAGGAAAGCTCGGCGGAACTGACGGCGTCGTTTTCGTTGACGATCGGGAGTGCTCCGATATTGAGGAGCGAAGCAAAGGTGTTGCGGAGGGTCAGGTAACGTTTGCGTTCGGTGAAGTCGTCTGCGGTGAGGAGTATTTGGGCGGCGATGAGTCGACTATCGGCGAGCGCTTCTTCGTAAGCCTGGATCAACGCGCCTTGACCGATGGCGGCGACAGCCTGCAAATCGGCGAGATCTCGAGGTCTCGCCGCAAGATTCAAACGCGCCATCCCCGCGCCGACTGCGCCGGAACTGACGAGAACCACCTGCACGCCGCGAGAACGTATGTCGCAGAGG
>CAKVCP010000186.1 GCA_934725735.1 uncultured Thermoguttaceae bacterium
AGGGAGACGCAGGAAAAGATCTCGACGAACTCTTTGAGGAAGAATGATTTCCCTAAGAATCGTATATTAAAAAAGACGTCCGTTCTTATGACGGACGTCTTTTCTTTATAAATAGAGATCACGACGATGAAGTTCAACGCTTTCCTGCGGGATCATGAACGGCAGGACCAACTTCGAACGTTTCCTTACATTCTTTGCTACCGACGGTGATTTCGAGATCCGTGGTGTCCACCGAACCGTATTTGGCGTCGACAACGTAGAAGTCGGAGCCCATCGAGCCCTCTTCGTCGTCGGTCGCTTCAACCAAACCTTCGGTGACCATCTTAGTGACGACGACTTTGGCAGTTCCAATCTGGGCGCCGCCATAACCGTATGTGGACATCTGCGCGACGCCATTCGCGTCGGTAACGCCGCTCGTCGTGTACTTAACAGGCGTCGTATACTCAAAGCTAACGGAAGCGCCCTCAAGCGGCTTCCCTTCCTGAGTAATCGTGACAAAACAAGGACTCATATCTTCAGGAAGATCGGCTGGACGAGATTTATCTTTGCAACCCAAGCTTGCGACAGACGCCAATACGCACGCAATTAAGAGGAGGTATTTTTTCATTTTTAAACTTTCTTCTCTTCTAGATAAACGTCCTCAAGATGAAAAGAGGACGAAAAAAAGAGGGCGCGACGCACACACATTTGTTTCGCCGCGCTCTTAGGATTAACGAATGATCTTAACGCCATATGGCGGGAAACTATCACGTTTCAAAAAAATCAGAGCGAAACCGTTTCGCCGCCGTTCGGAGACCCCATCGCGCCCCAGACTCCAATCGGACTCTTGCCGGTGAGATTAATACCGGTCTTGATATCGGGTAGGCCGTTGGTGTCGACCGTATCGGAAACGAACCTGACTGAACCGTCAAGCATTCCGCAGTTGACGCCGCCGCTGTGGAAGCTCGAAGGAGGCAGGAGCATAACTTGGCCCTTTTCCCGGTTATACTTATAGCAGGTCGGGGAGTTAGGAGGCATAACGGTCGTGAAGGCGCTGTTGCCGGGGAGGCAGTCAAGCCAGTTGCCCATACGAGGATGCTGAACGAGCGTCGCGCCATCCTGATAGAAGTTAGGATTGCTGGAGTTGCGCATGTTCATGCAGAGGCTCGGTTTCGAAACCCAGCTTCCCGCGTCAAAACCGGCGTAGTAAACCTGAGATCCGCGAATATTGGTGTTATTATATTCGCCGGCGACAACTTCCGAGCAGACAATCGTATTGCTCGTACCGTCGGTCACGAACGCCATATTCTTGTTGTCATAGTAGAAGAAGAGCGAACGATGAGAGCAGTCGCCTGTTCCGCGAGTGTTAGCAACGCGTTTACGCCCGTTTCCGTCAGCCTGAGTTTTGTAAGGACTGTCGTTTGCGTTATCGAGACGCGCAACGCAGTCCGCCATGCAGTACGCAATATTGTGCGGTCGTCCGTCATGATTGTGGTTACCGCCAAGATGAACGAGTTCGCCCCCCTGAGGATCGGACGGGCAAAGCAACGTGTCAATTTTCGTAGTACGAATTTCCCACGCTTCTTGACCGCCAGAAGCAGTAGAAGGAAGCCACGTGGCGGTAGGACCGGAAGGAGAGTCAATTTGAGACTTCAACGCGGCCTGTTCGAAGTAAGGAAGAAGCTGATACGTGACGCTCAAACGATCCATACGGACGCCGCCGCCCCACGCGATCTGAGAAGGAAGATTGTTGTGCACGTCATGATGATTCTGCATCGCCAAAACGTACTGCTTCATGTTGTTGGTGCATTGCATACGACGGGCAGACTCGCGCGCCGCTTGGACTGCCGGAAGAAGCAAACCGATTAAGATACCGATAATCGCAATTACAACCAACAACTCGACGAGCGTAAAACCGCTCTTACAAACATTGCGTTTCATGAGTTAAACACCTACTACATAATAATTAAGTCGTCGATCTTGCGATGAGCAAGATCAAAAAAATCACGAATTCTTTATAAAAAACCTCCTTGATTATAACTTCAAGGAGGTTTTTTTACCATTATACAGAAAAATTTTTACGAGGTTGTTTGAAAAAATCTGGCGTTAGCGAGCCGGAGAAAGTTTCAAGCGCAGGCCCCGTCATGTAGACGGAGTCGCAGCCGTTCCACTCTATCTGTAGATCGCCCCCTAACAAATGGATCAACACGTTCGATTTGGCACGCCCGCTCAGAACGCAAGAGACGCCAACCGCGCAGGCGCCAGTTCCGCACGCCAACGTTTCGCCCGTGCCGCGCTCCCATACGCGCATCCTGACTTCGTCCTCCGAAAGAACCTGAACAAAGTGAACGTTCGTTTTACGAGGGAAGTTTTCAAGAGATCGCTCAATCTTCGAACCGCACCCCAAGACAAGAGCGTCGGAAAGAGGTTGATCGACAAAAATCACGCAGTGGGGATTCCCCATCGACACGCAAGTTAAAGGCGAATTGAGAAAAGACTCGAGCTCTTTGGACCCCGCGCCTAATTCAGGGGAGAAATCCAAACCGAGATCCCTGACGGGCCTGTCGACGACGGGGGCGGTTTCAGAAGTTGAGGATCGCAAAGTCGTGGGGACAAGCGCGGGCTCTAGAATCGGCGCGCCCATATCGACGCGAACGCGCGTCACGAGATCGCCTTCATACTCGCATTGGAGGGTCAAGACGCCCTTCCCCGTCGCAATGCGCAACTGAGAAGGATGCGATAAACTTCGTTCCGCCACGTATTTCGCGACGCATCGCACCGCGTTTCCGCACATTTCGCTCTCGGAGCCGTCTGGATTGAACATACGCATCTGCGCGTCGGCGACGTCCGAAGGACAAATCAACACAAGACCGTCGCTGCCGATTCCAAAGTGTCGATTCGACACAAGCGGAGCCAACTCTTCTGGAGCCACCGGCAACTTTTCGCGAAACGTGTCGACATAGACGTAGTCGTTTCCAGCTCCATGCATCTTAGTAAATTTCATTGTAAACACACCTATTTTTCAATTTCCATATGTGAAGACTCTTCCGCAATTGTCGCCTCATTGAAAGACAAAAGCGCAAACGCCTATTCCTTGTCAATACACGTATATACGTGATATATACTTACCCAAGGCGATCTTCACGAGCGAGCTCTCCGTCTC
>CAKVCP010000187.1 GCA_934725735.1 uncultured Thermoguttaceae bacterium
AGCATACTATAATCGATCCTCCAAACGGAACGGCATACGTTCCCAAGTTAAATTGAATGGCGAAAAAAAGTTTGATTATGCCTCCAATAGCAGAGTTTAACAACGGAAAACAGAGAAAAAGACATATCGCTATACAAATCCACGTTTGTTTTTTATCTTCCGCCAGTCCTTCCTACTGAACTCTGTACAATTTCATCGTTTTCCTATTCAGAGCATAAAAAAGAATTTACGCTCTGATCAATTTTTGATACGTTCTATGAAATCGAGCGTTCTTTCCGCCTGTTTGAACGCCGTCTTATTCTCGCGAATGTAATCTCTTGCTCGCCGCCCCATGTCTCGGCGAACCTCGTCCGAATACCCCATAATTGTTTCGAGCGCCGATTGGATCTCGGCGACGTCGTTCCCGGAAATAGAGTAGCAGTAGTCAAAATATTCCTGCGGGATTCCCGGCAACCGAGAAGTAAGGAGCGGCGTACCCGACGACATATACTCAATTGTTTTGGACGGGAAAGAATATGCGGTAAATTCATCCTTGGGATTTCGAACGTTCACCAGCAACGCGGCTTCTCTCTCTCTTTCCAGAATTTCCTCTCTGCTGACGCGTCCTTTATAACAGACGCGGGCGTCCTCCTGAGCGATTTTTTCCAATTCCGGGACAAAATCGCCAAAGCCGTAAATGTGCAATTGGGCGTCGAGATTCGTATGCCGAAAGGCTTCCACAAGCTCGGCTATTCCATATCTTTTATTCAGCGCCCCCGCATACATAACAATCGGCGTTTTCTCGGATTCAGAGCCCGACGCCTTCGTCGGCGCCGCGAAGAGACTCTCGTCCGCCAACCCCTCCACAACGATATAAGGCTTTTCAGAAGAAATTCTGTTCTTCATTTCTTCTGTCAGATAGATGTATCCGTCAAACTCGGATTGAATTTTCTTGACCGCGCGATAGTAGAATTGGGCGGCGATTCCCTGCAGACCGCGTTTCGTCGCATACATATGTTCCGGCAGATCCGGAACAAACGCTACGGTTTTGAAATGGTATTTCTTTCTAAGGCGAATGATATTCTTTGCAATCGGCTCATAGATGGAGTAGAGTACGATGCAGACGTCCTCCGGTTTTTCCTGTTTCTCGAGCCAAGCTTTGAGCATTTTCTTAGATGAAAACCCTTGAATGAGCATCTTCAAGATCGGCAGGTTGACGGTTGGAATCCACGTTGTCGGAAAACCACATTCGAGCGTTTGCTTCTTTTTCAGCCAGTACAGCAGTTTACTCCCAGGAAAAGACGCAATCATGGGGAACGCAAAACACTCCGCGTCAGTAACGCCGTTGGCTTTGACGCCGTTCAAAAACGCCGTCTCAAACGTCTGCGGCGCCACAGACGGTTTTATCTTCGATTCTTTGACAATTCGTTCAAATTCCCGGCTCTCGCTGACCGTTCCTATATAGAGGAGCTTCATGGTTCATTCCCCCGTCAGCATTTGACAATACTGAGCGGCAAGCTCGGCTAACTTCAGTCTTTCTGAAATATATGCGCCCGCGCCGTCGCACCATTCTCTGAATTCCGCGTCGTTCATATCGACAAAACGATTGAGAGCCTCCGCGAACGCCTCCGTCCGATCCAACGTAATATCGTAACCGGCGCGATTGGACTCTAATTCACGCCACGGCGTATTGGCGCTGATCACAACCGGTCGATGCTGCATGAGCATTTCCACGATAGCCTGTCCGAAATTCTCGCTCTGCGTCGGGGACAGGAGGATATGACGCCGCGAAAGAATCTGCGGTATTTCGTCATGCGGCGCATTGCCTTCAAAACGAACCTGAATGTTATTCGGTAAGGAGTCTGCAATCTCCTTGCATCTACCGTAATATTCCGGATCTTCGCGCGGCCCGTAAACATGCAGGACGACGTTTCCGCGAAGATTCTTCAAGACGTTCAGGGCGATGTCCAGATTCTTAATGGGATGGATTCTTCCGACAAAAGCAATCTCAAGCTGCCCCGACGACTTTTCGACGTATTGGGAAACAAGGGGCGAAAAGGTCGGCAGATTCTGAACGTTGCAAATCTTCGCGTGAGGAAAAAACTTCCTGACCTCGTTGTACTCGTCGTTCGAAGTGGCGTGAATTTCGATATTGCGAAATAAGCCCATGCATTTCAAACAATTGAGATAAAGCGCTTTTCGCGTATGCTTGATGCGCAACGCGGAAGGCATCAACTCTCCTCGGGGAGCAAGAATCGTTCTGATCTTTTTCTTTTTAGCGATTCGCAGAGCGGGGACGCAGTATTGCCAGCTAAACAAACTGCTGACGTATATGACGTCGGGAGCAATCTCCTGAATGATTTGCGCGAAGTCCGCCATCTTATTGTTTTGGAGATAGTAAACGTCGCAACCGAAGAGGGAGTTCTTCCCTTCGTGAATCCCCTGATATTGGGTTCCGTCGGAATCATATCCGATTGTCGCCACCGAAACGTCCATAAACTCAGCGGCCAGCTTTGCCATGTTTGTCATGCTGACAGTGGGGCCGCCTCTTTTCTGAGATGGGTAAAAGCAATGCGTGAGGAGTAGCAGCTTCATTTATGGAGCTCCAATCGTATCAAAATAGCTTCCCAACTTATAATCATATTCCATCGGTTCGATGGGTCGAATCCCGCCTCCTGAATGGAAAGTAAGCTCAGAAAAGAAAATACCCTGCTTTGCGATATAAAAATCAACTCTGACAAAGTCGAACGGTTTCGCAAGTTCCTGCGCCAGCCCGACGATATCGTCAATATTCGAAGGCAGAGAGGCGCAGTCTACCTCTTCGTACCGATCCTTTATCTCCAGACGTCCGTCGGAGAGGTCGAAAATATTGAAATGTTGCTTTCCGTTTTCGAAGTATGTGACCGAATAGAATTTTGCGCGTCCGCCGAAGCAGAAAACCTTGAAATCGACAATACTCCTGCCGGAAGCGCCCTCGATGAATTCTTCGCAGACGATACGCGGCTTAATCAAACGATAGTTTTTTTCACGACCGTATGTGTAATAATTTTCCTTCAGAAACCCCTTGAGTTTTGGAACGATCTTCGTTGCGTCAACTTCTTGACCATTGCGCACGATGATATTCCATCCCGACCCATGTG
>CAKVCP010000188.1 GCA_934725735.1 uncultured Thermoguttaceae bacterium
ACGACCTTCGCTTCTTTTCCGCCCGCGACGGCGACGAGGCCTTCCGCGTTCTCCGCGTTGACGAAGACGGTCAGCGTCTTGTCGTCGATATCCGCGACGGGACGAACCTTCGAGATGTGTGACTTCGAAACCGCTTCAAGCCAAACGGTCTGCCAAATACCCGTGACGGGAGTGTACCAAATGCCGTTAGGATTGTTGAGCTGCTTTCCGATCGCCTGCGTTCCTTCGTCGGTGGGGTCCCAGACCTTAACGACGAGTTCCTGCGCGCCGTCTTTGAGGGCACGGGTCAGGTTGACGGTGAAGGGGCAGTATCCGCCTTGATGATGTCCGACTTTGACGCCGTTGAGATAGACGTCGGCGCGCCAGTCGACGGCGCCGAATTGCAAGAGGATTTCCTTGCCGTTCCAGTCCTCGGGGACTTCGAAGGAGGTGCGATACCAAAGGTTATTCTTGGCGCCGACGCGCTTCGCCACGCCGGAGAGGGCGGATTCCGCGCAGAAGGGAACGAGGATTTGACCCTGAGCGTCGCCGAACTCTTCGCCGACGGGAAGAATCGCGTAATCCCACATGCCGTTGAGGTTCTTCCACGCGTCGCGCGTCATCTGCGGACGGGGATACTCGGGAAGGGGCTGCGAAGGATCGACGTCCTTCGCGAATTTCGAAAGAAGAATACCTTCCGCCGGGCTCCATTCAGCCGCGAAAGAGGGGAGTAGCGCGCCGCTCGCGACCATAAGGCCCGCGAGAAGAGCGACTGTTCCGGAAATGAATGACTTTTTCATTGATCGCCTTTCAGATTAAATGTTTCGACGTCCTACCGTCGTACGCTGACGCGCGTCGTCCTTCATATCGCCGCGCTTCATAAGCGCGACGCGATTTACCCATTATAAGGCGCCTTCTCTCCCTAAACAATGAGCGATCTGCTATTAAATTGAGAATAAATAGTTGACTTATCTCAGAATTATGGTACAAAACCGCGAAATATAGAATACGTATCTTGGGGAGTAGGGAACGTTTATCTTAAAATCTCAAATTTCTCTTTTTCAATTGGGAGAGGGATTTTAGACATGAAAGAAATTAAAGGAACTTTTGCGACGGCGGTCGTCTATACCGACGCTATAGAGGAGAGCGCCGCGACGCAGATTAAAGAACTATGCGACCAGTCCTTCACGGAAGGAAGACGCGTGCGCGTCATGCCCGACGTTCACTCCGGAATCGGGTGCGTCATCGGCTTCACCGCCGATCTGGGCGAACTCGTGATCCCTAACCTGGTCGGCGTCGACGTCGGTTGCGGGATGCTGACCGTCGAACTCGGTCGCGATCCCGTCTCTTACGACCTCTTAGATCTGATCATTCATGAGAGCGTCCCTGCGGGGCGCAACGTCGCGACGCGCCCTCTTTGCGATTTTCCCGCGCTCGAAGAGCTCCTCGTTTATCGCAAGTTGGCAGACGTGGGGAGAATCCGTTGTTCTTTGGGAACCCTTGGCGGCGGAAACCATTTTATCGAGGTCGACGAAGACGACGAGGGAAACTTCTATCTTGTCGTACACACCGGAAGTCGCAACTTAGGAACGCAGGTTGCGAAGCTTTACCAGGAACTTGCGCAAAAAACAATTAAGGGCGCTTCAGAACGAAACTTGCGGCAGGAGTTGATCAATCGCTATAAGGCGGAAGGACGCGACGCGGAGGTCGAAGACGCGTTGAAAGAGCTCAAGAAAATCGCGCCCGCGTCGAATCTACCACCCTACCTCTGTTTCCTTACGGGGGAGAATCGTCAAGCGTACTTGCACGATATGCGGATTTGTCAGGATTATGCGAAGTTGAATCGCCGCACGATCGTCAACACGATTTTGACGGCGCTTACGGGCAAGTCGGTCGACGCGTATTCGTCCTTTGAGACGGCGCATAATTACATCGATCTGGAAACGTCGATCATTCGCAAGGGCGCGGTCTCCGCGAAGCTGGGAGAAAAATTGTTGATTCCGATCAATATGCGCGACGGCAGCCTCATTTGCGTCGGCAAGGGGAACCCTGAGTGGAACTACTCTGCACCGCACGGCGCGGGGCGGCTCTATAGTCGTTCCAAAGCGCGCGAGCTCTTCTCCGTCGACGAGTTTGAACGCCAGATGAAAGACGTCTATACGACTTCCGTCAACTCCGGAACCCTCGACGAATGTCCGATGGCGTACAAGTCGATGGAGGAGATTATGGCGAATATCGCGCCGACGGTCGACGTCCTCAAGGTTATTCGCCCCCGATACAACTTCAAGGCAAGCGAAGGGGAGGAGCCGCGTCGGAATTTCCGCAAGCGCCGTTGATCTTCGCGTCGACGATGAAAAACCGTTGATTGGAAAAATAAAAAAGACGCGCTGAGAATTCCTCTTAGCGCGCCTTTTTCTTTCTTTTGATTTATCTTAACGACAATTTAAGATCACTTTTCCGCAGGAACCAGTTTGACGAGACCGAAGTCGATATACTGACCGCCGATCGTCTGATGGCAATGAACGGCGACGACGTTCTTACCGACCTTGAGCGCTTCCGCGAGTTTGGTCGTGTCGACGGGCATGTACCCGTACTGCGAGTAGTTGGTATAGGACGCGACGAGGACGCCGTTGATATAGATCTCCGCGTCTTCGTCATGATAGACGTACGCGAGCATATCGTCGGGATTGGCGATATCGTCCGCGGTCAATTCGACCTCGCGACGGAGCCAAATATCGGAGGTATCCCACTTGGTGCGCACGACCGTATTGGGGGTTGTTTCCGTGCCGAACCCGCCGGGGCCTTCTTTCCAGGCGTCGGCGTTGAAATCGGCGGCGGCCCAGTCGTCTGCGGGCTTATCGAAGGTATACTTCCACGTCTTGGGTTCGCTCTTCGAGCAGCCGATCACGACTTTCATCGCCATCGCGGGGCCGCGAAGGGATTCGTTCGACTTGCGCATCTTGTCGGCGGGGAACTTGAGGACTTCGCGGTCGTAGGACATGAAGCCGTTGACTTCGATTTCAACGTCCGTCGTCTGCGTGTAGACCGCC
>CAKVCP010000189.1 GCA_934725735.1 uncultured Thermoguttaceae bacterium
GGGCGAGAACATCGAGGTCGATCTCGAAATCGCCAACCTTCGCGCCTGTCTTGTCAAGTATATTTAAATTTGCCATGATTTATCCATCAGCCTTTTAATTTTTTGTGGTTAAGCGCCGCGCATATGCGTAATAATTAGGCAAGTCGCCACTTATTGTGCTTCGGAGCCGGCAATTTATTCGTTGGACGAATCGAGACGTAAGCGCCCGTCGGACCGGGAACGGCGCCGCGGATCACTAGCAAGTTGTTTTCTTTATCGACAACGACGACCTTCTGGTTACGAACCGTGCAACGCGCGTTTCCGTAGTGACCAGGCATTCGCTTACCCTTAAGAACACGGCTCGGATATGAGCTGCAGCCCGTGCCGCCAAGATGACGATGGCATTTCTTAACGCCGTGCGTCATTCTTTGACCGCTGAAGTTATGACGTTTCATAGCGCCGGCGTAACCGCGACCCTTGCTATTGGCGGTGACGTCAACGGCGATAACGTCGTTGAAAACTTCGACGTTGAACTGCTGACCAACTTCGACGCCTTCGACGGGAACGCGGAATTCGCGAATGAAGGACTTGGGATTGCAACCCGCTTTAGGAGCGAGAGCGAGGCCCTTCGCTTGGCGCTTGCTGTCGATCTTCGCAACGTGTCCTCTTTCGCACTTACCCGCGAGGGAAGCGCGCTTATCCTTAAAGCCAAGCTGAACGGCTTCATATCCGTCGCGTTCAACCGTTTTTACCTGCAAAACGTCGCACGGTCCCGCTTTAATTACGGTAACAGGAATCACTTCTCCCTGTTCTGTGTAGAGCTGACTCATACCGAGTTTCTGACCAAGTAAACCGATACTCATGTCTATATTTCCTTCGTCTTTTCAGACAGTTTTCCCCGCATTGCGGCCCGATATATTTTCGTGAAGGCCGATACGGTATTCAAATCACCTTGTCAACGAGTTCCATTCGAGGCTTTGATACGGATATCAACGCCAGCGGGCAGACTAAGCTTATTAAGAGCTTCAATAGTCTTAGCTGTCGCCTGAACAAGGTCAATAATGCGCTTATGAGTTCTGATTTCGAACTGCTGACGAGCTTTCTTATCGACGTGAGGACTAGAAAGAACCGTGTATCTCTCGATTCGGGTTGGAAGCGGAATCGGACCATGTACCATCGAACCGGTGCGCTTAGCTGTTTCAACAATTTCCATAGCGCTTTGATCTAACGCGACGTGATCATACGCTTCCATTCTGATACGAATAACATTTTCTGGAGTTGACACTTTTCTCTCCGTTACCTCAATTGTCAAATATCTTATCCAACGTCCTTTACTTCATAAAGGCTAAACGTTGAAACATTAGCTCAAAGTAGTAAATATGATACAACACCGCAGTCGCCGACTTTCCGTCTACCCAAGAGGGGGACTCTTTAACCAAGTATCTGAATGCATTCACGGTGCTGCGCATAACTTTTAAGAGAAGTTAGCGGCGCGACCCAGACACTTCGTTGTCGGTAATTTGCAACGTCCAATAAATTTTATCGAGGGTTTCAGAAGTTTCAAGATAGAAAAAATAAAATATAGAGAAATTTTCAAAATAGAAACAGAAACGTCACGCTTTATGCAACTCAGAGAGTACGGCCTCGTATATCTCTTCGGGTTCCGCCATTCTTCCCGGCCCCGATTCACCGCAACTCAGTCTACCAGAAGCCGGCCCAACGAACGTGACGCCGTCCTCAAGAAGTTGTTGGCAATTCCGCTGAACGCTTGGCTTTGACCACATCGTCGAATTCATTGCGGGCGCCATAATAATTCTACCAGAGAAAGCCAAGTAAACTGACGTCAGAAGGTCGTCGGCTATTCCATTGGCGACTTTGGCAATTACGTTGGCTGTCGCGGGCGCTATGCAGAAAACTTTCGCATGGCGAGAAAGTTCAATGTGGGGATGAATGAATCTCGGGTCCCACATCGAGGTAAGGACTGGGTATCCGCTGAGCGCCTCAAACGTTTTAGGGGCGACCAACTGAGTCGCGGCCTCAGTCATGACGACGGAAACCTCGACTCCCGCTTTGACAAGAAGGCTCGTAAGGGTCGCCGCTTTGAAAGCCGCAATCCCTCCTGCAACCCCTAGCAAAACGCTTTTTTCTTCACCCATTTTCGTCAGTCGTCCCTAATACTTATCATCAGTTATTGAGTTGTGAAAAAATTCGTCAACTCCATTGCTTCCTCAGATCGAGTTGGAGGACCATCCAGACGCGCCGTTGTCTGAAGATAAAAGAGCCTCAAAAGAGAAGGCGTCGCCAGTTCCAGCCTTGCCCTGCGAGTTAATTTCCAGTTCTCCGTTCAAATCCAAACTGATTTTATCTTCTAGGATCTCACGAACTACAATTTGAAGCTTGTCCTCCTTGCCGGTAGGATCTTCTGCAAAGGGAACGGCGCCGCGGTTGAGATGCGCGAGTCTTTTCTGAATCAATGAAGTAAGACGGAAACGCCCACCGGCCTTTCTAATCAAATTTTCATCTTTAAGTTCTTCTATCATCTGTAACTCCTCCAACCCGATCATAACAAGATCGGATCTCACATCTTAGTTATAAGAAGCAAGCGTGTCGACCAGCTCTTCAAAAGCTTTGTCGAGGTTGTCGTTGACTATGCGTTCTTTATAATATTTATTGTATGATATTTCTTTCTCGGCCTGTTCGAGTCTTTTTGCCAAATCCTCGCCGTTCTCGGTTCCTCGATTTAGGAGCCTTTCTCTTAACGCCTCTAGGCTAGGGGGCAGGATAAAAATTGACAACGAGTCGGGCAACTCTTTCATCACGCTCAGCGCGCCCTTCACGTCAATCTCGAGCAAGACCCATTTTCCTTGACGAATCTGAGTCTCCACCGTTTCGCGTAGGGTTCCGTAAAGAGCTCCGCCTTCATAGACTTCAAAAGACTCCAGAAATTCTCCGTTAGCGCGTTTTTCCAGGAACTCGTCCCTTGAAATAAACCAATATTCGCGACCGTTGACTTC
>CAKVCP010000190.1 GCA_934725735.1 uncultured Thermoguttaceae bacterium
GTCTGGTCGACGCGCGTCGTTTCGCCGGTGCGCGGATTCCAAAGATCGATCCACTTGAAGGAGCCGCGAAGCGTCGCGGTGAATTTCGCGTCCGAGTTCGAGGAGTTCGCGAAATAATAGACGTCCACGCCGTTCTTCACCTTGTGGATATACTGCACCATGCCGTCTTCGGGATAATCCCAACGCGGAACGACGTTAAGAGTCGGAATCTGCGTTCCTTCGACCGCTTGAATCTTCACGTCGGGAACGGGAACCAGGTAATCTGCGGCGGCGCGGAGCGCTTCGGCGGTCGGACGCGGTACGAAGACTGCGCGATCGCGATAGATCGGCTCTTCGTAAAGAACGCGATTCTCCGCTAAAGGCTGCTGATATTCGCCCGGCTTGTTGATTTCGCGGCACTTCGCGAAGCTTTCCGGCAACACGATATCTTCCTGACCGGTGAGGATCGCGTCGCGCGGCTCCTGCGTCAACGGATCGACGCCGAAAATCTCACGAACGATTTCGCAGACGCGCGCGTTCTTTTCCGGACCTTCCGCGGCCATCGACGGCAAACGAGTCGTCGCGAGAACCTTGCCTCCCGCCTTATAGAATTCGTAGACCTTCTCGAGGTTGGCGAGGGAGACGACGTCGGCGCCAGGTAAAACGAACGCGTCGAACTCTTCCCAGTTGGCGACGTTGTTGAGTCTCAAGACGGCGGAACCGTCCTCCTTCTTCTCGACGGCGCACTTCTCGTCGATTACTTGCGGGTGCAGGAAGGTAAAATCGCGCCAGATTCGCGACGTAAAGTCAGAACCGACGGCGAGATAGTCCGTTTCGCGCGGAATCAGCAATCCGTGAGGATAGTCGGTCGTGACGAACCCGTAGGGGAAGTGATAGAACGCCTTCATGTTGTCGATCGGATAGAGGAAGGCGAAGTCGGCGACGTGGCGTCCCCCTTGAAGGAGAAGAGACGCGCGGGACACGAACTCGCCGTATTCGGGGAGGAAACCGTCAAGTTTCGGATTGCGCCACGAAATCTCGGGGGGAATATAAACGGTCGCCGGATCGGTCCAGACGCCGTGCGGCAGGAGCAGGTTTCCGCCGCGCGCGAAGATTTCCATCGCCGAACGAAGCATCATTTTCGGATCGAACGTATTGTCGCGATAGTTGCCGTAGATTTCGACAAAGCAGAGGGGGAAGTCGTAGTTCCACGCGGCGGACGTCGGGATCTTGAAGCCGTCGCGTCCGTGGCCGTAATAGTGGATCGAGTCGAAAAGAACGGCGTCGGAACCCTTATGCGAAGCCATCGCGTCCCCGGCCATATCCATCGGCTCGATGACGTACGGGCCCTGCGGGTGACCGGTGGAGATCATGTCGAGCCCGTGATCGACGCGCCATTGCCGCGCCATCGCGATATAGCCGTCGGCGAAGAGTCTTGTGCGGGTCGTCCAGAGGCGATATCGCGCGGAGGGCGTGGCGTCGCCGATCGGATAGAAGAGCGCGGGATAATCCAAATCGGGATCGACGCCCCATAGCTCTCGATATTTGTCGTTGAAGCCGGGCGTCCAGTTGCGCGCGCCTTCCGTCGCGTTATTCCCCAAGTCGTCAAAGAAGGACGCTTTAATCGTCGTCCCGAAATGCTCGGGGAAGAGATTATAAATCTTGTCGTAGGTCAGGGAGAAGAAGTTCTTGACCGCCTCTTTCGACATGTAGTCGACGAAAGGAACGGAGCGCGGATCGGCAAGGCACACGAAGAGCATCACCTTCCATTTTCCTTCCGGCGCGTCCCAGGTCACGACGCCGTCTTCGGAGACGCAATCGCGCAAATTCACGCGCTCGAGGGTCTCCATATTCATCGCGACGCACGCTTGGAAGACGCCTTCGGAGGCCCCGTAAATCGCCTTTTCAGCGAAGGGTACGGTCGATTTCTCTTGGAATTTCGCGGGGCCGACGACGTCCCATTCGACCTTGTCCAAACGTTTCATCGTCGAGTCGGGGAACTTCTCTTTCATTTCTCCCCCGGCGGTTCCCGACGGGAAGTCGACGTCGTCGTAAAAGATGACCGGCATACCGAGTTTTTGGGCTTCGTCAAGCATCTTGCCGTATTGCGTAAGGTACTCGTCCGACAAGTACTTCGGCGTCGTCCTCGTAAGGGGCAGGAAGGTTATGCCGCCAAAACCGTTCTTTTGCCCGACTTCAAAGATTTCTTGAATGATTTCGTCGGTCAACTCGCCGTTTGTGTGCCACAGAGGCAAGCCTTTCAGAGGCATTTTTCCGTCGTGCAACTTTGACGGCGCCTCGTGAAACCAAACTTTCAGGTCGTCTGCGCTCGCGTCGACGGCGGCGCGACCAAGAGATTGCGCCTGCAACTCTTTCGATTCAGGGGAATCCGCTTCCCCCGCGAAGCAGAAGGACGCGCTCAGACAAAGAGCGGTCGTTAGAGACGCGAATAATTGACTCGTCGTTCTTAGCATAAAAACTCTCCTTACGCGGCGCTATTCTCTCCAAGATATCGCGCGCCGGTCTCGTTATTCTATATTTTTTTGATTATACTTTACGTAAGGTCGCGCGTCAACCAAATTAAGCGAGCGAACGGCGGTCAAAATAGGAAAGATTTAGGGGCGGCTATGGGACTACGATATCGTAAAAGCTTCAATCTAGGGGGCGGTTTCCGCGTCAACCTCAGCAAGTCGGGAATCGGTTATAGCTGGGGCGGAAAAGGTTATCGATTCACCAAAACGGCGACGGGTGGAACGCGACGCACCTTTTATATTCCGGGGACGGGAATCTCGTTGGTAGACGAAACGGGCTCTGGACGACAAAAGAAGAGTTCGGGAGGAACGAAAAGACGCTCAGGAAAATCGTCGGGCGCGCAAGGGTATCCGGGTGCGCAAGGGTATCAGGGAGCGGCGAC
The DNA here is from genome assembly GCA_934725735.1 of uncultured Thermoguttaceae bacterium. GTDB lineage: Bacteria > Planctomycetota > Planctomycetia > Pirellulales > Thermoguttaceae > RUG369. The sequence goes on from CAKVCP010000190.1 coordinate 2,894, forward strand.
GGGGCCGACGACTTACG
>CAKVCP010000191.1 GCA_934725735.1 uncultured Thermoguttaceae bacterium
ACAGACGGAGCCCTCCGTCGAGGAAGTACCGGGTCCCGACCCAGCTCCTTTAGACGCGCCGGAGCCTCTCGTGGCGAAGGCTTTGGACGACATAGTCGACTCCGCAGCTAATCAAGACGCGCCCTTGCTTTCGAGTACTGTTCAAAAAAACGACGATATAGTGAATTCTCCAAAACTCTCCGGGCAAACTATTGCAACGGATCTCGCAAACGCAATTATGGAGAGCGTGGAGCCTGAAGAAGCCGAAAGCTCTTTTAGTGAAGAACCTAGCGTTCTAACGAATCTTATCGAGGAAAAGGCGACTCAGTTGAGCGAAAGCGCCCCGACGCCAGAATCTGTCGAAGCGCGCAAAGTTGAGGGGCTTTCCGCTCCTATAACGGAAGAAGAAATCGCTTGGATTGATCAGATCAAGAACGCGATACAATCTCTTCTGACGGAGCGTGAAGAATGCAAAAAGCGCGGCGACGACGTTCGGATTTGCGACGCTCGTTTACGCCTTCTCTATTTGGTGATTGGAGAATACGAACGCTCGATTCAGGAAATTGAGGATGAGAACGACCCGCTTCGGAGCTTCTGGGAGAAGGAGTGCCGAGGTCTGGAGACTCTCCTGGAGAATCAATTGGAGGAGATTGATCCGGCGTTCGTGGCAGATCGTCTTCGTTCGGGCCTAGATTCGCTTTCAGCGTTTTGTCAGCTTCAAATAAGAAAGATTCTCCTTGTGGAATCTCCGGCCTGCTATGGTCTTTTTAAAGCGCGCGAAGACGCCTATATGCCAGGAGAAACCGTTTTTGCGTACTCTGAACTCGAGTATGTGACGAGTCGCGAGACTGAGGAGGGGTTCGCGATTGACGTTGAATGTCGCTGGCGTTTGTTAAACGCCGACGGGTCGCCGCGAACGAGCTTTGAGTCGCAGCGTTGTTCGAATTTGTCGGAAACCAAATTGAGAGATATTGTCCTAAACGTCTCAATGCCTCTTCCCGAAACGTTGCCCGCAGGGTATTATCAACTCGAAGTACAGACGAGCGATCTTAACGCCGAGAAAGCGTGGACTTGTGTAAAAAGGCTTGACGTGAAAGTCGACGAGGAGGACTCGCTGCCTGAAGAATCTACGTTTTTAGGCGAATCTTTTTAGGAGATATAAGTGGCCTATTCGAACAGAAAGCGCGCAATCGAAGCGGAATCAGAGCTTGTCGGCTTTATCGACGAGGAGCCTGAACAGACGCAAGACGCGCTCTCTATAAGCGTAACGCAGCTCAATAAGTCGTTGAAGTCTCTCATCGAAGGAACGATTCGACGCGTAAACGTCGTGGGTGAGATATCCGGTTTTACCGTCCATAACGGTCATGGATTTTTCGACTTGAAGGATCCCGAATCGAAAATTCCGGCGGTTATGTGGAAGTCGGTGATCCAGCGCACGCCGTTTCAGATTAAAAACGGCCTCAAAGTCGTTTGTTCCGCGAATCTGGAAGTGTATGTAACTCAAGGGAAGTATCAGCTTTCCGTTTCAAAGATGATTCCAGTAGGCGTTGGGGTTCGCGAACTCCAGTTTCGAGCGCTTCAAGAAAAGCTTCGCGCCGAAGGACTCTTTGCCGAGTCGAGAAAGCGTTCTCTTCCTCCTTTCATAAGCCGAGTCGGCGTCGTGACCAGTCCGTCAGCCGCCGCGTTTCGCGACTTTATCAACACGCTTCGAACACGGTGCCCATATGTGCAGATCGTGTTGATTCCGACGCGCGTTCAAGGCGAATTTGCCGCGCGGGAGATAGCGCAGGCGTTCGATTTTCTCAATAAGTACGGCGAGACAATGCGTCTTGACGCCGTCGCTTTGATTCGCGGCGGTGGTAGCGTTGAAGATTTGTGGTGCTTCAATGAGGAAGTTAGCGCGCGCGCCGTCGCGTCGTCGGTTCTTCCTGTAATAACGGGAATCGGGCATGAAATAGACGTTTCCATATGCGATCTTACGGCGGACGTCCGACGAGTGACTCCCACGGCGGTTGCGACGCTGATCGAAGAGGTCGACACACGTTTCGAACGCGCGATAGACGATGCTGAAAAGCACATTGCGCGAATTGTCGAGGCGGATTGGTCTCGCGCGGGAGAAAGACTCCAGGCGTTGACTTCGCGACCAATCTTCATGGATCCGTTAGGGGTGATCTCTTCGAAGAAAGCGGATTTGTTGTCTCAGACGCAGGAGCGGTTGACGACGTGTATGGAATCGTTGTTGGAAAGACGGCAAGCGAGTTTTCGCGAAGCGGTCGGACGATTGGAAGCGCTTAGTCCGCTAGCCGTTTTGAGTCGCGGTTACTCGATTACGCGAGATTTGACGACGGGAAAAATTTTGACAAAAGGAACTGACGCTCGCAACGGCGCGATTCTAGAAACGCGGTTGGAAGACGGCGTTTTACACAGTCTGCTCCTTGACGGGGGACGGAGCGTTTATCGTAAGTAACAGGTTCGAGATCGGAACTTGCGGAGCTTATTGAGGATAAGTCATCGACGACGAGTCGTGGGCTTATCCTTTTTTTCTTCGTTATGTGTTTGTTTTTTAGAGTCGTCGGTCTTAAATGGCGAGATTGGTCTCGGGGGAGCGGGGCTTGTGATCTCCGTAACGGCGCCCATGAGAGATTGTCGCGCCGCTCTTCGCGCTCCCTTCGCTTGAGGAGAACCGGACTCTTCGCGCAGTTCTTCGCGAAATTCCTGAACGGTCATGCGGAGGTTTTTCTCATATGCCCAGCGTTTCCAGGCATAGTCGCAAGCCGCGAGAATAAGGGATAACGCGCAGAGCTGATAAATCAAGCGCGAAAAGAATTGAAAAGAAAAGAGGAGTATATTGGGAAGGTCGCCGAACGGAAGGCTTACGAGCGTCTTTGCGTCGCGGTAAATTGCTAGCGCGATTAGACCAATATAGAGA
>CAKVCP010000192.1 GCA_934725735.1 uncultured Thermoguttaceae bacterium
CGTCTAATAAACGCGCGGGTTCGATCTCGTCGAGGTTTATCAAAGATCTGTTCAGGGGTTCCTTCTTCATAAACAACCCCTTGATCCATATAAAAAACACGGTCTGAAATCTCGCGTGCAAATCTCATTTCATGGGTAACGATCGCCATCGTCATTCCTGCTTCGTCGGCAAGGCTACGAATGACGCCCAGAACCTCGTTCACCATCGTTGGATCAAGCGCGGACGTCGGCTCGTCAAACAAAATGATTTCAGGATTCATCGCAAGCGTTCGCGCGATCGCAACACGTTGCTGTTGTCCCCCCGAAAGCTCCTGAGGAAAAGACCATGCTTTACCAGACAACCCTACTTTATCAAGAAGGTCAAGAGCGCGCTCCTTAGCTTCAGCTTTAGACAGCTTGAGAAGAGAGGTCGGCGCAAGCATGATATTCTCTAGAGCAGAAAGGTGAGGGAAAAGGTTGAACTGCTGAAAAACCATTCCCATCTTCATTCGAAGTTGGCGAACGTCCATCTCTCGAGAATCAACGCCGTCAACCAATATAGTTCCCTCGTCTGGAATCTCTAAGAGGTTCAAACAACGTAAAAAGGTGCTCTTCCCCGTCCCTGAAGGACCGACGATTGAAACGATTTCGCCTTTATTAAGCGTGGCGTCAAGATTTTGTAAAACAGGGACGTCGTCAAAACTTTTACTCAATCCCTTCACGACAATCATATGCTTGACGGACGTTTCAGTATTCATACGTTCACCTCTCCTTTACCGCGTTTTAGGGCTCGCTTGTTGGCGCGCTTGCGACGCGTATATGGATCTAAACGATATTCAAGATAAGCAAAACCAGAAGCCAGCAGATGCGCGGTTACTAAGTATATCAAAGCGGTCGCGATGAGAGGGAAAAACGCCTCGTAAGTACGCCCGCGAACGATATCGCTAGCCTTCGTGAGATCAAGGATTGCAACGTAACCGACAATCGACGTCGTTTTCAAAAGAGAGATAAATTCTCCCTTATACACAGGCATAATACGACGACAAGCAATAGGAAATACAATTTTCCGGAAAACGTCGAATCGCCCAAAGCCCAGAGCCCTCGCCGCTTCGATCAGGCCTTTGTCGATTCCTTCGACGCCCGTTCTCATCTGCTCGCCGGCATACGCGGCAAAATTCAAACCTAGCGCAATTGCGGCCACAAGTTCGCCCGTTATGCTGACCTTGGTAAAGACGACATAGTACAAAACTAAAAGGATTACAAGCGTTGGCGTTCCCTGCATGATGGCGATATAAATCTTCGCCGGATAGCATAGCATAGGGTTGGACGAACGCCTCATGTAGCACTGAAGAAAAGCGGCTAACGTCCCAAGAACGGTTGCGACAAAGGTTATATAAATTGTATTAAGTAAGCCTTGCAAAAACAGAGACCAACGTCGATCAACAAGAAAAGTCTTTTCAAAGCTGCGAACAAGTCGTTGTTTGAAAGTCATGTTTTCTATTGTAAGGACAGGATCCGAATCTTGCCCGCGCACCACGACGTCTGTCGCGTTCGAAAAAAGGTTCTGTATGCCAACAAGGGGATCAGTCAGGGAATCTTCATCAGAATAGGAATTCAGATTTTCCTGATTATCGCTGATTGGTCTCAAACTCTCGGCGAGTAAATCTGTACTACAGAATAAAGAGAAAAATAAAACAAACAAAAGCAACAATGTAAAACGCCAATTGTTTGAGCGCGCCAGAGGCAGCGTTGAACCAACCTTGCATACATTGGAAACAAGAGCCCTCATCCCTTGAAAATCCTCACTTTGTTACGTTAAGAACTATGATATCCAAAAAAGTGTTGATCCGTATGTCAGGTCAACGCTCAACAACATGGTTAATGCGATACCACGTGCGATGAACGTTGAAGACACTCAGACTTCCGTCAATCTCTCGCATCGTCAAAAGACAAGTCAGATCATGACGGACAACGAAAGTAACATAAAATAGTTGCCGACCAAAAGCGAAAAACAGCCTGTGTAGGCCTGATAAAAGAACGCCAACGCAAACGTCGGCGTTCTCTCACTAGATATAAGATAAGAAAAGACTATTTCGCTTCTTCAGAAGTTTCCGAAGGCGTAGAACCGGCAGGTTGCCAACGACTTTTCAGAATCATGATCCCAGCGGGACATTCAATATAGTCGTCAGAAAATAGCATCGTTTCCGCACGTTCAGGAGTCTTGTCGAGATTACCGACAGCTAAATCAAGCTTTCCACTCTCGACAGCGGGGAACAAGCCGTCGTAACATAGTTGTTCGAAGCGAAACTCAAAGTTTAAATAAAGCGCAAGGCGTAAAACAAACTCAGTGTCAAAACCGGACATTTCGCCGGCGCCGTCAACAAAGGACATCGGCAGATTGAGAGGATCGTTGCCAATAATGTATGGCTTACCCTTATTTACAGGATTCTCGGGCTTGGGAATATCCGGCATCGCCGGATCAATCGTCGTAACCCAACGACGATACATATCTTCGTAACAGCTTTTTGAATTGGGATCAACCGGCTTAAGAGCGCCGTTCCAATTTTTGCACATCTCCTCGTAGGTATGTTCAGCGCGGTACAGCGCGATGAACTCGTTGACCTTATCCATTAACTCGCGCTGTCTAAAAGGCGCGCCAACAGCAATATGTCCCTCGCCGACGGAATCGGGAAGAACGAAGTACTGCGGATTTTGAGCGACAGCGTAATCAAGAGGCGGCCGGTCATAAGCGACCGCGTCAATGCGACCTGCCAACAAAGCCGCGTACGCGTCCGCAGGTTGTGGAAAACTCGCCACTTTGGCGTTAGGAAGGGCCTCATGGCCCATTCTTAACGAAACGGTCTCCGTTTGACCGCCGGTTACGATACCCGGCGGATTATGGTCAGCCA
>CAKVCP010000193.1 GCA_934725735.1 uncultured Thermoguttaceae bacterium
ACCAAAGCAAAGTAAATCCCATTGGCTAAATTTCTGCCGGTTCCGTCGTCAACGGCGAGCTCTCCAAAGGTCGAGACCATCCCCATTACCGTACCTAGTAACCCCAACATTGGCGCGACGTTTCCAACAATGGATAAAGGTTCTGTTTTCCGCATCAAATTAGCGTTGAGGGACGCGCAGGAATCTTCAAGCGCTTTTTCAACAGCTTCCCATCCCCGATCGGATTCGGCGATGCATTTCTGGAGGATCTGACTCAAAAGAGATTCGGAGTTTTTCGTCGCAAGAAGCGCCGAGTTGACGTCTCCGCGCATTAGAGAGTTGGAGACTTCCTCGGATAATTGTTTTGAGACAAAAAAAACGCGTCGCAACGTAAAAGAAAACTTGATGGTCAACGTTGCCGCAAACATCGAGGCAATTGCCAACGTCAAACCGATCCAACCGCTCGCCAAAATGAGTTCTAGGAAACGTTTTGGGGCAGGTTGCTCTCCGCCAGCCGGGGTGTTGTTATTTCGCTCAACGGGAGTTTTTTCTGGAAGCGCTTCGTCGTATCCGCTCTCATTTTTTACTGTTCTCCTGTCAGGAGAAAGATCGCCTTCAGCGCTCGGTAAGACGTTAAGATCTAAGCTTGACGGGGCGTCTTGAGCCAAGGCGTTCGCGGAAAACATGAGCGCTAAAAAGAGCGTAAGCAGTATTTTTACGACCGAGAGACCGCGTATCGCTCTGAAAACGAAGTGGATTTCTTGCGTAAGTTTGGATTCTGACGTCGGGAATATGGGAAAGGAACTCATTTTGAACGAAGTGTTGGTTTTTAGTTATAGAATACGTTGCGCGTCTTGTCAGACGTAATAAACGGAAGGAAAGCCGCTTGTAGCGACCAGCCAACGCCATTGTACAGTTTTAGTGAAAATGTTTAACGCCAGCCTCCGCGACGATGAACATAGGATTCAGGTCTACCCCTTCCAAGAAAAGACACTCTCACTATAATTTTATTATACCTATTTCTCCCTCGTTTTGATAGGCGTTGTTTGGGAAACGGTGAGATTTTTGAAGATATCCCCCGATGGTTGCGTATGCTTTAACAGACGGCGTATGACGTTGGTGGAGCAGTAATTTTTAAGGAAGGTTTTCCTATGGCGAAGAAAACGATCGCTAACGTTGATGTAGCAGACAAGAAGGTTCTTGTTCGCGTTGATTTCAATGTCCCGCTCGACGAAAATGGAAAGATCACCGATGATCGCCGTATCCGGATGGCTTTGCCGACGATTAAGTCAGTTCTTGAGCGTGGCGGTAGTTTGATTCTAATGAGTCATCTTGGACGTCCTAAGGACGCTCCGGATCCGAAGTTCACTCTGAAACCCGCCGCTGATCGTCTTGCCGAGTTGCTTCCCGGTGTGAACGTTGCCTTTGCAACGGACACCGTAGGAGACGACGCGCAGGCGAAGGTTGCCGCTTTGACCGCCGGTTCTGTCGTGGTTCTTGAAAACCTCAGATTCCAGCCCGGCGAAAAGAAGGGGGACGAAGAATTTGCCGCTAAGTTGGCTTCTTTTGCCGATGTTTACGTCAATGACGCGTTTGGAACTTGCCACCGAACGGACGCTTCGATGGTTGCCGTTCCGATGGCTATGCAGGGCAAACCGCGCGTTTGCGGTTTCCTTGTCGAGAAGGAAATTAAGTATCTTACGGACGCGATTAGCAATCCTCAGCGTCCCTTCATCGCGATTCTTGGCGGCGCGAAGGTCTCCGACAAGATCATGGTAATCAAGAATCTTCTTGGGATCTGTGATAAAGTTCTTATCGGCGGCGCGATGGCGTACACCTTCTCTCTCGCTCAGGGTGGGAAGGTCGGTAAGAGCTTGGTTGAGCCCGAAAAGGTCGATCTGGCGAAAGAACTTCAGGCCGAAGGCGGCGATAAGTTGGTGCTTCCTTGCGACGTTCACTGCGGCGACGCTTTCTCTTCCGATTGTAACAAGACGATTGTTCCTAGCGGACAGATTCCCGAGAATTATGAAGGTTTGGATATCGGCCCCGAGACCGCTAAGAAATATGCCGAGCTACTCAAGACTGCCAAGACCGTCGTTTGGAACGGACCTATGGGCGTTTCTGAAATGCCTCCGTTTGACAAGGGAACTCGAGCCGTTGCCGAAGCGATCGCTAACAGCGACGCCGTTTCGATCATCGGCGGCGGCGACAGCGCGGCGGCAATTCAGAAACTAGGCTATGCCGATAAGGTTTCGCACGTGAGCACCGGCGGCGGCGCTAGCCTTGAAATGTTGGAAGGCAAGAAGTTTGCCGCTGTCGAGCTCTTGGACGAAAACTGAGTGAAGTAGCTCGTTTTTGAATCTTTCATTTGCCATTTAAGTCCGGCGATTCACTTTGCCGGACTTTTATTTCTAGATACGACGGACGACTGCGGGTTGACTTCTGGGGGAAAAATGCGTTTGACTCAGTTGATTTGGGAAAATTCGGTTCCTTCTCTGGCTGTTTGGAGCGATAAGAGCTGCGGCTGGATCGACGCGGCTTTCCTACTTTCTGTCATAGGTTATGAAATGCGGTCGCCTCTGACGTTACACTCTCTATTGCGCGAAGACGATCCAAAACTCACACTAGATTCACTATATAACGCCTGGAAAATGCATGAAGACGGAGAGCTGCGCGAAGCTGCTAAGATCTCCCCTGTTTCCGGCCGTGTGAAGTCTCTTCTTGAGCCAACCGTCAAGATTGTCTGCGTTGGTCTCAATTATCGGGAGCATGCGAAAGAGTTCGGCGACGACTGTCCCGACAATCCCGTGATCTTTTGCAAAGCCTCTTCGTCTCTAAACTGGGACGGCATGCCGATTGTTTTGCCCGCGTTATCCAATAGCGTCGATTACGAAGGCG
>CAKVCP010000194.1 GCA_934725735.1 uncultured Thermoguttaceae bacterium
CAAGCCCGCCCCGCCGAGAAACATGAGTTAGCGGGTATTCTCTTCCCAAACTAGCGGCTTGCAAAGTAGCAAGCCCGCCCGCTAACTCTTTAATCGAACGGTTCGCCGGGTCGCGAGTGGGGAAGTAAACAGGCTTGTAACACGCCAAAAGCAAGCTTGCCCCACTCGCGCCTTAAAACTAAAGCGTGGGTGACGACACGCAACGCGGGAAGGGCGGCGCCTTCAAAACAGCGAAACGGACGCCGGAGGCGCCGCGCCTTCCCGCTTAAACAACGAAAGAAAGAAGGTAAGAGACGATGAAACGCCATGATTGGAGTCGCGGATTGGTCGACGCGGAATTTTCCGCGGGGCTTTGCGCGACTTTAAAGGAACATCTTCGAAACGCGTCGACGCGCGGCGAACGCCGTCAGATCGTCAAGGACGTTTCGGAAATGGTCAAACTCAACCACATGACGCGACGCGACGCCAACGAGGTCGTTAAATTTGCGATGCTCGCCGACGAGCCGCCGCGCCGCGCGCCTGTTTCAACGCTTCCGCGCCCTTTAACGCGCGGAGTTCAACTAACGTTATTTGATTTTTGAAAACGCGACCGCCGGGAAACGGTCGTTTTTCAAAGAAAGAAAGAGGTAAGAGAAAATGAATCTATTGTATGGCTACAATGTTCCGACCAAAGTCTTCGAGCTAGAGCAAGAGGACGCGGAAGAAGTCGACGATCTTGTCGACGACGCTCTCAAAGAGACGCTTCGCGAAGGCCGACTTTTTGACGGGATGAAGAGGAAGACTATCGAGGAAGTCGTTTATCGAACGGAGTTCTTACTTCGTACTCACGGCCAACATAATATTCCGTTCATCTTAAAAAACGCGTCGATGCGCCTCTATCCTTGGTCGGTAATGCGTCATTTTCGCGACGCCGCGGATATGGTCGCCGCGATTTTTGAAGAATATAAAACCGACGACGAAGAATAGCTCGAACAGAAAGAAGGTAAGAGAGATGGAAATTGAAAAGAACAATGTCGTAATCATTCCAGACGGCGGGCGCGACGGACGCGACAACGGCGACGCGTCGGCAGTAACAACACCCACGCAGCCGACGCCGACGGCTCCGTCCGCCGAAAACCGCGCGGAAGTTAAGCGCGAAGACTCCACGCGCCGCCCGCCCGTCTGGAGATTCCAGCGGATAACGGTTGACGAATTCCGGAGAAGGTACTTCTTTGTCGATAACCGTCCGACTCGCGCGAGCGTTAGACGCTGGATCGAGTCGGGAACGGCGGAGGGGCGGATTTTGCCCGCTTACCTGATCGACGGGAAGTATTACATCCAGATCGCCGCCGCCGAGACGTTCATCGCCGCGCTCAAAGTGACGCCTCAAAACGTCAAGAACGCCATCGCGTCGGCGAAACAAACGACGAATTGGCGCGAGAAAAAAACGAACGCCGAGTTGAGAGCGTTAGGCTATTCGTTCATGTAATTCAAAAAAGCCCACGTTTCGGCGCGGGCTTTTTTTAACTAAGAAAGAAAATAGGAAATGACTAATAAAGGGAAAGCTATCATTTCAAGCATTTTAGGCGGAGCGTTGGTTTTTTCAATCCTTCCGGACGCCAACGCCGCCCTCTTTGGTCGGCGCGTTTGTTCCGTTGGCTCGCGACGAGCCGCCGCGTCGTGGCGTCAATATTCCATTCCGTCGAATTGCTACTCCGGAGGTTTCAACGCCGCAAGCTATCCGTCGCCATGTTCCTCCGTCGCGACCGGCGGGGATTGTTACGGCGGCATGTGCGAAACGACGGAACAAACGCCTTGCGAATCCGTCCGCGTTTTCGAAGAACGCAACGCGTGCCCCCCGTGCGGATCAGCGACGGAGGACGCGACGATTTACGAAGACTCTTCTCCGTCATGTTACGGGGGAGCGTGCTCGACGACTTCGGAGCGTGTCGAATATTTGCCGACTCCGCAAGGGAATATTAAGGTAGACTCGCAGCCTTGCCCGCTTCGCGACGCGGCTCGGAGTCTCGCCTCGATTCCTCGCAACGTCGTTCAGCGCGTCAGCGCGGCGGTTATGTTGGCGCAGGTCAACGCCGTGAGGGCGCGATATGGTCGCCGGGCGTTGACGTTGGACAACACGCTCCAAGAGGGAGCGCAAGCGCATTGCGTCAACGAAGCGCGCGCCGGGCGCATCTACCACGCGCCTAACTGCGGGTATGAGATCACCGCGCAGAATTGGGACGCCGAAGGTATCGAGACGGCTTTAAACCAATGGCTAACGTCAACAGTCGGGCACCGCGATTTACTACTTGGGGCCGGATTTACCAAGTGTGGAATCGCATACCACCGAGCCGCCGACGGTCGCAACTATTGCACAATCCGTTTTAAATGAGAAGAAGGGAGGTAAGAGGTTATGGCAATAACTACCTATATGCGGTGCGTCGAGTGCGGGAAGGCTACCCCGTGCCTTCTGAGCTCTAAATCAACTCACGTTGTCAACGCGTTTACCTGTCCGTTAGAAGCGCGCCCCGCGTTGTGGCAAGAGATGACGGAGGAGAACGGCCTTGAATATTTCGCGATGAAGCTAAGGGTAGCCCATGAGATTCTAACGGAAGGTATAGACGCCCTTAATTACGACGACGACGGCGAACCGCTAGACGCGTTTACTAGACTTTACGACGAGGTGGAAGACCTGAAGGATATAGACGATATCCGCCTTGCTTTTTACGCGTATCGAAAAGCCTTCCGCGAAATCTTCGACTTTGACGGCCTGGATCATCACGTCGAGAAAGATTTCCACAAGGTGCAAAAATACTACACCAAGGACGACGCCATTATCAAAGCGTCGCGCGGCGGCTTTGTCATGGGGGTTATCTACGCC
>CAKVCP010000195.1 GCA_934725735.1 uncultured Thermoguttaceae bacterium
CCTCTTGGAGGCGCGCCGGCTTCGGTCACGCCTAAGTGGAGAGGAACAAGGGGACGTAAAGCGGCAAAACGTCTGTTTAACAGAAGGACGGTGTCGGGATCGGAATCTTTGATGGAGACGCAGAACCTGTCAAAACCAATTGATTCGACGAAATCTACATGTTCCAAAGCGCTTCGGATCGGCGGGTCGAAGAATTCCGCTTCGTCGTCCTTGAGCGTCGGATCTGCGTCGAGACGGGCCAGTTTTTCGCGGTATTGACGGAGTTTTTCCGGATCAAGACTTCCCGAGTTTACGCCGATTCGAAGGGCGCAATCATTGTCGCGAGCGACGTCGACTAAGTATTGCACCTTCTTCTCCCACGAAAGTTCAGGTTCAAGCCGATGAAGATGCCCCGGATTATATCGGATCTTGTCGACATAAGGAGCGACCTTTTCCGCCATCCGGAAATTCTCTTGTAGGTCGACGGAAAGATTGGCGTCGATACGTTTACGAATTTCGACGAGCGCTTCCGCGTCGATAGGAGCGTCGACGGCTATGCGGATCATTCCAGCCCCGTGCGCCGCAAGTTTCCGTACGGTCGCGACGGTTGCGTCGACGTCTCGCGTTTTCGTAGCGGCCATTGTTTGAACGAGAATAGGGGCGTCGCCGCCAATGAATGTCGAGCCGACTTTGATCTTACGAGTTATTCTACGAAGAGTGTTCATTCGAGGATTCCTTCTTCCTGGAGTGCGCGTCTAAACTCATCCACAGTGTAAAAAATCTTTTCGGGGTTATAGGAGAGTATTCTTTCAGGATCCGCAGTGCTAAGCCAGGCGGCCGCCCAGGACGGAACGCCCGCTTTATGCGACGAGATCACGTCTTTCCAGGAATCGCCAACGTAGGCGACTTCGTCGGTTCCGACTCCCATGATTTCAAGAACTTCACGTATCGCAACGTCTTTCACACGACCGTTGGCCCCCCCAGTGCGAATCTCTTCAAAATCGTCTGCAATTTTGTAGAAATCAAGGGAGATTTTGCAACTAATCGGTCCCTTTGCGGTGATTAAAGCGACGCGGATACCGCGCTTCTTTACCTCGCGAACGACGTCCATGACGCCTGGAACAAGATTGGGAATCTTTGCTTGTTCTTCCGCGTAGATTTTGTAGTAAGTTTCCGCAAGTTCGCGTTGTCGATCAGGAAAATGTTTCGCGAAAATGCCTTCTTCTGCGGGGCCAAAGTAGGAACGTACTTCCTGCAAAGACATCTCCTTTCCCAAAACAGGTTCGACTGTTCGTTTGAAAGCGTTAATGCAGACGGGAAGGGTGTTGGCAATCGTGCCGTCAAAATCAAAAATTAGCGCTTTGAGCATAGGGAAACGTCCTTCTGTATAAGATTCTTTTAAAGCTTCTAGTTTCTGAGTTGTTATTGAGTATTGTAACGAAGCTGATTTTTCTTACTAGCGCACCGCCGACCTCAGTTAGAGGAGAAGGCGGAAATCAGAAGATAAAGGGCCGTTATAAAATTAAGGGTGAGGATGAAAGGAACGAAAATTTTTTCCGGGATAGCGCGGTAAAGCTTTCTTCCGACGATTCCGCCAAAGATTAGCGGTAGGGCGAAAATCGCGGTGAGTAGAAAACTTGCGCCGTTCATGACTTGAGCGGCTTCTTTTTCAAATCCCATCGCTTCTTTAATGAAGGTGGCGGCAAACATGAGAGGAATTTTGGAGACGTTGACTAGGAAGAAGAAAACGGCGTTCGTTCCCATGAATCTTTTTTTATCAAGTCCTTGAGAAGAAAAATAAGCGGCGGAAACGGCGCCGGCGGCATTTCCTAAGATAGTCGTCGTTCCGGCGAGGACTCCGCAAAACCATCTGAAAGGTAGGTTCGTCGCAACTTTTGTCCACCCGAGGCGCTGACGAACAAACTCAAAGACTAGAATAGAGACGGCCAACGCGCCAACCGTAACTCGAAACTGAGAATTTTTCATGAAGCACAGGACGACCGTTCCAAAGAGAAGTCCTATGACGACGGGAGGCGCAAGTCTTTTTAAAAGGCGAGGATCGCAATCCTTTCGATAGAAGTAAACGGCGGCTAAATCTCCGAGGATCAGTAGAGGCACGACGGCGCCTGAGGCAAACATCTCATGGTTGGGGAAGGCCGAAATCATTAGGAGGCAAGCGAAGAGCCCGACTCCTGGCGTTCCTGTCTTTGCGAGCCCGACAAGAAAAGCCGCTAACGAGCCGACTATTAGGGTAAAGGGGGAAAAAAGAAGATCAAACGGCATGTGACGACCAAATGTTGTTTCGAAAAGGTTGCGCTTCTGCAACGCTCTAAATCGACGGCGCATTAAAAAAGCAAGGGGAGCTTATGGAACGCTCCCCTTGTTAGATCATTTGACAGCGAAATCACGAAGTCTCGACGTTTTCAGATTGACCTGGCGCGGCGGAATCCGACGAATCTTCTTCCGCTGGTTTCAATTCCTCTTCGTCTGCGGCGGCTTCTTTCATTGCGCGGAGCTTCGCGCGTTCCGCGATCTGCTCGCGATACTCTTTGAACTGCGGTCCGTCAAGTTCTTCTTGGGAATAATCGGCGTAGTCTTTGGGTTCAAATTGGAGGATCGACTTCTTTTTGTTCTTTTCCTCTTCGCCAGGAAGAAGCGCTTTGCGTTCCTCTTCTGTCAAGTCCCTTTCGACAAGCGTTATATCGATAACTTCTCGATTCGTGAAAACGCCTTCAAGGAATTTTTCAGAAAGAGGATCTTCAATGTACTCTTCAATGGCGCGACGCAAAGGTCTAGCTCCAAACTCAAGTTTAGACCCGACTTTGACGCCGAAC
>CAKVCP010000196.1 GCA_934725735.1 uncultured Thermoguttaceae bacterium
TCAGACTTCCGAAATTGTCGGGGAAGATGCTGACAGTCTGGCCGTCTTCCAGCAGCGGGGCAAGTTCCTCAAATACCTGTTCGAAGCCCTGCGCCTGGACCGACACGAGGATATGATCCGCCCCGTGCACGGCCTCGGCCATGTCATAGGTCACCATATCGATGACGGCGGTACCGCTGCGCTTGAAATTTTCGTAGTTCATTTCGAGCCCTTCAAGACGGATGCGGCGGCTCTTCAATATGCCCCTGACCTTATTATTGTATCTTGTAAATTCATACATTCTTACCTCTGCGCCGCCGAGCTTGCAGTCCGCAGCCAGAGCGTGCGCGCCGTTGCCGGCGCCAATGACGGTGATTATTGCCATAGTTCGTCTCCTTTCCTACCTCATGTATCCGTCATGCTTCTGCAGCTGCCGCAGCCTTTTTGTCCTGAGACTTGAGCATGAAATACCGCACAACGATGATCACGCCGCTCAGCGCACCGGCATAGCCGAAGTAGGTCATTATATAGTTGATAAGCGCCTCATATGGGATGAACAGTACGACGAAATAGACGATCACGCCGCAGGCAATGATAAACAATCTGTACGGGAGCGACTTTTCGTCTTCCCAGAGCACGGACGCGCAAGTCCAGAGAATGGGGCACATAGTAGAATAAATTGCAAGGATGATAATAATAGAGAAAACGATCCCGGCACCGCCAATAATGTGGTTGGCAAGGATAAGGTTCGGAATCGCTGCCACAGAGCATTCGGCAATATTGCCGAGGTAGTTCAGGCCAAGGATCACGCAGCAGGCCGAGTAGGAGAAAGAGCTGGAGAGCATGACTGCCTTTGTATCCTTATAACGGTAGCCTCTGAGGTCATGACCAAGGTGTGCAACATATGCCATAGGCAGAAGAATGCAGGTACCGGTATATGACAGAGCCGAGAGGAAGACGCTGTGACCGGCGCGGTTTACATGCACAGCACCGCTCTGAACGAGTTCTGCGCCCTCGCTTATATGTGGGAAGGTCCAGAAAGCAGACACTATACCAAGGATCAATGAAAAGCCGACGACCACGGGACCGATCTTTCCTATAATATCCACCATCTTCCTGAGGCCGAGCAGCGACGTGCCAACCGAGAGAACCACCGCAATAGCGCTTCCTATCGGGACTGACAGTCCGAACTGCTGGTTGAGCACATTTCCGAAGCCGGATATCATAAAGAAATAGCATCCGAGGTTATATGCCCAAACGAAGAAGCTGAGGACCTTTCCGATGATCTTGCCGCCGATTATCTCGTAGAGCGTATTGACATTCGCCGCGTTGCGGGTACGTCCGATATATCCGACGCCGATGTACGTCAATGTAAGGAACACGACAAAGATGATGCCGATCTCGAGCAGGCCGCCTACGGAGCCCCAATTCGAGAAGAACTGCATGACTTCCTGGCCGCTTGCAAAGCCCGCACCAATAAGGTAAGCAAGCACAGCACCGGCTGTGTTTACGATGGTTGCAATACCCATCTTTTTGTTATTTTCCATGTTCATACCGCCATTTCATATTTTTGAGAGTATAGGGTCACCGTGCCGCACACGCGGTACTGACTACGGCTGTCCGGAGAAAGAGGGTGGTTTTAGCAGGAAATGTTCGTACCTGATATCGGATTTGTGTCCGTTATTGCGTATGGCAAGTATATATTATTCTTGTCTCGCTGTCAAGCACTTTATTTTCGCTTGATTCTTTCAATTCTTTTTGGTAAACTAAATGAAACTTATTTATTCCCCGTGCGCTGATTCGGAACAACGATAGGATGATTTTGACTTATGATCGATAAAAAAGAAGAATTTGTAGGTATAGGAGATAATCTCAAGCGTCTGCGCAAAAGGATGAATCTCAGTTTAAGCGAAGTCGCAAACATGACCGGCGTGAGCAAAACCATGCTCAGCCAGATAGAGCGCTCGGAATCTATGCCTACTATCTCAACCATATGGAAGATATCCAACGGGCTGAAGGTGAAGTTTGATACGCTTCTGGATACGACCCCTTCGCGGCTCTACGATATACGTTCTATTGATGATGTCATCCCTCTGCGGGACAAGTCCGGACTTGCGGAAAATTACTGCATAGTCCCCTTTTCCCCCGCTACTGGGTACGAGTTTTTTTACTGCACATATAAACCGGGCTGCTCCTATTTCTCCGCCGGGCACAAAAACAGCCGCTGCGAGCTTATTTTTGTATATCAGGGCGCAGTGGATCTTGTCGCCGATTCCAATACCTACCATATAGTGGCCGGGAGCACCATCACTTTCGACGGTTCGGGTCCGCACAGCTATATCAACAACGGCAATGAGGACGCGAATTTCTGTTCCATAGTCAACTACGAGTGATTCGTTCTGTATAGCGGATATAATTCCGTTATCGTTGTGTACAAAATGCTGCCGTTAAATATGTCTCTTTTCTACAAACTTCATTATTCCGGGCAGAAAGGGTATTGACTGACCCGGAATAACGTGTTAGGCTGACATCGAGAGAGATAGGGAATACAGGAAAAAGCGAAAATTTTTTTGCGGCTATCGTTCGTTATAACGCACTATTGTCCGTTAATTTATTCTGTTAAATTGATTACACAAAAGGAGACACAAACTATGGCGAAGAACATTTATGTACAGCTTCTTGAGAAAGAACTCATCCCCGCCTGCGGCTGCACCGAGCCGATGGCATTTGCTCTGGCGGCAGCTCTTGCCCGCAAGCACGCTCCCGGCAAGATCAAGGAAATTCATCTGAAGGGCTCCGGTCTCATGGTC
>CAKVCP010000197.1 GCA_934725735.1 uncultured Thermoguttaceae bacterium
CTATATTGAGGTTGCCTCGCTAACTTCGACGCCAACGAAGCCTACGACAGAAATTCTTCCTGAAGTCATTGATCAGATCGTTCAATATCAGAAGGAAGACGGGCACTATGGACGCGAAGTCGATTGGACAAAGCCCATTGACGTCGCCGGTTCGACAGATCAATCCCTTGAAATGCCGATTCTCTGGGGGAACGGGCGACTCTTGCTCGGTCTGTTAGCCGCTTATGAACGTTTTGGAAATGAAAAAGCGCTTGAATCGGCCAAAAAAATGGCGGACTTCTACGTTGACATTGTGTATAAACGCTTCTGCGATCCCTCGCGTATGGAAGAATACAAGCAAAACGCGAAGGGTTATGCGGCGGCTTATGTAACGTGCGTGTTCCACGGAATTGAGGGGCTTGTTCGAGCGTTCCGCCTCACAGGCGAACAAAAATACCTGGAATGCGCCAAGAAAATGGCTGATTTCCATGAAGAATTTGATACGTTGCCAGTTGGCCATAGCCACGGAAGTATCAGCGCCCATGAAGCGTTGGTAATGCTTTACGAGGAAACCAATGATCGGAAATATCTGGATCGAGTCGTTAAGCGATGGACCGACGCCTGCGAAGGCGGATTTGTTTTCCCGGCTGGAGGTGTTTGCGAAAACTTCATTGTTGAAGGACACAGCGACGAGGGATGTTCTGAAGCCGACTGGTTGCGCATCAATCTCATGTTGTGGCGCAATACGGGAGAAACCAAATACTTAGACGCTGCGGAACGAACTCTGTACAACGAGTACCAGATGAACCAGTGGCACACGGGAGGTTTTGGACATCGCTATCTCATTCCCGATAAGAATGGGTGTTTTGCATGGGGAAAACGATATGCTGAGTCCTACTGGTGCTGTAGCTATCACGGCCCCCTTGGCTATTACGAACTGAAAGAATTTCTAGCGGTCGGAGCCGTAGATTCTAAAACCAATACGAAGAGAGTCTTCTATAATTTCCCACTCGATTTTGAAACCCCTATTTCATTTATCGATGAAGAATGGGTTCTCTCCTCTGTTCAAGAAAAATCGACGGAGAATACTCCTATCGCGACTAAGTTCACTTTGTCTGGTCCCGCCAATGCGGCGATTCAAGTCGCCGTACGCATTCCCGAGTGGTGCGATTCGATCGACGTTGTCAATTCAAATGGAGAAGCTGTCGCAACGAATCAGTCAAACGCCTATTTGCTGTTTAGCGCGCAAGCTGGCCAGTCTTATAAACTGGCTTACAAGGCGCGTCCTTATGCGGAGGATCGTCGTTTTCACAAACTCGATCTGTCGCAAATTGAATCTGGAACGCAGTGCGTGTTGCGATATGGCCCCTATGTCCTTGCGACAAAAGACGATTGCGGGGAATCGTTGCCCAATATTTCTCTTAAACTTGACGATAACGGTTCGTACGCCATTCCAGACGGTTTAACGAACGCTTATGAAATGACGAACGAAGAACGAGACGGAGCGCATACCTTCGTCTTCAACGTTACCGTTGAAAAATAGCGCCTTTTGTTCAGTTGTTTTAAAGCCGACGTTCTTCATTAGTCGTCGGCTTCCTTCTTTAATTTCCCCTGCTGAGACTAGGAAACGACTTATAGACGCCGTAAAATGAATCGGAACGTCCAGTCCCTACCTTCTTAATGAAAGATCAACGGTATGCCTAATTCAATCTCCAAAGCCATACGAATCGTCGCGTTCGGAGAGCTTCTCTGGGACATGCTTCCTACGGGAAAAAAGCTTGGAGGCGCGCCGGTTAACTTTCTTTATCACGCTCAAACGCTGGGAGCTTTAACCCAACCTCTTACCTGCGTTGGAAACGATTCGTTGGGGGCGGAGATCGTTCAGAGTCTACGTAAGCTCGGCGTCGCGACAGATTTTATCCAAATCTCTCCAACTCGTCCAACCGGCACGGTAAAGGTATCTCTAGACGAGAAAGGAATCCCAAGTTACGAAATAGTTGAAAATGTCGCGTGGGACTCGATCCAAGTTGACGACCAAGTTATTGACAACGTCGTATCCTTTCTCTCTTCCGGAGATAAAAAAGCGTTCTACTTTGGCTCGCTTGCCTTGCGAGGTCAGGAAAACCGAGAAGCGTTGCGTAAGCTTCTGGAGGCGCTTCCCTCGTCCGTATTGCGAATTTGCGATCTCAACTTGCGCCCGCCCTTTACGTCGTTTGATATTCTCGAATCCATCTTGAAAGAAACGGATTTGTTTAAACTAAACGACGGCGAAGCGATCCAACTTGACCGCTTATTTGCTAAAGACGGCGAACCGTCTCTGGCGCCTCTAGCAGACGCCGAAGGTGGGCTTGGAAAAGCTATCGACCAAAAGAAGAGTCAAACAGACCAAATTGTCCACAGATGGGCGGAGGATTGGAGTCGGCGCTTTGGATTAAGGAGCGTCATACTAACTTGCGGAGCGCACGGCGCGTACCTGTATCAAGACGGACGGCTAGACTACGCGCCTTCCGTTCCTGTTGAAGTAAAAGATTCTGTTGGAGCTGGCGATTCTTTCGCCGCCGTGTGCGTATGCGGACTTTTAAACTCGATTCCAGGCGACATAATTCTTGAACAGGCGTCAAAACGCGCCGCTTTCGTCTGCGCCCAGGAAGGGGCGACGCCTGCGATTCCCCCCCAATATTCCCATCCTTTTGATAATTAAATACTTCAACGGCGTATGCGGAGTAAAGACTTTATGAAGTTTCTTCCATCTAAACTCGTTCTCCTCCTACTA
>CAKVCP010000198.1 GCA_934725735.1 uncultured Thermoguttaceae bacterium
GATGAAAAGGCTGGAAAACAAGAAAGGGGGAAGCGTTGTTCCCCCCTTTGAAAGAGTCAATTGTTAGAGTTGCCTGTCAGATTATCAATTTTCCGTCCTAAATAAGTCAGGCAACGGCGAAGGCGTGTATGATGGAAGCGTCGATCCTTGAGAGTTCTCCGTCGGAAGAGTAAAGTCAGAGGACGGAGTTTGAGAGACCGTCGGATCAGTTCCCTGGATTTGCGGATACGGGCCGCGGCTAACAACTTGCGGGGAGGTGAAGGCGTAGTTTACATATCGACCGGCGTCCCGTTCTCGCGCATGACGCCAAGAATCGAAGTACGCTTTGTTCGGCCAAGGGCCTTCCGCCAAGGTAACGCCATTGTATTCTAACAACGAGCCCTTTCGATAATTCAGATTGACGATTGACAGGTTGTAGTCAATAACAGTTCGATAGTAGCGCGTTTCGGCGTCAGCAAGTTCTTGTTGAGCCTGGAGAACCTCATACAATGTCGTTTTGTTGATTTGGAAGGAGCTGTTTACCGCGCGGACTTGTTTTCTCGCCGCGCGTAAGACGGCCAAATAATCCTCGATTAAATGGTAGTTTCTTTCCACGTCGCGGTACAAATCTGAGAGGTTATGAACCAGTTCTAGCTCCTGTTCTTGGAGTATGGCCTTTTCACGCGCTAAAGCCAGCTCCGCGTTGCGAACAGCGGCCATTTCCCGGCGAAAACCGAGGGTTATGGAGGAACTGATTCCTAAAGACCAGTTTTGATAATCGCCTCCCGTTAAACTTCCAAACGCATTGCTCTTGGTATTGGAGGAATTGATCAAATCATGTCCAAGTCCATGAAAGCGATAGGTGCCTTGTAGATCGACCTGCGGCTTGAGGAAGTTTCTTTGGGCAATAAGTTCCAATTCGCGCTTTTTAACCGTCCACTTTTGCTTACGAAGTTCCGGAGCCCGCGCGAGACTTTCTGCAACAATTTCTTCCCAAATATACTGAACTTTTGCGATCGTAGGCTCGTCGACGGGCTTGATCAGTCGTCCGTCTGTTGGAGCAATACCGATCATATAGCGTAAGAGTTGCTCGGTTTTATACAAATTATTCTGAGCTTCTTGCGCTGAAACCTTAAAGGACTGATAGTTTTTCTCCGCTTGCGCAAGGTTTTGAGCCGTTCCTTGAGGACGACCGATCTTGCTTTGCGCGTTTACCGTTCTCCAAGATTGAAGAGCCGCTTCGTAACCTGCGGACGCCGCGCTTAGATTCCTATATGCGTAATAGAGGTTCCAATACGTTTCCTCAATATCTTGCAGCGTATTGCGAACTCCCATTTCGAAATCGACAAGAGCAATGTCGGTGTTGATTCGTGCTAACACGACGCCGTTACTAGAGCCCATGGTTCCGTTGGGGCCCGCGATGCGGTTATACTCGACGCCAGCGCCTCTAAAGAGCGGTTGAGTAAAACCTGCTTCCACATAACTTGTCCAGTCCGACGACCACAGGCGGTTTGACGCGTCGCTCCAGTCATATCCAAACCCCGCGCCAGCGTAGACGTTACCGCCCGTCGCGACCGTCTTAGATAACGTAGACTGAAAAGTTCCCGCGTCGGTATGGGTGCCCACCGTTTGCTGATAAGCGTTGTTGTAATTGCGCGGAATGTCAGTTTGTTGCCACGAAACAGTGGAGCTCCACACTGCGTCAAACGCCGATAGAGCAGCCTGCACGCCCGCTGTGGGGTTCGATTCAATAATGGCGGGATCCCAAACCGTCATTGCCGCGTTTGGGGACGATAGAAGAAGGGTTGGCGTACCGCTAACGCCATTAGCGCCAAAGTTCACGCCGCTTAATTGACGCAAGACCTTGCTGTTTTCCAAGGCCATCTGACGCACTTCGTCAAGGGTGAGAAGCCATTCTTCTTTCGGATCAGGATTGTCCAGCGTTAAAGGGGCGTGCGCGTTTGTTACGTCGTCTAGACTGGGAACTGTTTCATCCGGGTATTCAATGCGAGTAACCTCGGAAACATATTGTTGCTGAGCGTCTCCCTTTGAATGTAAAAACTTCGGCTGTTGCGGTTGGCATCCTACCGACGCAACGCTGGCTAAGACGCTGGCTAGAAGTGATAATAACGTAGAACGTCGATTCATTGGATTGTCCCTGTCCGATTAAACGACTTTACCGATTTTATGAAAAGCATGACGCCCTTCTTAATGTAAGACGAACCTTTTCAATGTTCTGGAATACAATAACTATTTTGGGACAATGAGTAAACCGCAAATTTTTAAATTTTCCCTAAGAACTTATAAAATCGGAGATAACAGGACGTTACTAGCGCTGGAGAGAGAGAAATATTATCCGAAGGGAAAAAAAGGGGAGACGACTGTCCAAAAGAAAAAGAGGCGAATTCCTGAGAAGTCGCCTCATCGTAAGATTTGAGATTCCGAAAAGCAGGTCTATTTCAGTTGTAGTAGTTCATATGGTTCTGGCAGGGAACGACGTTGGAATCCGGGATTTCGCGAATCCAGATGTTGCGGAACTGCGTCGTGTTGTTGTGATCCTGAATCTGAATCGGTTCACGATCCGCGTGGGGTTGATATTGGGGCGTTCTGTGGAAGAAGGTGTCGCCCTTGATTTCCCAGTGATTTTGAACGACAACGCCGTTGAGTAAGACGGTGATCGTGGCGGGGCGAATAACTTCGGCGACGTATTCAGAACCATTTTCGTCTTTTTCCGTACGCAGAAGAGGACGCGTAAAGATCACGTCGTAGGT
>CAKVCP010000199.1 GCA_934725735.1 uncultured Thermoguttaceae bacterium
CAAGAAAACGAAGCTCCTCTATCGTTCGGTAGGGGAGCTTTTTTGTCTCGTCGCGCTTTCTATCGCGGCGGATTCTGCGCTTATGCGACCGACAACGACCGGCGACCGAATATTTCACGCGTTCCTTTCGTTGTCTATAGCGCGTCTCTTTGCGCCGAACGCGGATAATGAAACGACGCGAAGAAAGAGTAGGGAAGTCGTCTAGATTCGAATCAACGTCGCGCGCCCCTGCGTCGGAGACGCGCTCTATTTCTTCGCCCTATCGAGAGTCGCGATTCCCTCTTTCGGCTCGTTTCCGACGCGTTGCGACATCTTCCTCTCGCGGCGCCAAGACAAGCGACGGTCGCGCGTTTTCTAGTTAGAAAGACGCGTGTGCGCCGCGAAACGGTCGCGCCCCCGTTCTTCGACGATCCCTCAAGGGGAGTCCATAAAAAAACCGCCTCGCGCGAGACGGTTCTTGGAGAATTTCGAAATTCAATTTAGCGCGTCAGGTAGTAGAGCAGCGTGGCGCTTCCGACGCTCGAAAGCCCGACGGTGAGCTCGAAGGGGAAGAGCTTGAAGCGATCCTTGAACGCGAGGAAGACCGCCGCCGCAGTCGCGTGGAAGTACGATCCATGCGGCAGGGAGTCGAACGCCGCCGCCCCCGAGTTAATCATCGCCCCTGCGGAGAGCGAGTCGACGTTCGCTTCCTCCAAGATCGTGTGGAACGTCTGCGACGCGATCGTCGCCCCCGCCGTCGTCGAACCCGTCGCTCCCGTAAGGAGGAATCCCGATAACGGCGCGAGCATGAACGTCGGCATTTGCAACGCCGCCAAGAGCGCGACGACGTCCCCTTGAACCTCCGACGCGCGAATCACCCCTGCGATCGCCCCCGTCCCAAGAAGGAGCACTGAAACTTCCGCAACCTTCGAGATTCCGAATTCGAGATAACTAAAGATATTCTTCAGTTGACGCGTCGCGATCAAGCAGACGAGCCCCCCCGCGGGTAGCGCGACGAGCGGATCGACGGTAATGCCGAAGAGAGGGCGAAGCGCAAGAAGGAGGACGACGGTGAAGGGGCCGAGAGCCGCCGTGAAGATCGACGGGAGCTTGGCGTGGGAATTCTCGACGTCGATGACGAGAATCGGGATTCCGTTTTTGCGTTTGGAGAGGAACGTCGAGAGGATGATTGTGACGGTGAGCGCGACGATCGACGGGATGATATTCTTCATCATGAGGGAGGTGAGTTCGACGTCGAACGCTTCCGCGACCGCCAGCGTGTTCGGATTCGGCGAGATGATGTTCCCCGCTTGACTTCCGCCGATCATGGCGAGCAAAATCGACTCCTTGTTGATTCGCGCCTGCCGTCCGACCATGAGGGCGACGGGAGCGGCGGTGATGACCGCTATGTCGATGAAGACGCCGACGGCGCAGATGACGAGGGTTGCGACGGCGATCGCGGGGATCGCGCGTTTCGCGCCGAGAGTCGAGACGATCGTTTCCGCGATCTTCTGCGCCGCCCCCGATTTAATCAACGCCCCGACGAGAACGCCCGACGTCAAGACGCGCAGGATCGGCGACGCCATATTCTGCGCTCCCGAGACCATCGCGTCGACCGTTTCCGTCAACGCCCCGCCTCCGAGAATTCCTCCGAGAAAGGCTCCGAAGATCAATGAATAGGCTGGTTGCGCCTTACGCATAATGAGAACGATCGCGACCGCGAGGCCGACGAGCGTCCCCAGTGTAGAAAAAGCTGGTTCCACGCCGCGCTCCTTTAAATCAGACAGCGAAATCGGCTTCCGCGGTCTCCTTTATCCAATAAAAAAAGCGGCGCATACGCGTCGCCGCTTTGGGGTGTAAACTGATTTTGAGTTAAATAGAACGGTTGACCGCCGACGCGCCAAGAAAAAATCACGCGGCGATTGAAGCCGAAAAACGCGTCGATAACGCGCGTTTCCGCCGCGAAAGTAGTTGGCGTTAAGGAAGGAAAGAAGGCGTATACTGCTGTCATAACGTCCTAGGGTCGACGAAACCGAACGCGCGTAAACCCTGCGCCGCGCGCGACGCCTCGACGTCTCGCGTCGAAGTTCTTTTTTGTAACCGATTATAACGCCGCAAGAAGCTCTGTAAAGGGGCGGAAAATCGCGCGTCTTGACTCGAATATCCGTTGTTTTATAATGAAGGTACGCTTACGATCCTCGCGTCGCGCGGGGAGTTATTAGTCGCGAAAAATACGGGTAGGAGGAAACGATGGCGGTTCTTTTAACGGGCGGCGCCGGGTATATTGGTTCGCATACGGCTGTGGAGTTTTTGGAGAATGGAATCGACGTCGTCGTCGTCGATAATTTTAGCAATAGCTCTCCGAAGGCGATCGAGCGCGTTGAAAAACTTACGGGCAAAAAGGTCGACCTTTATGAAGCGGACGTCTGCGATAAGGAGAAGATGCGCGAAATCTTCAAGGCGCGTCAGTTCGACGCTATTATCCATTTCGCCGGGTACAAGGCCGTGGGCGAATCCGTCGCTAAGCCGATCGCGTATTATCGCAATAATATCGACTCCGCGCTCGTCCTCTGCGAGTTGATGACCGAATTCAAAGTTCCCGGCATTGTCTTCAGTTCTTCCGCGACCGTTTACGGCGTTCCCGAGACGGTTCCCCTCGTCGAAACCATGCCGACCGGAAACTGCACGAATCCTTACGGCTGGACGAAGTACATGATCGAGCAGATCCTCATCGACTTCGCGCG
>CAKVCP010000200.1 GCA_934725735.1 uncultured Thermoguttaceae bacterium
GTCCCAATCTCGCTCTTCAAGTACCCGTAAGCCATCGGCCCGCGCACCATCAACGACGCGCTGTTAATACCCGCCTCTTCGTTGTCCTGACGGTCGAGAAGCTCAACCTGATACCCGCGCGATTGCGCCCAGTTAATATACATGCGCAGCAGCATCTCAGCCCAGTCGTTGGCGTCGGTTCCGCCGTCGCGCGCATTGATCGTAAGAATCGCGTCATTCGCGTCAAAAGGACCGTTCAAAAGCGCGGCGGTCTGCAAATCGCCCAGCGTCTTTTCAATCTCTTGGAGCTTGGCGGGAATTTCCGCAGCCGTTTCTTCGTCCTCGCGTCCCAGCTCAAAAAAAACGTCGAGTTCGTCAAGCTCGTTCAGAATTTCGTCCATCGGACGCACGAGCGTCTTCAGCGCTTTGATTTTAGCGACGACGCTCTGCGCTTTCTCCTGATCGTCCCAGAAGCCGGGCTCCGTCATCTGCGCGTCAAGCTCCTCGATCTCTTTCTTCTTCGCGTCGTAGTCTAACGAAACCTTCAACTGATCGAGTCCGTTGCGTATCTGTTCGGCTCGGTCTATCTGTTCGCGTTCTACAGGCATAACCTTCTTCTCTCCTGTCTTGCGGAATAGTACGCGCAAGGCTCACTAAGCGCGCGTTTCGTCCTCTTTAACCCTATTATTTTAATTTAAAATATACGTTAGACAAGTCGTGTCGAAACAAATACAACTTGACAAAGCCCCCTTTTGACAAAATATTTGTCAGTCTCCTTGAATTCGCTAGAAGAGATCGCATAGATTAAATGGCTTGGCGACGACGTTGACCCTCCCTTCATACTCCGGAGTCTGGAACGCGCGGCGTTCTGTCTCCGTCGGCGCAAATCCCAATAGGATGATTGTCGCCGATGGGTAAAGTTTACAAAGCTCGGCAATCTTCCCCGGTACCCGCCGATCGGAAAGCTCCGCCGCGTCGACTATTACGCGCGTCGGATTCACATTCAAGCGAAGCGCGCCCTCCGCGTTCGTAGAAAACAGGCCGTCTATGACGCAAAGCGACTCATGAGGGATCGTCTCGCGACAAAGAGTCGCTATTCTCTCATCGTCAGTTAAAAGGAGAATGGAGCCTCGATCCCCACACTCTCGCCGCGAAGAGATACGATACTCTTGAAGCTCCGACGTCGGCGTAAGGGGCGATTCCATGAAAAGTCCTTTTCCACGAAAGAAATTCTCAAATTCCTCCCGACCATAAGAACGCCAGTCGTCGACATAAAACCGCCGCGTCCCGGAAAAAAGTTCGCCGTGATAATCCTCTCCTTCGCAAAACTTACCCGCGACGACGACAATCGGCGCGAGAGGCGAAATCCTT
Organism: uncultured Thermoguttaceae bacterium; assembly: GCA_934725735.1. Taxonomy (GTDB): domain Bacteria; phylum Planctomycetota; class Planctomycetia; order Pirellulales; family Thermoguttaceae; genus RUG369. Next base: position 1,351 of record CAKVCP010000200.1, read on the forward strand.
CGAAATTCCTCGACGTCGCTCTGTAAGAATTCATGGGGGAAAGACCGAAATAAAAAGATAAAATCGACGTTCCGAAGCCCCTTATCGGGTTGAATCAGTTCGCTTTTGACCAATGTCGCTCCGTAACGGTCGGAAATCGTTTTGATGTCCTTGACGATTTCGGAAAATTCAGCGCGATCGAGTTGACCGCCCTCATATACTATCATGTCGTTACCAACGAGAAATAAACTTACCAGCGCAAACGCAAAAATTATTCACAATGACAAGATTTTACTCGCGCAGAGTCATTGTCGCAACTTGGGATTAAGTCGAATCGCCTCTTCTTTGGAGATTTCGACCAACTTGATTTTCGGATAGGTATATCCGATAATCCCGCCGAACTTCTCGAGCAACTCGTTGAATCGCCATTGCAGAAATTCGTAATATCGAGGTTCGGGATCGCTTTGAAGCCATTCTTTGCGCAGCGTCTGACAAATTAAGTTATAGCGCGCTTTGGAACCGTGTTGCCAATTTCTTCCGGGAAAACGTCTCACGTCTCCGTTAAAATCGGCGCTGATATGATAGAGCTCGTGAATGAGGGTGTCGATTTTTTCTTCTACGGAAAGGTTATGGAACCTCGGTTGAACAATGGTCAGAATATATTTTAGTTCTGTTTTGCCGTCCCTGGAAAGAACGCGGGGAGTTTTATAATAGCGTTCGGTAGTCCCGACGGTAAAAACTTTGCCAAGGCGCCGCGCTTTGATGGGACGAGTCACGCGAATCGCAAGAGCGCCGTCTTCAAAACGAAGGGGGGTCATCGACGCCCATCGTCCAAATCGCGACTCTTTGTTTTGAGCATGAGCGAGAGCGAAACCAACCTCGTCGATCTTGATCGAACGAAAGACCCGAAGCGAATGGCAGAGATTGCCGCAAAGCTCCTTAACGGCTTGCAGATAATCAAAATACTTTTCGGTGGAGGAAGATTGGTTCATAGGATTTCCCGAGAAGTTTTTATGAAGAAAAATCAAAGCGCGCGTCTATCGCCGAATAAATAAAAAAGACGCCCGAAACGAGCGTCTTATTTAGACCGGCGTCTAGTGGTCAATTGAGATCATTCAACGGTGGGGACGACGGAAGTCGCGACAACGTTGCGACGATCGTTTTCACCGACGAATTCAATGATCGCCTGCTTACCGGCGTCTCCAAGACGGGGCTTAGCGAGCTTGTAAATACGGGTGTAACCGCCGCAACGCTCGACGTAACGAGGAGCGATACGGTTGAAAAGAAGGGTTACGGCCTCACGATTATTGAGTTTTTCGTAAACGGCGCGACGAGCGGCAATGGCGGGAGCGGAAGCTTTAACCCAA
>CAKVCP010000201.1 GCA_934725735.1 uncultured Thermoguttaceae bacterium
GACGAACGCTCTTGTCGACCGCGCAGACGCTCGGAACGCTTTCTGTCGGCGATCTTAACGGGGACGGATATTCCGATCTTGGCGTCGTCGTTGGAACGAGCGCGGGGGCGGCTTCGGTAATATCGCTTCTTGGCGATTCGAGCGTGGCGCTGAGCGTTGCGCAAACGCAGGCGCTTTCCCTTGACGCGAACAAAGCGTTCTTTACGAGTTTTGCGGCGGCGGATAGCGGCAATAATTCTCTCGATTTCATTTGGGCGCAGGATAAGACGCTCGGCGTGGCGCTCAACAGCTCGTCGCTAAGCGCGAGCGGGTCGGTGGATTTCGTGCTACAGTCTTTGTCGAGCGCGGCGGGCTCGAGTTACGCGACGGCGGTTTCGACGGAACGAACGTGGCTTGACGAATGGTCCTGCTTCTATGTCGACGTGTGGGCTCGCGCGGACGGTAGCGCGGGGGTGACGTCGGCGTCGTTGTCTTTCAATTACAACGCGACCTATTTCACGCTTTCGGACGTCGAGAGTGCGACGGGCTATACGATTCGTTATAGCGCGGACGGGGGCGTCGCGACGATTACGGCGACGGGCTCCGGCGCGGCGGATTCGGACGGCTGGGTTCTTCTTGGTCGGATGAAGTTCATGCCCGGCGAGGGGGTCGCGTTACCCTCCGACGGCGTGTTGAGAGCGTTAAACGCGGGCTTTTCCGCGAAGGCGAGCGCGCAGACTATCAACGGTTCGACGGTCGCGTCGGCGAGCGCTCCGACGTCGATCTCCTATTATCCGTACGTCTTCGACGCGGACGACAACGGCATGGTCAACTCGAACGACATGGGTCTTGTCATCTCCCTCTTAGGGTCGCGCGTGGACGAAATCGATCAGCTCAAATACCGCGTTTTCGACGTGGACTTGAACGATATGGTGAACGCGAACGACCTTGCGAACGTCTTGCCCGCGCTTGGCGCGACGAAGGGGGACGGTCGAGATTCGCTCTATCAAACGGAGCCTCAAACGCGTTCGTCCGCGCTTCTGGAGACTGACGAAGCGTTCGCGACCCTCGAACTCGCCGTCTTAGACGAACTTGACGACGCTGCGGAGACCGCGATTGCGACGAATTACGCCGATTTTTACGGGCCTCTCCCGCTCGCTGAGACGCTGAAAACAAAGCTCGACGTCGAACTGTAAGCCTTGACGGCGTCATGAGATAAAGAAGAAGCCTCCCTGAGTCGCGCGATTTAGGGAGGCTTTTTCTTTCTTTGTCTCTTACGTTTCTTTTTATTGAGTCGCGCGTCTTTGCGGAAGAGTAGCGTCTAGGTCAAACTTGTCGACGACGGAAGACTTAGAGGGCGCCGTTGCGCGAGCTTTAGGCGTGGCGAAAGCCCTTTCTTGGGGAAAAGGCTTGACGCTACGCGCTCTTTTCATTCTAATTAAGGCGACGTACGTGGAGAAGCCGGATAGGCGCGAAAAGATCGACCTCTCGTCGCCGATCTCGAAGCCGTCTGACCGCGCCCCCGCCGAGTCGCAAAAGCTTTTTCCTGCCGCATTTAACTTCAGTCCTTTAGTTCCAAATAGGCTCCCCCCATGAGTAAAATTGACGCGTTGATTCAAGAATTATGCCCGGAGGGGATCGAGTATAAGGCTATTGGAGAAGTGGCTCTTGTCGATAGAGGACGAAGAGTTGTTAGAAGCGATTTAACCCAAAGCGACGGTTATCCTGTCTATCAGAATTGTCTTACGCCGCTTGGGTTTCACAATGCGTCAAATTTCAAAGCTAATACGCCCTTTGTGATAGGAGCAGGAGCGGCTGGGGAAATTGGTTACAGCGAAATAGATTTTTGGGCCGCTGACGATTGCTACCCAATTGTTTGTGGTGAAAGTTTGTTGCCTAGATATGTATACCACTTCCTTTTAGCTAACCAACATCTTTTAAGTAGTAAAGTAAGAAGAGCTAGTATTCCTCGCCTGCCGAGAGATACTGTTTCGAATCTGCTAATCCCTCTCCCCCCGCTGTCAATCCAGCGCGAGATAGTGAGAATCCTAGACGCGTTTACGGAGCTTACGGCGGAGCTTACGGCGGAGCTTACGGCGGAGCTTACGGCGCGGAAGCGGCAGTACGAGTATTACCGGGATAAGCTCTTGAGCTTCGAGCCGGGGGTAGCGGAGTCGGCGCGGTTGGGGGAGATTTGCAAGAGTGTTGTTTCCGGCGGAACCCCAAAAGCAGGCGTCGCTGAATATTATGGCGGGGATATTCCGTGGCTTCGCACGCAAGAAGTTGATTGGAACGATATCTATGACGTTTCAATTCGAATTACAGAGGAAGGTTTAAAAAACTCGTCGGCTAAGTGGATTCCTAAAAACTGCGTTATCGTTGCGATGTATGGTGCGACGGCGGGCAAGGTCGCTATCAACAAGATTGAACTAACCACAAACCAGGCGTGTTGTAATTTGGAAATAGACCCTTCCAAAGCGTTGTATCGATACGTGTATCATTGGTTGTGTAAGAATTATTTGAAGTTGAAATCGTTAGGGCAGGGAACTCAGTCGAACCTTAACGCCCAGATGATTAAAGATTTTCCTATCCCCCTCCCGTCGTTATCGACGCAAGAGCGTCTTGTGCGCGTCTTGGACAATTTCGACGCGATCTGCCAAGACC
>CAKVCP010000202.1 GCA_934725735.1 uncultured Thermoguttaceae bacterium
AGCTCCGACCCCCGAGGAGAGCAACGTGCGAGGCGCTGTCGCGGCGTCCCCCGCTTCTTTGGACAAACGTGCTTCCGCGCGTCTCATTTCGCATCTTACCGGAATGGAAGACGTGGTAGTCGAGTCGATCGATCTCGACGCGGCTCAGGCGCGAGTCACCCTTTACGCTCTTCCCGATAGTCCGGGACTTGCGGCGAAAGTCTTCGATCGCGTCGCCGAAGGTCGAATCATCGTCGATATGATCGTTCAGAGCGTCGGACGCGATAATTTGGCGAATATAACGTTTACGATTCCGCGCGACGAGCTTGACGCCGTGATGAAAGTCGCGCAGGAATTGTGCGATACGTTCCATTGCAGCGCCGAATATGATAGCCGCGCGGCCAAGCTTACTGTCCGCGGCGCCGGATTGCGCAGTCACACTGGCCTTGCTTATCGCATGTTCCGCACGCTTGGCGAAGGAAACGTCAACGTAAGCGTCATAAGCCTCAGCGAACGCTGCGCGGCGGTTATTGTGGACAAAGCGCACGGTGAGACGGGGCGCGATAACCTGGTGAAGGAGTTCTCGGAAGAAACTTTCTAAAACGTTTAGAACTTTCGAATTCCGTTTCTGTCGTCCGTGCTATTATGTAGACAATATTCTTTATAAGATATTTAGCTTCGATAGCACGGATTTTCGTTATAACTGGTACTTTCATTCTGTCCCTTTGATTTTTGTAGAGGACTAATGTTCCTTTAAGAGGGTATTTATGTCTCCAATTCGCATAGAATTATACGACTCGACGCTTAGAGATGGCGCCCAGACTGAAGGCGTTACGTTTTCCTTAAACGACAAGCTAGTCGCGACGTCGCGCCTCGACGAGCTGGGGATTGATTATGTTGAAGGAGGATATCCCGCCTCGAATGAGAAAGACAAGTCTTATTTTGAGCAAATTGGGAAAACCCGCCTTCAGTCGGCGCAAGTTTGCGCTTTCGGAATGACAAGACGTAAGGGGATGCGCGCGGATCAAGACGCCGGTTTGGGGGCGCTTGTCGGCTGTAGCGCGCCGATCTTGACGATCGTTGGGAAATCGTCCCTCTTTCAGGCGCACGAGGCCCTTTGCGTAACGCCTGAAGAAAACCTTGCGATGATTGAAGAAACGATTCGTTTTGCCGTTGAGTCCGGCAAGACAGTCTTCTATGACGCGGAACACTTTTTCGACGGCTGGAAAGACAACGCCGAGTATTCGCTCGAAACCTTGTGCGCGGCGTTCAAGGCGGGCGCAGGAACGATAACGCTGTGCGATACGAACGGCGGTTCGACGCCTGAAGAGGTTGCCGAAGGCGTTAGACAGGCGCTTTCCGCGTTAAATGAAGTCGCGCAGTCTTCGGGCGTTTCGGCCAAGTTGGGGATCCATGCGCATAACGACTGCGGTTTGGCTGTTGCGAATTCTCTTGCCGCCGTCGACGCGGGCGCCACCTTGGTGCAGGGTACGATGAACGGTCTAGGGGAGCGTTGTGGCAATGCGGATCTTCTTGTCGTCGCGGCGAATTTGGCGCTCAAAAAAGGCGGACGTTACGACCTCCTGCGTCCCCATTCCATCGAATGTTTGACAGAGTTTTCGCGCTTCTTTTACGAGTTGACCAACGTCAATCCGAATATCAGACAACCGTTTGTAGGAAAGAGCGCGTTCGCTCACAAAGGGGGGATGCATGTCAGCGGGATTAACCGTTGCACCGCATCCTATGAGCATATCGATCCTTCGGTGGTTGGCAACGAGCGTCGCATTCTTGTGAGTGAATTATCCGGTAAGTCGAATATTCTTGCTTGCGCTAAGAAATATCATCTTGAAGATCAAGGCGCGCTAGATTCTGAAACGATCAAGAAGATACTTGACGCGGTTTCCGAAAAGGAAAGCCAAGGGTATCAGTACGAGGCTGCCGACGGATCGTTCAAACTTCTGGTTCGCAAGATCAAGGGGGAATTTCGTCCAAGCTTCAAGCGGATCAATTACCAAACAAGCGTCGTGGTGACCGTTGTAAACGAGAGCTTAACGACGAACTCAACCGTCGCAACGGTCAAGTTAAGCGTAGGACGTCGCGGTGAAATACGCCATGTCGTCGCCGAAGGGGACGGTCCTGTCGACGCGTTGAATAACGCTTTGCGCAAGGCGCTTCAACCGATTTACCCAGAACTTGGCGAAATGAAGCTTATCGATTATAAAGTTCGCGTATTAAATTCAGACGCCGCTACAGCCGCAACGACAAGAGTTATCATCGAAAGTAAAGATAGCGAGGAACGATGGGGTACCGTTGGGGTTAGTGAGAACGTGGTGGAAGCGAGTTGGATCGCTCTCTGCGACAGTATCGAGTATAAGCTCTCTAAAGTTTTGACGGATAAAGACTAAGCTCTTTTTCTTCATTCAAGCACATGGACGAGTCTCGAAGGCGAGTCCATGTTTTTTTATTGTTCTGTCAAGAAATAAAAAAAGCACAGAAACCTGTGCTAGTACCTCCAGAGGGACTCGAACCCACGACCCATTGATTAAGAGTCAATTGCTCTACCAACTGAGCTATAGAGGCATAAATAAAAGTACCTCCAGAGGGACTCGAACCCACGACCCATTGATTAAGAGTCAATTGCTCTACCAACTGAGCTATA
>CAKVCP010000203.1 GCA_934725735.1 uncultured Thermoguttaceae bacterium
AACCGTAAGTTGCTGAATCAGGTTATACGACTGGAAGACAAACCCAATGCGAGTCGCTCGAATCTCGGAAAGCTTATCGTCGTCTAAGGACGTAACGTCGTCAGAGCCCAGCCATATTTTGCCATGAGTAGGTCGGTCAAGACATCCCAGAAGGTTCAACATCGTACTCTTGCCAGACCCAGACGCGCCCATGATGGCGACATAGTCCCCAATGGGCACTTCCAGATCGACGCCGCGAAGAGCGTAGACGGTCTCGCCTTTTAGCACATATTCGCGCTTCACGCCGGAAAGTTTTGCTGCGAAAAGAGGACCTTTCTCGGACGCTCCAGAAGACTCGTTCTTCTTTTTTTCAAACATGAACTTTCTCTACAAAAGGAAATGGGATAAATACGTATCTATAACAGCTAATTACTCGCTAGCTATTACATTGGAGGCGGACCAAATCCCATTGGAGAACTATTGCCGACGGCATTGAGCGTACTTTTAGTCAAAAATAGCTTTCCTGCCGTGTCCTTAATCTCGTGATATCCCTTAACGAATTCCGTCTTCTGCAAGAATCCGTCGTTATTGAAGTCCATTCGATCGAGGTAGAAGGCGACAGCCTGCTTAATCGAGCTAGCTTCAAACAGATCTTTAATAGGCTCAGCCTTTGGGGCGCCTTCGGGAGCCGAAGGCATGTCCAAACCTTTAGGTTCTTCCTCAGGGCGATTCATACCCGCGATCGGAGGAAATTCGCCATTCTGAGGTCCGCCATTTCCAGCGGCGTCAGGAGCGCCTGCGGGTAAATCCTTCGGAGCGCCTTGGAGACCTCCGAGTACGCCGTTTCCTCCGCGAGGACCTGCGTTCCTTCTAACGGAACCGCTTGCCGCATCAGCTCGCTCACGAAGAATTCTGTCCGCAACGACTAAGCAATCTTCCATAGGAATTTCCGAAATCGCCGTCGCCTCGACTGAATCATCGATTCCGGGTTCGCTACTGCCGGCATATTCGGCGAAAAGCTCGTCAATCGATTCGTCCGATTCGGAATCTTGGAAACTTTTGCGGTCAGAGAAGAAGCCGATTACGAATTCGGTCGGTTTGAGACGTCCGTCGCGATTGGTATCCCAAACTTCAAAGAGAGGAAGGAACGCGCTATAATCGACAGTTCCACTCGACGCAGAGTCGCCTCCGGAAGCGGAGACGAGAACGTCTCCATCCGCCGCTGCGGCGTTTTCGCTAGAGCTTTCCTTCTCAACGACGTCCAAAGCCTGAGAATTGGGGAAGAGAGACTCGAATAGATCGTCCGAACTTTCCGACAAGAAGGTAATCGCTTCCTTGGTCACGTCATTCCCGCTGACGTACTTGCTCCAATCGATTTGATCCAAATAGGCGACGCGTTCAAGGACAGGAACGTTGGATTCTCCGCGAAGAGCCTGAATCTCTTTTGTGAGACGTTCGATCTTCTCGTCGACGCTCTCGCCGTCAGTTGAAGAGACAACCTCGGCTTCGCCATTTTTCACAGCGTTAGACGTCTTCTGCAAAAGTTCGATCTCTTCTTGGCGCCTTGTAATTTCGCTTTGTCTGGCGGCAATTCGCGCTTGCAAAGCAGACGTCTTGGAGTCGATTGCGGCAAGCAATTCGCGCTGCATTTCCATAACGGTGCGATTAAAGAACGGCTCGATATCGGCAATTTGAGCGTCATGCGCGAGACGTTCCTCAATTGTTTTAGCATAAACAATCGCTTCTTCGCGTCTCTTTTGCAGTTCCTCAGCTTCGTCGGCAGAGAGGGCGCCGCCCCTTCCAGGGCCTTTACCCATGCCGCCCGGAAGACGATTCAAAACGTCGGCAGGAATTTCGCCGGACTTAATCTTTTCAGCAATAGCGCTCATCATTTCCGGACTCATGCCCGCGCCGCCAGGGCCGCCAGGACCGCCCGCGCCTCTAGGAGCGCCGCCCCCCTGATTTCCCATTCCGGGCATACCGACAGACATACCCTCCGCGCCGGGGCCGCCCATACCGCCCCTAGGCATGCCGCCGCCGGGACCGCCCGCGACCGTCGAGTCGCCAACGCCAGTTTCAATGCTCGCGTTCTTTTCTCTTTCGGCTTCCTTTTCGGCAAGTTTCTGTTGGTAGATCTCGTTATTCTCGAAGTCGGAAGGCGCGCTAGGATCTGGGAAAGTCACATTGACGCGATAATTTCGCGCCCCGCTAACAACTTGATCCCCTTCGTTCAGACCCGCTAAAACAATGACTTGCTTTTCATTAGACGCGCCTAAGAGAACTTCTTTATATCCCCACACGCCGTCTTTATAGGTGACGCAATAAGTCTTGTTCCCATATTCGGTCACGCAATGAACGGGAACCATTAAAACGTCTTTCTGTTCATCCGCGATAATACGAACCTGAGCTGTTAAACCAGAACGAAGTTCTTCGATATTCTCTTTGATTTTAACAAGGGTCACGTAATCTTTAGCGGAAGACATCCAGACGATTTCAGGGTAAAGATTTACCTTTACGACTTCGCCGTCAATAACCTTGCCGGGAATCGAATCAAACGTGATC
>CAKVCP010000204.1 GCA_934725735.1 uncultured Thermoguttaceae bacterium
GTTGCGAGTCAAGGGAGAGGAGAAGGCGGTCCGTTTCGCCATTTTTCGGGACGAGTTGGAGGAAGGCGTTGAGTTCGGCTTCAGAGTCGGCGACGACATAGGTGAATCGAATTCCGTCGTCGAGGGTGACGCGCTGAGATTTTCGAGTCGTCGCGAGGGGATCTCCGCCGAGGAACGAACCGGAGAATGGGAGGGTGACGAGGAGGGGAAGATCGCGGGTTTTTCCGTCGGGGTCGCGCGTCTGAATCGTTCCTTTGAGATCCGGGACGGGGGCGTAATCGGCGTTGACGGCGTATTCGAGGGCTTCGATCTTGAGTCCGTCTTTGTCGTACAAGACGCCGGGGTGATTGCGCTTGCCGAGGAGCGCGGCGCGGTAGGCGAAGCGTTGACTTAGCGCGGAGGCTTTTTTGCCGAGGCGGTTGAAGAATTTCTTCTCCCCCTTCTGGTCGAGAATCGGTTTGGCGACTTCTTCCTCCCATCGTTCGAGAGATTCGAAGTTTCGCCAGTTCATCGGTCCGCCTGAGAAGGGGAGGTCAATGTTCGTAACGGCGCTTGGCTCGTCGATGGAATTGAGGGCGATTTCGATCGAACGCGAGTCGACGTCGACCGCCTTTTCCGCCGCCGTGCCTTCGGGGATGACGACGCGGGCTTTGGAGCTCTTATTGGCGGTGACAAGGCATCCTATCGCGAGCAGGACGATTGCCAAGTGCGCGAGGAAGAAGGGAAAGAGGAGGGACGAGACGCGTCTTTTTCCCCCGACGCGTTGGAAGATTCGGGGAACGCGAATGATCGCGGAGCAGACGATGTTGACGCATAGCGCGGCGACGAGAAGATAGAACCATGGAGAGGCGTAGACGACGAATTGCGCGGCGGGCGTTCCCATGTCGCGTTCGAGGAAAGTCGCCCAGCTCATGACGACGGCAAGGGCGATCATGAGGACGATTCCTAGAGTGATGGCGCCGCAAAAGCGCATAATGGGAAGAAAAGCGCGTCGAAACGCGTTGTTTTTGGACGACATGGCGAACTCCTGCGCCGCTGGACGCCGTCGATCATGCGTTAGTCGCCCAGAGAGCGCTTAGCGGGGGGAATATGACGCGCGTTTAATGGAGGAACGCGCGAAGACGCTGCGCGGAAACTATTTTACGCCGTTAGACCGCAAAATAGAGAAGGACGCCGACGAGCGTGAGGAAAACACAAAGCCAAAAAAAGTTCTTTAACGCGCTTGAGACGATGACGAAGGCGTTTTCGGAACGAGTGGCGGCATAGCTGAAGGAGAAGGCGAGCGCAAGAGGAATCGCAAGCCAAATCTGCGGAAACGAGAGCAAACCGAAAGGAAGGGACGCGTCAAACACGATGGAACTCCAAAGAATCGCGCCGCGCGAAAAGGACGCGGCGCGACGTGATTTCAGTTCTTAGTTCAGTTCTTCGGAAGAATACGTTCGAAGGGAACGTAAGGACGCAGCGCCTTCGGAACGACGATCGTACCGTCGGGCTGCTGACCCATCTCGAGAACGGCGAGAAGCGCGCGGCTGATCGCGACCGCCGTGCCGTTGAGGGTGTGAAGGAAGTTCGTTCCCTTTTCGCCCTTGACCTTGAAACGCGCGTTCAAACGGCGCGCCTGGTAGTCCGTGCAGTTCGACGTGCTCGTGACTTCGCCGTACGCGTCGCGACCAGGCATCCACGCTTCGATATCGTACTTGCGATACGCGGGGCCGCCGAGGTCTCCCGTCGCCGTGTCGACGACTTGGTAGGGAATTTCGAGTTCGTCGAAGATTTCGCGCTCGATTCCGAGGAGCTCTTGATGGAACGCTTCGCTCTCCTCAGGACGGCAGAAGACGAACATTTCGACCTTGGAGAATTGGTGAACGCGATAGAGTCCGCGCGAGGCGCGACCCGCGGCGCCCGCTTCCGTACGGAAGCAGTGGCTGACGCCGCAGAACTTCAAAGGGAGCTTCTCCGCGTCGATCGTCTCGTTGGCGAGAAGTCCGCCGAGGGTGATTTCCGCCGTCGCGATTAGGCTCAGGTCGGTGTTTTCGATCGAATAGATCTGCGTTTCGTTCCCGCGCGGAATGTAACCGGTTCCCTGAAGGACGCTGTTCTTCGCCAAGTCGGGGGTGATCGTCGGGACAAAACCCTTTTGGACGAGTTTGTTCACGGCGAACTGTTCGAGCGCCAATTCCAACAAAACGGCTTCGTTCTTCAGGAAATAGAAGCCCGCGCCCGCGACGCGCGCTCCCCCTTCAAAGTCGATGAGATCAAGCTTTTCCGCGAGTTCGACGTGATCGAGGGGTTTGAACCCTTCGGGCCACTGCGGCAACGGGGTCTTGCCGTACGCGACGACCGTGTTTTTCGTGTCGTCGTCTCCGACGGGACAGTCCGGGTGCGCCATATTCGGAATGGAGCGTTGAACGGCGTCGAGTTCCGTTTCGATTTCCTTGAGAATCTGCTGAACGCCGACGAGCTTCTCGCGAACGAGACGTCCTTCTTCCTTCTTGGCTTCGCGCTCTTCAGGCGTCTTGCATTTGCCGATCG
>CAKVCP010000205.1 GCA_934725735.1 uncultured Thermoguttaceae bacterium
TATCCAAAGAGGCCAAGGTGACCGGGGCCGCTACCGGGGGTAATGCCGGGAAGAATCGGAAGCGACATGCCGCAGACGCCTTTCTTCGCAAGCGCGTCAAGGTTAGGGGTGTTCGCCGCTTCAAGTTCGGTCAATCCGCCCGGTTGCAGCGGGAGGCCGCCGATACCGTCGGAGACTACCATAACAATCTTTCCGCCGTCGGTCTTCAACGATTGAATCAGTTCGTGCAGTTCCATAATACTATGCTTCTTCCATAAAGAATCGCGCCTTTTTCTGGGCGCAGGGTATCCGCTAATCGCTCGTCGCCGAGCGAACAATATCGTTTCAAGAAAATCGCCGAGCGATTCTCTCTAGCGCCTTTAATTGTAACAACATCCCGCGAAATAGTCCAGTAGAAGACGCTTTTTTTCGTCCCTCTTTCTTCTTTTATAGGGGGGGAACTTGTCCCCAATATTCCCTTTCGTGTATAATGGAAAAAATTTTGAACGAATTTTCGCCGCGACGCTCGACGCGTCGGGGTTTCTTCGAGGTTTTAGACGATGAAAACGATTCCACAACTGGCGCGCGGCGTTTTACGCTATTTAAGCGTTGCGCTCGTCTTCGCCCTCCTGTTTGCGACTTCAAACGACTCTCGCCGCGTCGCCGCTCAAGGCGTCGCCTCTCCCTATTCCGCCGTCGCCGGGGATACCCTGCCCGAAGAAATCGGACGCGACGGCGAGCGTTACCTCGGCCCGACCGACTTCGTCCTCGACGCCCAAGGGGAATACTTCTACGTCGCGTGCGGCGACGCGAGCGCCCTGATGCGCGTTCCTCTCGACGGCTCCTCTCCTTCCGAAAAGATCGAACTACCCTTTAATCCCTCGAAACTCGCGTTCCTTCCAGGCGAAGAACGACTCGCCATCGTCGGCGGCGACGCCAAAGGGCGAATCGCGATCGTCGAGATCGCCGCCAAAAACGAACAAGGGCGCGATATCAAGCCGATGACGATCGCTCAGGCCGCCCCCGTCGGGCACTCTCCGACCGACGTCGCCGCGCGCGAAGTCGACGGAAAAACGTTCCTCTACGTCGCCAACTGCTTCGCCGGAATCGTTCGCGAAGTCGACGCCGCGACTCTCGAAACGACCCGAGAATGGGAAGCGGGACGCGAACCATACGCCTTCGAACTCACACCCGCGAAGGACAAGCTCGTGATCGCCAACCGCATCACGGATATGCCCGCGAACCTCAATTACACCCACGCCAACGTGCGTATTATCGACCTGACGTCCGGCGAACTCTCCGTCGTCGAACTCAACAACCAACACAACCTTCTCCACGACGTCGCGATCACCGCCGACGGAAAATACGCCTTCATTTCCGGCGTGAGCTGCTCTTACACGTCGATCACGAGCCAAGTTTCCGGGGGATGGATCTCCGAAAACTGCGTCTTGTGCGTCGATCTTGACGAGAAGAAACTCGCGGAAATCTACTTCCTCGACGACGCGGAGCTCGGCTCCGGGAACCCCTGGGGCGTCGCGATCTCCGAAGACGGCGAGCGACTGATCGTCTCGATCGCCGGAACCGACGAACTCATCTATCTCCCATTGAAGAGCCTCATCGAAAAGATCAATCTTCGCCCCGAATGGGCGCGTCCCGGCTACGGCGCGTATTCTTACCAAACCTTCGCCGCCGGAGAGGTGCAACTTCCGATGCGCTTGCGCGTTAAGTTCGGCTTCAAAGGCTTGCGTCAACTAATCGCGCGCGGCGACGACGTCTACGCGCTCGCGTATTTCGAAGATGCGATCTGCCGCTCGACCCTCCGCCTGAATCCCCCCTTCAGCCACTTCGAAGACTCGTACGTCCGCCAGGAGAAACCTCCCGTGACGGAAGAGGCGGCGCGGCGCGAAGGCGTGCTCGACAAGGAGCCCGACGGCGTTCCGATCGTCGTTAAGAACCCCCTCGCCGACGAAGAAACCGCCGCCTCAGAAGCCCTCTTCGCCGAATGCGACGGCCTCGCGCCTCTGCGGTTCACTCCGTTGGTTTCGCGCGTCCCAATGCGCGGCGTCGTCTTCGAACGCGCTTTCGCAAGACTGGGAGAACGCCCCGTCTTGACGATGCGCAGACGCGGCGAAATCATCTTCCACGACGCGACCGCGTGCTTCGAAAACTGGCTCAGCTGCGTGACGTGCCACCCCGACGCGCGCGCCGACGGCTTCAACTGGGACCTCCTCAACGACGGAACCGGAAACCTCAAGAACACCAAAAGCATGCTCCTCGCGCACGAGACTCCCCCGTGCATGATTACGGGTATTCGCGCGGACGGCGAAGTCGCGGTGCGCGCGGGGTTCGTGCACATCCTCTTCACGACGTATAAGGAAGAGAACGCATGCTGCGTCGACGAATATCTGAAGGCGCTTGAGCCCATGCCGAGTCCGCGTCTTGTCGACGGAGAGCTGAGCGAATCGGCGCGTCGCGGTAAGAAGCTCTTCGACAGCGAAGAGATCGGGTGCTCGGTCTGCCATCTCGAGGACAACTACTTCACCGATTTGCGA
>CAKVCP010000206.1 GCA_934725735.1 uncultured Thermoguttaceae bacterium
AGAGAAGGCCGAGTTATGAACAAAAGACTATTGACGGGGCTTCAACCCAGCGGCGAGTTAACGATCGGGAATTATATTGGCGGTATTCGTCAGGTAGTGAATTACGAGAAGGACTACGAGACGTTCCTTTTTGTGCCTGACATGCACTCGATCACGGTTCCTCAGGAGCCTGAGACGTTGCACAGACGCGTTCGCGAAATTGTCGGCATGTATCTGGCTTGCGGCGTTTCCCCAACGGAGAATCATATCTACGTTCAGTCGGAGATTCCTCAACACGCCAATCTTTCGTGGATCCTTGAATGTTCCGCCTATATTGGCGAGCTTTCGAGAATGACTCAGTTCAAAGCGAAGGCGGAAGGCAAGAAAGAGATTGGTTGCGGTCTCTTCACGTACCCCGTCCTCATGGCGGCGGATATTCTTCTGTATAACGCGCAGTACGTTCCCACGGGAGCCGATCAGAAGCAGCACGTCGAACTTGCGCGTAATCTCGCGCAGCGTTTCAACGCGAAGTATGGCGAAACCTTCGTGGTTCCCGAGCCCCTTATTCCGAAAGTTGGGGCGAAGATTCGCGATCTTCTCTCTCCCGATAAGAAAATGAGTAAGAGCGCGGCGAATCCTCGCGGCTCCATCTTCCTGAACGACCCGGAAAAGGCGATTCGCAAAAAGATCATGGGCGCGGTTACGGACTCCGACACGTTCGTGAAATTCGACGAAGAGAATAAGCCCGGCGTTTCGAACCTGTTGACGATTTACGCGTGCTTCTCCGACACGACGATCGAAGAGACGGAGAAACATTTCGCGGACGCGCGTTACGGCGACCTGAAAAAAGAAGTCGCGGAACTTCTCGTCGAGAAGTTGACCGTGCTCCAAGATAAGTTTGCCGAAATTATGAAGTCTGGTCTTGTCGACGAGACGCTTGATCGCGGTCGCGACGCGGTTCGCCCAATCGCCGAAGAGACTTACGACAAAGTTCGTCGTCTTGTCGGACTTGGACGACTTTAATAATTTCGTAAAAGTGTTTTGCAAGCGCGCTTCCTCGCAGGAGCGCGTTTTTTTTTATCTGGCTTTGGCGCGAATTTTGCTTCTGTTGTTATCGTCTAAGGAACGTGTTTTGAAGTAACAAGACTCGTAAAGCGTTGTTATTATCAGCATAAGGAATAGGCGGATGACGACTTTTTCCAGAAGAATCGACCGATATGGGCGCGTCACGGCGATGACCGTGACCAATTGGGATTGTTATCGAAATCCGCGAAAGATGAAGAAATTTGCCGATCAAAGCCACGCGGTTATTACCGTGACGAGCGCGTATGGTCGAGCTTTTAAATATTATTCTTACGTTCAAGAACAGCGCGACCTCAATAGCGTTCGCACGGGCTTCAATCTCGTCGACGAAGAGCGAACGCGTCATATTCTCGAAGGGAAGCCGTTAGTCGGGAGCGTTCGATGCAAGTTTCAAAACGACGATCAGCCTCTTTCCGTCGTATGCGGGTGGGAAGGGGGGCACGCGAATCCCGACGCCGTAAAATTCGGAAAAACTCAGATCCCTGAATTTTGGACGCGCGAACGGTTTATGTACGAAGTTTCCGACGTGCTCACGGACGCGAAGACGCGATGGAGTCCGCAGGTTCAAGACGCTTCCGTACGATCCGAATCTTCCGACTCCACGCGTTACGTTTGCGTCGAAGAGCGCTACGGCGTGCCGATTCGCGTCGTGGCGGAAATGACCGACGACGGCTTCCGATGCGTCACCGCCTTTCCCGATTATTCTCATGGCGCCCCCGTGATTAAGACGACCAATACAAAAAGGCCCTCGACTCCTTAGTCGAAGGCCCTGGGAAAAAGAACAGAGAACTCAGCGCTCTATTTGCGTGGCGACGAGACTCTTGCCGCAGTATTTTTCGCGAAGCTTCGGCTTCTCGATCTTGCCCGTGGGATTGCGCGGCACGACGTCGAAGATGAATTTCTTCGGACGTTTGTATCGCGGTAGGGTCTCGCAGAATTTCACGAGGGATTCCTCGTTCGGTTCGCGACCCGGTTTCACTTCGACAATCGCGACGGCAATCTCTCCCAGGCGCGGGTCGGGGAGTCCGATAACGGCGACGTCCTTGATATCGTCGTGACGGCGCAGGAAATCTTCAATTTGAACCGGATAAAGATTCTCCCCGCCCGTGATGACGACGTCCTTCTTTCTGTCGACCAAATAAATGAACCCGTCCTCGTCCTTACAGGCCATGTCGCCCGTAAAGAGCCATCCGTCCGCTAAAGTCGCCTTCGTCGCTTCCGGATCGTGATAATATTCGCGCATGACTCCAGGGCCCTTGACGGCGAGTTCGCCGACTTCTCCCTGCGCGACTTCTTGGCGGTTTTCATCGACAATTCGCGCTTCCCAGCGGTAGCCCGGTTTGCCGATCGCGCCGACTTTATGAATATTCTCAACTCCCAGATGCACGCAACCGGGC
>CAKVCP010000207.1 GCA_934725735.1 uncultured Thermoguttaceae bacterium
GTAATAGTTACTGGACTGTGATTTATCCGGGAACCGGACGCGTCTACTGAAACGCGCGACGTTATATCTGTTATGAGAAGAGACGCGCATCGCTGGCGTTCCATCTCATAATACGCATAAGTTTTATTTTACGCGTCGTAGATATTTGTCAATAAGAAAAGCGCGCTTTTTTAAAAAGCGCGCTCATTAAATTTATCACCAGATTTCGCAGATGATTTCGCCGCCAACATTTTGCTCTCGCGCTTCGCGATCGCTGATGACGCCCTTGTTGGTGCTCAGGACGTAAATTCCCAATCCGTTGAGAACGGGCTTGAGATCTTTG
Organism: uncultured Thermoguttaceae bacterium; assembly: GCA_934725735.1. Classification (GTDB taxonomy): domain Bacteria; phylum Planctomycetota; class Planctomycetia; order Pirellulales; family Thermoguttaceae; genus RUG369. The sequence continues at coordinate 323 of CAKVCP010000207.1, forward strand.
GGGCTCGCATAGCAACGGCGACCAGGCTTGCTGATCTTGCGGATAGAGCGAATCACGCGTTCGCCGCTGTTGCTGTACTTGAGTTGAATACGAATCGTGTTCGCCGGAGAACCTTCGACCACCTGGTAACTCCAGACATAACCTTCTCTCTTCAGGACGTCGACAACGCCTTCTTTAATTTTGGAATAAGGGACGTCCAAAATTGACTTTTCGACTTTAATAGCGTTGCGGATACGAGTTAACATATCGGCAATGGGATCGGTCATCATAGCTCAGTTCTCCTTTATTACCAACTCGCCTTTTGAACGCCTGGGATGAGTCCTTGATCCGCAAGTTTACGGAAGCAAATTCTGCACAGACCAAACTTTCGATACACAGCGCGCGGACGACCGCAGAGCTGGCAACGATTTTCGCGACGAGTGCTGAACTTCGGCTCTCTATTTCCTTTTGCAATTTTTGATTTACTAGCCATATTGGATCACCCTTAATCAGCTCACTTTTCCGGTATTGAAAGGCATGCCGAAAGCGCGGAGAAGTTCGCGCGCCTCATCGTCGCTGTCAACATTGGTGACGAACGTGATGTTCATACCTTGAGACTTCGTGTACTTGTCAGGATTGAGTTCGGGGAAAACGAGCTGTTCCTGCAAACCAAGGTTGTAATTTCCACGACGATCAAAACTGTTAGGATTCAATCCTCGGAAGTCGCGAACACGCGGAAGAACGATAGAGATCAAACGATCCATGAACTCGTACATACGAGCGCCGCGCAAGGTGACCTTGCAACCGATATTCATACCTTCACGAAGGCGGAAATTCGCGATAGACCTTCTAGCTTTGGTGACGACAGGCTTCTGACCGGTGATGTTCGTAAGAATGTCGAGAGCTTCTTCAAGGTTCTTCTTATCCTTGATGGCTTCGCCAACGCCCATATTAACGACGATCTTCTGGAGCTTCGGAATAGAATGAACATTCGTCTTTCCGAGTCTCTTTTCGAGATCGGCAACGATCTCATTGTTATATTTTTCTTGTAGTCTTGGCGTCATTTAGGATACCTTTAGTTACGTTTCTTACTATACGGCGCTTCAGGAAGAACGGCGCCACACTTCTTGCAGACGCGATTCTTTTTACCTTCTTCATCAAACTTGTAACCAACGCGCGTGGGCTTCGAGCAAGCTGGACAAACAAGCATAACCTTGGCGACCGGAACGGGCATCATCTTAGAAAGGCGCCCGCCCTGCATGTTGCGCTGGGAGCGACGTACGTGGCGTTTGACCTCGTTGACGCCTTCGACGGTAACCTTAGAGGCTTCAAGATCGACAGCCGTAACTTTACCTTTCTTTCCGCGATCTTTACCGGAGAGCACGACAACTTCGTCGTTTGTTTTAATACGCATCTCAGACCACCTCTTTAGCAAGGCTAATAATCTTCATGAATCCAAGATCGCGAAGTTCGCGACCGACGGCGCCGAAAATACGGGTGCCGCGAGGATTCTTATCGTTATCGACAAGGACAGCGGCGTTACGATCGAAACGGATGTAACTGCCGTCGGGACGACGCGTAGGTTGCTTCGTACGAACAATTACCGCCTTAACGACTTGTCCTTTTTTTATTTGGCTACCGGGGATGACCGACTTTACAGAGCAAACAATAATGTCTCCGAGTCGAGCCGTCCGACGGTGGGTTCCGCCTAACACTTTGATGCACTGCAATTCACGAGCGCCAGTGTTGTCGGCGGATTCCAAACGAGTCTGCATTTGAATCATGATTCTTACTCGCTTTCTTTATTCTCTTTTTTCTGCTTAAACCGCTCAACGATTATCGCTACGGAGCGATCCGCGTCATTCGCCGACACTATCGGCTTTTTTAACGATACTTACCAAATTCCATCTCTTGAGCTTAGACGTCGGACGGCTTTCTTCGATCTCGACAACATCGCCGCAAGAGGATTCGTTATTTTCATCGTGAACGTAGCAAACGGTGCGAGTACGAACGTATTTGCCGTATTTGGGATATTTCTTAATACGGGGAATTTCGACCCGGCGAGTTTTACTCATTTTGTCGGTTTTAACAACGCCGACTAACTTCATCTTAGGCATATG
>CAKVCP010000208.1 GCA_934725735.1 uncultured Thermoguttaceae bacterium
ACAGAATTATAATATTTTTCTTCTTCTATTATATTTTCTTCAAATATTAAATCGATTTTTAAAAATTTTAATATTTATTTACAATAAAACAAGGAGGAACGACATAAATTGGCGAATTTAGAAGTAAAAAAAAACGCCCAACTTCGTTGGACGTTCTTTTGAGTATGATGAAATTACTTTTTCACTTTCATCTTGTTCTTGACGACCGGCTTCTTACCAGGAAGAATTTCAATCGTACCGCCCGCCTTTTCGACCGCAGCCTTGGCGCCTTCGGAAACGCGATGAACCTTGAACTTATAAGCAGCGTTCAACTCGTCGGCTCCAATAAGTTTGACGAAGGATTTAGCGCTTTTAATCAAACCTCTTTGTTCGAGAACTTCAGGAGTAACTTCGACAGAGGGATCGATCTTTCGCAGGATCGTTTTAAGGGCGACGCTTTCGACGACGTCGGCAAAGACTTTATTATTGAATCCGCGCTTCGGAATACGACGAGAAAGGGGGTTCTGGCCGCCTTCGAACATCGGCGAAACAGAGGAACCAGCACGAGAACGTTGACCGTTAGAACCACGACCAGCAGTCTTACCATTTCCGGATCCGGGACCGCGACCAACTCGGTCTTTACGAACGTTCTTATTAACGCCCGTGTTAACTGTATTGATATTCATTAGAGTTTAACTCCCCGCAAATTCTCAATTTGTTCCTTAGAACGAAGATTATTAAGAGCGACGATCGTCGCTTTAACAAGGTTCGTGGAATTCGCGCTTCCATAAGATTTCGTGAGAATGTCTTTGATTCCAGCGGCTTCGCATACGGCGCGAACAGCAGCTCCAGCGATAACGCCGGTACCAGGACGCGCGGGGATCAACTTCACAGAAGAAGAACCAAAAGAACCTTCAACCGCATGAGGAATAGTGTTTTTATCGAGACAGACGGAAGCTAGCTTTCGAGTGCCGTCTTGGATTGCTTTGTTGACGGCAGGAGGAACTTCATTCGCGGTTCCATAACCCCAAGCGACTTTGCCGTTGTTATCGCCAACGACGACTAGTGCGGTGAAAGTAAAGCGACGACCGCCTTTAACAGTCGCAGAGCATCGACGAATCTTGACGACTTTATCGATGATTTCGACGTTTTCACGTGTATTATCGGACATTTTATTTATATCCTATTCGGGATTGTTTCTATCGATTCAACGATCGTTTGCCAAAGGACAAATTTTCGTCTGCCTATCGCTCATTCTTGTTCAGAGTTACCGCCAATATTGAGACCAGTTTCACGAGCTGCGTCGGCAAGAGCGGCAACGCGACCATGATACTTATAACCTTTACGGTCGAAAGCAACGGCGGTAACGCCGACGGCCAAAGCTCTTTCGGCGATCAGCTTGCCAACGACAGACGCCGAGGCGACGTTTCCGCCGTTAGCGTTGGAGGAACGGAAATCTTTTTCGTAAGTGCTGGCGCTAGCGAGCGTCTTGCCGCAAGAATCGTCGACGACTTGAGCGCTGATGTGCCTAGAACTACGAAAAACGCACAATCTCGGGCGAGTACTGACTCTTTTAACCGCATTCGAGACTCGGAATTTGCGAGTCTGGCGTTGTTTATTGAGACGAAGTTGTTTTTTCATATTCTTACCGGATGTAATTTGTTAATCTATCAGTCATGTTGACTTGCAATACGCATAGCGTAAGTGAAACCAGGTCAACTATCTGAAATAGTACTTTTATACTACTTCTTACCGGCCGTCTTATTTTCCTTACGACGGATGGCTTCACCTTCGTACTTGATACCCTTGCCTTTGTAGGGTTCAGCAGGACGGACGGCGCGGACGTCGGCGGCAAACTGGCCGACGAGTTGCTTATCGCAACCAGTGACGACGACGTGCATCTGATCGGGACAAGCAACCTTAAGGCCCTCGGGGATCGTGAGTCGAATTTCATTAGCGAAACCGGCGCGTACTTCAAGAGTTTGACCGCTGAGGGCAGCCAAATAACCGGTACCAACAATCTCGAGCTTCTTCTCGTATCCGGCAGAAACGCCAATGACCATGTTCTGAACAAGCGCTCTCGTCAGACCATGCATAGCGTTCGCAACGCGCGTTTCATACAACTGCTCAACGACGATCGACTTTGAATCTTCGGACAATTTCAAAGCCACTTCGGGACGGAAGGTCTGAGAGAGTTCGCCTTTGGCTCCTTTGACCGTGAGCTCGCGGTCGTTCTTGATATCGACGGTGACGCCGCCGGGAAGAACGACCGGTTTTTTACCAATTCTTGACATAATTAAATTCCTAATGCTGAAATGTGTAGCTTTAAAGCAATCTTTATTCCAGACGTTTAGCGC
>CAKVCP010000209.1 GCA_934725735.1 uncultured Thermoguttaceae bacterium
CTTTCATGGGGCCCCATGATTCTGGGCCATTGCGATCCGCGCGTTACCGAGTCTCTTAACGTCGCGGTTTCGCACGGCACGAGCTTCGGCGCGCCGACCCTTGCGGAAAATACGCTTGCCGAACTTATTATTCGCTTGGTTCCCTCTATCGAGCGCGCGCGCCTCGTTAATTCGGGAACGGAGGCGACGATGAGCGCGATTCGTTTGGCGCGCGGGTATACGGGGCGCGACAAAATCGTGAAATTCATCGGTTGCTATCACGGACATGTCGACAGTCTTCTCGTCGCGGCTGGAAGCGCGTGCGCGACGCTTGCCGTTCCGAATTCTCCAGGCGTTACGGCGGGAACGGCGGCGGATACGATCCTTCTCGATTACAACGACGTCGAAGGCGTTCGAAAAGCGTTTGAGGAAAACGGGGATCAGATCGCGGGCGTGATCGTCGAGCCTGTCGCGGGGAATATGGGGTGCGTGCCCGGTACGCGCGAGTTCCTTGAAACGCTGCGCGAAGAGACGACAAAGCACGGTTCCGTCTTGATTTTCGACGAGGTGATGTCCGGTTTTCGCGTCGCGCGCGGGGGAGCGCAGGAATTTTACGGTATTACCCCCGATCTAACGACGCTCGGTAAGATCGTCGGCGGCGGATTGCCCGTGGGCGCGTACGGCGGACGCAAAGAGATTATGGACGCCGTGACCCCCGTGGGGAAGGTCTATCAAGCGGGAACGCTAAGCGGGAATCCTCTAGCGACGGCGGCGGGTATCGCTACTCTGCAAGTCTTAGAAGCGGAGTCTGATTTCTATACGAAACTTAACGCGACGACGACCCGTTTGGCGAAGGGGATCGAAAAGGAAGCCGCCGACGCGGGCGTCAAAGTTTCCGTCTCTCATATCGGCGGCATGTCGACAGTCTTCTTCCTGTCGGAGGAAGACGATTCCGTCTACGATTGGAATTCGTCGTCGCGCTGCGATAAGAAACGTTTTGCCAAATTCTTTTGGAGTATGCTCGATTCCGGAGTCTACTTGCCGTGCAGTCAATTCGAGACGATGTTCACGTGCTCGGTTCACTCCGACGAAATCGTCGACGCGACAATCGCCGCCGCTGGAAAAGCGTTCCGTTCGCTGTAATCCCGTCACAAAGGAGATTCTAATGACGCCGTCCGTTGATAACTCGTCTTCCGTCGTCGCTTCAAAACGGCGTCGAGATCTTCTAGCTCTTCTTTACACCCTCGTCTATCCAACGCTCTTAACGTGGGGGTACTTTGTTTTAGGCAAAGGGCTTGATCCTTCAACATCGCGACTCTGCTATACCGTGGGGAAAACGTTGCAATTCGCTTTCCCCGCGCTCTATGTCGCTTTCGCGCTCAAAGAACGTTGGTTTATTCGGCGCTTCAATACGCGCGGGCTCTTAGTCGGCGGCTTATTCGGCGTTGCGGTCGGGCTTGTCATCTTTTTAGGGGGACGTCATTTCATGACTTCTCCCGGCGTCTTCACGGATCTTGTGGAAAGAACCGGCGTCGAGTTTCAGGAACGTTTGACAAGTTTTGGACTTGAATCAAAGGCTCTTTTTACGGTCGTTTTTCTCTTCTACTCTTTCTGTCATTCAGGATTAGAAGAGTATTACTGGCGATGGTTTGCGTTTAGGAGTCTAGAAAAAAGGTTTAATTGGCTTACGTCCGCGTTGACCGCGAATATCGCTTTCGTTTTTCATCACGTCGTTATTCTTGGCGTCTATTTTGGATACGATTCCTTCGTGACCTGGTTATTCTCGCTGAGTATCGGCGTCGGCGGATTCGTATGGCAGCTTATTTATAAGAAGACCGATTCGATCTACGGCGCGTGGTTGAGTCATGCTCTTATCGACGCAGGGATTTTTGGTCTAGGATTCTATATGCTTCCTTAACGCGAAGCAGAACGCCATAACGACGGGAAAAGAGGTTCTTTATGACGAACGTTTCTGAAGAGGGATACGACTCGAAATTTGCCGAATTGCGAGCTCGACAAGGGATAATGACGCGATTAACGCCGTTTTTAGAAGTCGCGTTGATAGTCGCCGTTTTTGTCGCGTATGGCGCATGGCCAACTCCCGACGTCAACGAGCAGTATTACGTCGGCAAGGCGATTCACTTTTGGAATCATGATTGGCTCGGAAACGATCCTTTCCTTAATACGCCCGATTCACACTGGCTCTTTTATGCGACGTTCGGCCTCTTCTCTTTTCTCTTCTCTCAGAACGTTATGGTTTGGGTGGGGCGCGTTCTCGTTTGGTTGGCGACGGCGTGCGCTTGGCGGCGTCTCAGTCGCGTCCTGTTGCCGATTCCTTTCCTC
>CAKVCP010000210.1 GCA_934725735.1 uncultured Thermoguttaceae bacterium
GATAGGGGGCGTCGGCAAAGGTCATTTTGTCCGAGAAATTGACGCGCTAGGCGGCGGGATGGCGAAGGCGATCGACGCGACTGGGATCCAGTTTCGAATGCTCAATATGCGCAAGGGCCCCGCGATGCGAGGTCCACGTGCGCAGGCTGACAAGAGGCTGTATCAAGACGAGGTCAAAAGGATCGTCGAAGAAACGCGGAATCTTTCGCTTCGACAAGAGAAGGTTACCGAACTCCTCGTGGAGAAAGGGGAAGCGTGGAGCGAAGACGCAGTGAATAATCAGTCCGACGCTTCTGGGGCGTTGTACGAAAACGTTTGGAAAATCACGGGCGTTCGAGTCGAGACGGACGCTGTGTATCGAGCCCTGGCGGTCATCCTTGCGTGCGGCACGTTCATGAGGGGACTTCTTCATTTTGGAACTTTGCAGACGCCCGGAGGAAGAATGGGCGAGCCTCCCGCAACGAAGATAAGCGAATCGATTGCGAATTTAGGGATTCGTTTGCTTCGCTTTAAAACGGGCACCCCCGCGCGGTTGAACGGCAAGACGATTGATTATAGCGTCTTAGACGAACAGCCAGGCGACGCGAATCCGCGTCCGTTCTCCTTCATGAACAAATCTCTCGACGTCGAGCAAATCTCTTGCTGGACGACATATACGAATCCTAAGTTGCATCAGTTTCTACGCGACAACATATCGCTGGCGCCGATGTATAGCGGCCAAATTCGTTCGACAGGTCCTCGATATTGTCCGTCCATTGAAACGAAACTCGAACGTTTTGCCGACAAAGAAAAGCATCAGCTCTTCCTTGAACCGGAAAGCCGCAGGACGAATGAAATATACGTCAATGGATTGTCGACCAGCTTCCCGCGTGAAATACAGGATCAGATGGTTCATATGATCGAGGGATTGGAACATGCGCAAATCATGCGTTACGCCTACGCGATCGAATACGATTACGCCCCTCCGGAGCAGTTGCGCCAGACCTTGGAAACGAAACGCGTTAGCGGGCTGTATTTTGCCGGTCAAATCAATGGTACGACCGGTTATGAAGAAGCGGGGGCGCAAGGACTTGTGGCCGGCGCCAACGCGACGATTAGTCTTAACTCGGCATTGTCGCCTTTCGTGCCAAGTCGTTCTCAAGCCTATATTGGCGTGATGCTTGACGACCTGACGACATGCGGAGTGGACGAGCCTTATCGCATGTTCACCTCGAGGGCGGAGTATCGCCTCTTGTTGCGACACGATAACGCCGATCGTCGATTAACTCCGATTGGACGAAATTTGGGGCTGGTCGACGACGAACGCTGGACTCGTTTTCAGGAAAAAGAAGAGGCTATCGAAAAAACGTCGGAGATTCTGGAACGCTCTCATGATGAAAACGGCTCTCTTCTCAAGTTCCTGAGACGTCCGGAAGTCGAATGGAAAGACGTCGTAGCTAAGGTTCCGGCTCTTGCAGAGGTTGATCCGGAGGTTGCGGAACAGGTGGAAACGGACGTGAAGTACGCCGGATACATTGAGAGACAAGAACTCGAGATTGCGCGCCAAAAACATTGGAACTCGAAAAAGATTCCTGCGAATTTTAGCTTCTCTTCATTGTCCAATTTGAGGGCCGAAGCGAAGGAACGCCTAGAACGCGTCAGACCTACGAATCTTGGACAGGCGAGTCGTATTCCCGGCGTTAGACCAGCAGACGTCTCTGTGCTGACCGTCGCGTTGGAACAAAAGGAGAGAAACGTCTAATCTCCGAGCAATTTCCGCCATAGAATGAGGAATTGCGTGAAAAAAAGACGGAAACCGGCATGGCGTCGATTTCCGTCTTTTTTTTAGAATTGATATGAGAACGTCATTTTTCTGTCGCCTGGAAGAAGAATCGACTCTCCGGCGCCACGTCGCCGTTTGTATATAAGTCTGAAATCTCTATATCCTTGCCGAGATTATCGAGCCATTTAAAGGAGACGACGTCAAACGTTGCGGATTCGGGGGACAACCCCAAAGTCTCGAATGGGACGGCGATCATCAGCTTATTGTCTTTACACTGATACTTGACCTTGCCAACGCTCTTCCAGCGCCAGACGTCCGATTTACTGCCGTTGAACGCTTTGACGCTCGTTTCAGTCTTAGTAAACCAGGCGCCGATCAAGTAGTCTCCGCCGATGAAACCGGATGAAAGATCATTGTCGGCGTTGATTAAAAGGTATAAATCTTTCGGAGTAGACGGGACGATAGGGGCTTTCGTTTCTATATAGAAATAGAAATTTTCGGAATCGCGCGCCGCCTTGGAGAGGATGAAGTCATTGCGACCAGTGT
>CAKVCP010000211.1 GCA_934725735.1 uncultured Thermoguttaceae bacterium
GTTTTAGAGAATCGAAGAAATCCGGATCCACATTCTCATGTTCGTTATCTTGAGTTACAGTGCCTAACGCAAAGATCAGAAGAAACCCGAGCATTGCTCCCAAGGGAATCATCGTCGTCAACTGAATTGTCTCGATCATTAATTCCTCATTCCTGTGTATGTAAAACGCGTAGCGCTCTTTGCTTTATCCGCAAACCATTTCTAGACATTCGTTGAAATCGCTTAAAGAGCAGAGGGAGTCGAGTCGAGATAGGAATGAAAATTGATCATCCCGCCATATCCATGAACCGATCCGACGACTCGTATCTACGTCCGCGCCCGTTCCTAAAACGGCGCGCGAATAAATCGCCGACAAAAGCGTCTCAACGCCGTCCCCTCGAATTGCGCAGAGGTTTAAAAAACGCCCCTCTTGCGTCGCCCTCCAGCTCTCATGCCGAGTCTCTTGGGGAACGTCGGTTTTATTAAGGACGTCGACGACGGCGCGGACAGAAACCGGAGCGTCGGAAGACAAAAACTCGCAAAACATGCGTTCCTGTTCTTCCCGATCGACCAGCGGATCATAAACGCGCACAGCTATATCAGCGCGTTGGCCCAGCTCTGTCGCCAGTTTGATTCCCTCCGATTCGACGCTATCGTCAGTTTCTCGCAATCCGGCGCAGTCGACAAAGCGGAAAAGCCATCCCTTGTACGCGAGATTTTCTTCCAGTAAATCTCGCGTCGTTCCGGCAAAGGGAGAAACAATCGCCCTATCGTAGCCTAAAAGCGCGTTTAGAAGGCTGCTTTTGCCAACGTTTGGCGCGCCAAAAATCGCGACAAGGAAAGGAGTCGTGAGACGTTTCCCGACGCGTTCCGTTTTTAAGACGGAATTGATCTTTGATCTTACCGACGAAACGAACCGCTCCTTATCGTCGTCAAGACCGTTTCGCGCGCGTCGACAATCCTCGACAAAGGAATCAAACCACTCCTTCCAGGACTCTTCCTGATCGCAGGCGATTTTAGCGGTTTCTTCCGTCGTCGTCTCCGCGATTAGCTCGTACGCAGCGTCGAAAAACAGGGAGTGAACCTGCTCTGAAAAAGCCGCTTTTTCAGAGCCGTTGCGCGCTCGACGTTCGATAGCCAACGTCGAGCGCTTCCATTGCGCGTCGGAAACTTCTCTTGCCCCCAAGGCGACGCAACGTTCGATAATCCGCGACGTCACGAGTTCCCCGCCGTGACAATCGATTTCAAAAATAGACGCAGAACGCCGGTACAGCACACATTCGTCCGCGCTACCGCGCTCCTCGTCGAAATGGAACAAACCAAATAAAGGACGCGCTCCCTCGTCTGGCGTCCACTCGCGCGAAAGCGTCTTCGATGGTTCTCCCGACGTCAGACTCCAACACGCGGCAAGAATCGCTCCCGCTTGAGGGCCGCTAATACCAACGATCGACACGGCGCCGCGGCCCGACGGAGTCAAACGGGCGACTATCGAATCATTCGTTGCTTTCGCCGTAGAGGCAGAAGAAACGCTCTCATATATCGATCCTGTCAATTCGTTTCATCCTTCCCCTGAACGTTGGTCGAACACGACTCTCGTTCGGCGTTTTGAGCGTCAAAGGTCGGAGCGCCCTTCCCCTCTTTCAGAATAGAACGCAACTGACGCGGTTTGTTGCCCGTAAGATCCAACGCGCATTCGTCCTGGGAAGTCCCGTCGAGGCTTCGACGCAGGAGTATGTATATTGCGTTAGAGTATGCAATCGCGGCGACAAAACTATAGGAAAGCGGAATCTTTTCAAGGAAAAACAAACCCCAATGGAAACTGCTCCGCGACTCGACGTAATTAACCGTCAACAGGCAAGAAGCCGTTCGGCTCGCAAGACTCACAAGACCGCATCCGACGATTATTAAGACTTGAGCGACGAAGGCGTACAGAAGGAAGAATGCAAGACGTTCGAGCAAATAGGAGACGCCGCGTGAAATCGCGTCAAAACCGTCGCAATTCTCCGCCGCGATAGCGGACGTCATAAGGGGAATTGCCGCGCAAGCGACGCTCGCGGCAATAGACGCGCCAAGGGCTAAAAGCGCGGAGATAAAAGCGGCGAACGCATTGTCGTTCGTTAAACTATCGAAAAGTAAAACGCCCCAGGAAATGAGTAAAAACACAATCAACGGGCAGAGCGTTAAAAAATTGGCTCGCCAGCGGACGAGAGAATATTTCAACGACGCGTACGTCGACGAC
>CAKVCP010000212.1 GCA_934725735.1 uncultured Thermoguttaceae bacterium
TCCGGATATTCGCGAAGAACCGGCGTTTTTAGAAGTTTAAGTTCAACTATAGTAGACGCGTCTTTCTGAGGCAGAAAGAACCCGATTTCGTTTGCCGCATAGTAATTATAAAAGTAATCATGTCGCAATCCGCCCAATCCAAGAGCCGCTGTCCATAAACCAATATTTCCTGAGAGAAAAACAGCGAGCGCCCATTCCAAGAAACGATGTTTACCACCTCCCCTGAAAAAAAGAAGGGAATACTTACTCGATATCAACTTGAAAAAAATAAAGAACAATAATCTTGCTACGACGAAGAAAATCAAAGAAGCGCCAATAAGGCGCTTCCATCTCCAAAGCTCAACCTGAAAATAATTGTCGAGTAAAATACCGAAGATAATCGCGAGCAAAAAAGGAAGAAACGGCGAATAAAGAACAGGAAGACTGGTTTTACGCCGTTTCATCACTTTAATTCAGGTTCTTGTATCTAAAGAGTTATACAAAAGACTCCAGAATACGGTCATTCTTCCTCAAGTTGAGCAAGAATCTCATCGGCAATAACGAAGTTTGACGCGACGCTCTGAATATCCTCATGTTCATCGAGGGCGTCGGTAAGCTTCAAGGCCTTACGGGCCAAATTGATATCGTTGATGACCATCTTATCTTTTGCGATATACATGATCTCAGAATGCTCGAGTGGTAATCCGGCGGCGCTCAGAGCAGTCAAAACAGCGTCAAAACTCTCGGGCTCGCAGGTTATGCGATAAACGTCCTCATCGGTTTCGACGTCGTCGGCGCCCGCTTCGATCGCCAAATCCATCATTTCTTCTTCGCCTTTTTGGTCAACCGAAACTTCAAAGACGCCTTTTTTATCAAAGTTCCAACCAACACAACCAGACTGGCCCATTTTGCCGCCGCAAACCTCGAAGATCTTTCGAACTTCAGGCGCAGTACGATTACGGTTGTCAGTAAGGCCAGAAGCCATTACGGCAGTTCCTTCAGGGCCATAACCTTCGTAAAGCACTTCTTCCAATTCGACAGGATCTAACTCGCCGGTTCCTCTCTTGATAGCTCTTATAATGTTATCCTTAGGAAGGCTGACAGCTTTCGCTTCTTCAATCGCCGCGCGGAGACGAATGTTTTCATCGGGATTACCACCGCCTTGTTTGGCCGCTACGATAATCGCCTTAGCAAGTTTACTCCAAAGCTTGCCTCGTTTTGCGTCAACTAGCGCTTTCTTATGTTTAATACCTGCCCAATGTGAATGTCCAGACATAAAATTCTCCTCGACAATTAAATGAACTGTGTCGACGTCGAAAATTTTGTCAAGGGTTCTCCGCAACTCCCGAGGAACGTCTCAAGCGTGTCGTAACAGCGAACAACCCTTTAGTTCGATTATCCAGCAACATGCTGGAAAACAACTTGAGGATCGACGTCAATAAACTCACTGCGCTAAGAGATTCCAGATGAGTTCCCATTGAGTAAGTCAACAGTAAAGTCCGACCCATGAGAGCCTCGCAGAAAGGAACCTAACGACGAGCTACTCTCCTACGACAGACTAGTCGTGTTCACTCGTTTAACGCGGTTTTTTTTGCTGAATTTCTTTTAATCTTGCCACACCAGAGCTCACTTTAGGTTTTTCCGTAGACGCGCTCTGATCCTCTAGATTTCCACTCGCCACATCTTCCTTAACATGTGACGCGCGAATCTTCCGTTTCTTAGAAGTAGACGACAAATCGGGCGGTTCAGAAGACGAAACGTTGGTATCGTCCATCTTAACACGAGAGCCCTTTTGTCCTTCTTCCGAAGAAGAAGACGGACGAGTTGAACTGACAGACTTCTTTAGAGAGGATTTAGCCTCTCCCGAAAGAACAGAAGAAGACTCTTCAGAGGCGAGTTTTCGGCGCTTCTTCGGAGCCTTACCTTCTTCCTTAGAATCGCTTTTTCGTGTCTTCTTAGTTCTAAGAGGAATCTCTTGTTCTTCGGCAGCTTCAACGACAGCCGGACGTTTAGACGCGGACTTCTCCCCAGACTTCAAAACGGCAGCTCTACGCTTCTTTGACAAAGACGTTGGGCTGCTAACGCTTTCCGAATCGGAATCAGCAACGTCGCGAGACGTTCGAAAACCAGTCTCACCGGCGCCTAGAATCGTCTCCGCTACGATATCGGCCTCATCTTCTG
>CAKVCP010000213.1 GCA_934725735.1 uncultured Thermoguttaceae bacterium
CCGATTCGTAAATGCGACCGCGCGTTGCGTAATTCATCGGGTTGAGACGTTCAAGTTCGATCGCCTTCGTCAAGTCTTCGATTCCAAGCGCATATTCTTCGCGTTTCTGGCGCAAAAGACCGCGATTCACATAATAGCACGGTTGAGTCGGCTCGTTTTCCACGCAACGATTCAAATCGTCGAGCGCTTCGTCAAGCTTGCCGAGACGCGCATACGCGAAGCCGCGATTCCCAAGGGTCGCCATTCGGCGCGAATCGATCGCCAACGCCGCGTTAAAATCGACGACCGCCTCCTCGTACTTTCCGAGTCCAAGGCGCGCTTCACCGCGTCCGGCAATCGCGCTAACAATCCGCGAATCGAGGTCAAGAGCCTCGGTAAAATACTTCTCCGCGCGCGCGTAGTCGCGCTCACGAAGCGACGTCTCGCCAAGCCCCGCGTAAGACGGCGCAAAATCGGGCTTTAACTCCGTCGATTTCTGAAAACAAGCCGCCGCCTCCGAAAGATCGTTCTCATTCAGGCGTTCCATACCCGTATGCCAATATTCTTCCGCCTGACGACGCGCGTCGGAGCAGCCTCCCTGCGCAAAAAGAAAACACGCCGACGCGACAAACGCGACAACACATTTGAAATTCTCCATAACTCTTTCCTCCTAACGGCGCTTCATGCGCAAAATTCGTCAACGGGGACGTTCGAATAAGTGAACCAGGTCGGCGACGTTCGGCGACGTCGTGAGAGCGACGACCAAATCGTTCTCGCAAAATTTAAACTCGGCGCTCGGCATCATTGCGGTATTGTCGCGGATAACGGACACGATCAGCGTCGGACGCGGCGTCGGCAGATCGCGAAGCTCGCGACGCGTCGCCTCTGAATCGCCTCCAACCTCTATTTCCAAAACCTCGACGTCCCCGTTGAGGATTCGCGAGTTTTGGAACACAAGCGCCCCTGCGTGCATAAATCCTTCCGCTTGACGCGCCATCACGTCGTATGGACTCACCGCTTCGGAAACGCCAAGTTTCGAGACAATCCCCGCGTAATCGCCGTGTTTCACCACCGCGACGCATTTGCGCGCTCCTAACTCCAGCGCCTCGACGCACGCCATGATATTATTCTCGTCGTCCCCTGCGCACGCGATGAAAAAATCCGCTTTATCCGCTCCCTGCTCGTCGAGAGTCGCACGCCGCCGTCCGTCCCCATGCACGATCGTCGCTGCGCCGCCAAATTGACGCGCCAAATAATTGCAACGTTCAAGGCTGCGCTCGAAAATCTTCACGTCGTAACCGCGATGACAAAGAATCCGCGCCGTGTTCACGCCGATCTCCCCTCCCCCCGCGATCAACACGTAAGGGCGAAGCGCCGACCCCGTAAGAAGCGTCTTCTTAACGCGTTCCACTTGCGAGCGCGTACCCATCAATGCGACGCGATCGCCAAGGATGATTTTATCCGACGCCGTCGCGATTTTCGAAAGACCGTCGCGCGTTATCGCTCCCACGCGGACGTCGCTCGACAGCTTCAACTCGCTAAGAGAACGTCCCGTTAGCGGAGATTCGCGCGTAATCAAAACGTCTTGGAGCTCAAGTTCGCCATTTGCAAAATGTTCGATGAGCATCGCGCCAGGTTCGCGAATTCGACTCGCTATCTCGATCGCCGTCAAATAATCTTGCGTCATGAAACGATCGATAAGAAAATGGCGCCTGTAATCGAAGGATGTGAAGTCGCGAAACTCGATCGAATTCACACGCGCCCCGACTCGACGCGCCCCCATCGCACGCGCGACGCTACCCGCTAGAAGATTCGTTTCGTCGCTGCCCGTAAGCGCAAAACATACGTCCGCCGTCGTCGCCGCCGCTTGAAATAGAACGCTCGCGTGCAACGCGTTTCCGCAGAGCACGCGAACGTCGTTCAAATCAAGCTCCTGACACAAGTCGCGGCGAGATTCCACTACCGTCACGTCATGACGCTGTTCGCTAAGACGTTTCGCGATATAACCCCCGACGGTGCCGCCTCCCAAAACCAAAACTTGCATCTGTGTCTCCAACTTCGATAGCGCGCGAATCTGCCGATTGAACAGCAATGATAACG
>CAKVCP010000214.1 GCA_934725735.1 uncultured Thermoguttaceae bacterium
GCGTCATCGCACAGGCGCTCCAGATGGGCGAATCCAACGCCTGCATGAAACGGATCGTCGCCGCTCCGACCGCCGGTCTCCACTTCACAAAAGAGTTACTGCACGATATCGCCGGAATCGGCGTCGACGTTTGCGCCGTCACCCTTCACGTCGGAGCAGGCACTTTCAAGCCCATCACGGTCAAGAAAATCGCCGAGCACCAGATGCACTCCGAATTTGCGACGATCTCCGAAGACGTCGTACGAAGACTAGAAGAACGAAAAGCTCGCGGCGGACGCGTGATCGCCGTCGGCACCACCTCCGTCAGAACGCTGGAATCCGCGAGTAACGTCAACCCCGACGGTTCGATCGATTCCACCGGATTGAACGACTACAAACTCCAGCCTTTTTCCGGACAAACGAACCTTTTCATTCGCCCCCCGTATCAGTTCAAGACCGTCGACGCTATGTTGACGAACTTCCACCTTCCAAAATCGACGCTCGTTATTCTCGTGCGCGCCTTTGGCGGGGACGCGCTCCTCAAGCGCGCGTACGAAGAGGCAATCGCCGAAGACTATCGCTTCTTCAGCTACGGCGACGCGATGCTCATCCTCTGACATATGATTTTACGATGCCGCGACGCGTTCTCGCGCGACGCGTTTGCGGCTAACTTGCGCGCGATTTTATTCTAGATTGAGGCTAACATGGCGACGAAAGAAAACGACAAGGCGACGCAACAAGACGCGTCGGAGCAAGAATCCTCAAAGGGGGGCGTCGTCATACGCGCTCTCGTCATATTGGCCCTCGTCGTCTTCCTCGCCAAACCGTATCTGTTCAAAGAAGAGACGACAAAGGATACCCGTCAACTCTTTAAAATTCATGGAGTCACGATGGGCACAACATGGAACGCTTCCGTCGTCGCAACTCCTGAAACGCTCGTCGACCTCAATCTCAACGGCGTCGCCGACGAATCGGGGGCAAACACCGACCAGCCCGCCGTCTCTTCCTGCGAAGAATTTCTCGCGCGAATCGTTCAGCGCGAACTCGATAAAATCGATCACGCCGCATCGACATACCGCGTCGACTCCGACGTCTCGAAGTTTAATAAAAGCGATTCCACCGACTGGTTCGATGTCTCGTACGACGTCGCCAAGATCGTCGATCTCGCCCTCGACGTCTCACGAAAGACAAGCGGCGCTTTCGACGTCACCGTCGCGCCTCTCGTCAACCTCTATCGCTTCGGGCCCAACAAGTCCCCTCTTGCCGCCTTCCCCTCTGACGAAGAAATCGACGCCTTGCGCGCTCGCGTCGGTTACGAAAAGCTTGAAGTCCGACTTGAGCCGACCCCTGCGCTCAAGAAAGCCGACCCCGCTTTGACGATCGACCTATCCAGCGTCGCTAAGGGGTACGCAGTCGACCTAGCGGGCCAAAAATTCGAAGAATTAGGACTGAAAAACTATATGGTTGAAGTCGGC
Organism: uncultured Thermoguttaceae bacterium; assembly: GCA_934725735.1. Taxonomy (GTDB): domain Bacteria; phylum Planctomycetota; class Planctomycetia; order Pirellulales; family Thermoguttaceae; genus RUG369. The sequence goes on from CAKVCP010000214.1 coordinate 1,455, forward strand.
GGCGAAGTTCGTTGCGCCGGCGAAAAATTCGACCACGAAACGCGCGAACCCCTGCCGTGGGTTCTCGGCGTCCAGAAACCTAAAGTGGCTCGCCAGGCCGACGACCTCGAAAAACCCGACGTCTATCGCGTCCTGAACTTCGCCGGAAAAGACTCGAGCGCCGCGCTCGCCACCAGCGGAGACTATAACAACGCCGCGCAAGTCGGAACGACGACCTTCTCCCACTTCGTCGATCCGCGCACCGGTAAACCCGTCGATCTCGCCGACGAAAACGACAACTCGCCGCGACTCGGCTCCGTCTCCGTCGTCTCCCTCTCATGCGACGCCCTCTCGTGCGCGCAAGCCGACGCCTTCGCGACCGCCTTCTTCGTCCTTGGCGCCGACGAAGGTATTCCCCTCGCCAACAAATTGAGCGTTGCCGCACTCTATGTCTACCGACTCGATCCGACCGCCTCGACGATCGACGAAAAGACGTCCGAAACCTTCGAAAAAATCGACTCCAGTATCGCAGACGAACAGATCAAAACCCTCAACTGACGATCCGCTCCGAATCGCTTAGATTCCCCTTCCGTGTTACTTCGTAAAAGCTCCGCGATTCTTACGTC
>CAKVCP010000215.1 GCA_934725735.1 uncultured Thermoguttaceae bacterium
GTTTACGATAGTATTAGTCAACCCCCGAAAGGCTTACATTGCTAAAACTGACAGTCGCTTCTCGCCGATAAGTACCTATTGATATGAGGAAATGAAGTTTTTTTGATTTTTCTTTGGCTTTTGGGGATAAATTTTAAAGGAGAATAGAGTTAGCGTCCGATTTAACTATAGCCAAGGCGCTGTGAACACCCATCTAGACGATGGGGTGGGCTATGATGAAATGGCTTTCAGATAGTAGATTTTGTTTTGTTGGTGGGCTCTAACCCTGCGAGCTTAAAACAACTGTCAAGAATGACGAGGCAAAATTTAGAGCGTTTAAGGGGAGATTTGGCTCGGTCGAACAGACAGTGTTCGTTCGGTTGCAGATGTAAGGACACATGAGATGAGAACAACAATAAAGACGTTCTTAACGTGTTTGTTGGTTTGCGCTATGACGGGAGGATGCTTGAGCATCCCCAATAGCGAAACGGTATCACCTCGGTATTTTAGGAATAAAAGCCAAGGTGGGTCGCGTAGCGAAATGGAGCAGATTAACTTCGTTAAGTTGCGTATGGACAAGCCAGTCGAGGAACTGCTAGGCCCAAACGACGTGTTGGGTATCTACATTGCAGGTATAACGGGTAGCCCCGAGGACGCGCCTCCGATTCACAATATAGGAACGAACTCGACTGATCGACCGGCGTCAGGGTATCCCTATATGGTTAGATCGGATGGAACTCTTTCCCTTCCGATGCTTCCTGAGCCAATTTATGTTGAGGGGATGACCCTTATCAAAGCTGAGGAAGCAATCCGCGCGGCGTACACGTTGAAGCGTGAAATCGTACGAACAGACGCTAATATTTCGGTGTCCCTTATTAAGCCGCGAACTTATCACGTAACGGTAATTCGTGAAGACGTCACAAGCGACGATATGCGCGCTTCTATGAATTCGAACATGATAAATAAAGGCGCTGGGTATATGGCTGGTATCGCTCGAGGAACTGCGACGTCTCTCGAATTGCCCGCTTATCGCAACGACGTCTTAGAAGCGTTGAGTCAAACGGGCGGACTTCCTGGTCTAAATGCCAAGAATGAGGTTGTCATTCTTCGTAAGGCTTATAGCGAAGAATTCAGCGATCGAGATTACATGTCGGGCGATGATGTTGGATATGCGCAGAGTCAGGTTGCTCAGAGGTATAACGAGTCAGGCGAGATTAATAACTTGAATTCGGATCTCGGCGTATTGCGTATTCCTCTAAGAGTTGGCCCCAACGACACTCCGCCTCAGTTGACTTCGGAAGACGTGACCTTGTATGACGGCGATGTTGTCTATATTCAATCTCGAGAAGCTGAAGTCTTCTATACTGGAGGTTTGATTAAAGGCGGCGTTTACCCGATTCCTCGCGACTACGATCTAGACGTCATGGGCGCAATTGCGACGGCGGGTGGAACGGTAGGAGCTTCTGCTGGCGCTTCTCAAACGAACTCGACGGGTCGAGTTGGAAGTATTCTTCCCGCAAGCCGTATTTTGGTTCTGCGTGAGGTCAACGGAAAGCAGTATGCGATTCAAATCCGTCAACGTGAAATGTTGCGCGATCCCTCGCAGCGAATCCTAATCGAACCTAACGACGTCATTCTTGTGGAATACACGCCTGTTGAGCTGTGGTTTAACATGCTGTACAACATGGTCAATCTTTCCGTCAGTCCAAGCGATTTTAACTAGTCTTGGGCAGTGTGAAACTAAGCGTTCTCGCGGGGTATTAAGAAACGCTTGAGTAACTAAAAAGACGCTATCGTCACGATGGCGTCTTTTTTATTCATAGGTTCTTATAGAAAAATCCATTGACGACTATTGGTTTTATAGTATATTAGAGGAGATTATTTTTCTTGAAAATGGTTCAAGGAACGAGCGTCGCCGTTTCGTGGCGTTCGATAATTTTTTTGGTATGTTGCCGGTTGTCTTGTATTGACGTCCGGCGAACAATTTTAGGACATTGTCTAAACGTTGTGAGGGTGTTCTTAACATCTTGTGACGATGTGCTG
>CAKVCP010000216.1 GCA_934725735.1 uncultured Thermoguttaceae bacterium
CCCCTGAGAACCGCCGATGCAAAGCGGTTTACCGGTGATGACGCCGGGATGACATTCTTGCTGGATCTTTTCGAATTCGTCCATCATCCAAGCCATAATCTGGCCGTTGGTGTAGACGTCCGGAGCCGGAACGTCTTTGGTGATGCCGATGACAGGAGCGATAGCGCGGATATAAGCGCGAGCCAAACGTTCCTTTTCAGTGTCGGAAAGAGACTTAGGATCACAGATGATACCGCCTTTACCGCCGCCGAGAGGAATATCGACAACAGAGGTCTTCCAGGTCATCCAGCAAGCAAGCGCGCGAACCGTGTCGATGGTTTCCGTGGGGAACCAACGAATACCGCCCTTTGCAGGACCGCGAGCAGTGTTGTATTGAACGCGGAAACCCTGGAAAACTTTCGTCGTTCCATCGTCCATCTTCACGGGCAAGGCGACCCAAACTTCACGCTGAGGAGTACTCAAGAGGGCAGTCGTCGCAGCGTCAAGATTAAGAGCTTCAGCAGCTTTAGCGATACGAGCTTTCGCGATGGCAAAGGGATTACGTTCCGCTACCATAATAAATCTCCTTCATTGGAATGTGTGTGGGGTGCAGCTTATTTTAGCTAGCCGTGAGATTAAAATTTTTAATCTCAGTTCTAATTATCATATAGCGCGGTTTCTTTTTTACAAGGGTGAGATAAAAAATTTTTAAAGAACTAATAGTATGTCGTTGCTGCATAAGTTCAATTTATAATTTCCATTCTGGCTCGCTTAAACGACTCGTCATAAGCCTCTTTTGAACGAATAAATAAAAGAGTTATTTGCCTTTAGTCTCCCCCTTTATTTTTAGGGAGTTATGGTTGACAACATACCCTTTTGGTATGATACTATAGCTAATTGTATTGTGTTTATTCAGCTTCGTTTCTAATGTGACTTGCAGTCTCTGACTTCAAACCCGCGATGGAACCATATAGATTTACGGAATATTTCCAAAATATTTTATTCGAGGCCGTGAGTTTAAATGAGAAGATGGACGCTTCAGGCCTTCTCATCTTATTTGATTCTCCTATAGATTGGAAACGCTTAAAGAAACTTCTTGGGGACACGTATTTTGTCGCGGCGGCGACGAACGTCGAAGCGCTTCAAGGAGCGAAGGAGAACGATATTAAAACGGTTCTTCTTGAGCTAGACGACGGTTCTCCAGTTTACGATCGGATTACTCATTCTATTCTGGAGGCAGTCGCCGACGACTACTTTGCGCCGGGATCGCGGCTTATTGCGCTTTATAGCGGCTTTGATTCCGTTGGCCTTGATTCAATCAGCGTTATCAACTTGGGCGAGCACCTCGAAAGACTTACTGGTAAAGAGTTGCGCAAGATCGAGACGAAGGTTCCCTTAAAAACGCTCAAAATGGTCGTCGATCTCGCGCTGGAGATTGGTCGCGAGGGACGCGAAGGAAAGTCTGTGGGCACGTTGTTTGTCGTTGGAGACACTAAGAAGGTGCTCGCCAATAGCAAACCGGCGGGGTTTGATCCTGTTCGCGGCTACAAGTGTAAGGAACGAGACCTCTTTGATCCGCGCGTCAGGGAAGGAATTAAGGAAGTGGCTCAATTAGACGGGGCCTTTGTGGTCGCGCTAGACGGAACAGTCGCCGCCGCGTGTCGCTTATTGGACGCGTCGACCGCGACGATAACGCTTTCGAAAGGGCTGGGTTCAAGGCACTGGGCCGCCGCCGCCGTTAGTCGGAGCACGGAGGCTGTCGCGATTGCCGTAAGTCAATCGAGCGGCACCGTCCGTATCTTTCTCAATGGGGAGGTGGTCTTGCGTATCGAGTCGAGTCATAGGCGTCCAATGGTCTGGCGAGAGTTTGATTATGACGCGCCTTGAGTCGGGAATTCTTTGTCTTAGAGGGTAATTTTTAAAGAAAAACACTAGACAAAAGACGTTACCGTTCTAAAATATTCGTACTATTTTGCTTCAATTGCAAATGGGAGTGTAGCTCAGTTGGTAGAGCAACGGACTTTTAATCCGTAG
>CAKVCP010000217.1 GCA_934725735.1 uncultured Thermoguttaceae bacterium
GGTAGTTCCCTTGTTCCCGAGGGTCTTGAAGCGTTCGAGACGATATTCGAGGTCTTCTAGGTCGGTGACAAGATCGTAGGTCCAGAGAGTGGCGCGTTTGCCGACGGTCGTGGGCTGCGCGGGCTGAAGGTGGGTCAGTCCGAGGCATGGAAGAGCGCGGTATTCTTTCGCGAATTTTGCGAGTCGATCGATGACGACGACGAGTCTATCGCGAATCATGCGGAGCGCTTCGCGATAGAGGATGCAGTCTCCGTTGTCGGTGACGAAGCAACTGGTAGCGCCCAGGTGGATGATCGCGCGAGCGTTAGGACAGACGTCGCCGTAAGTATGGACGTGTGCCATGACGTCGTGACGGAGTTTTTTCTCATAAGCGGCGGCGACTTCGAAGTCGATATCGTCGAGATGAGCTTTGAGTTCGTCGATCTGTTCCTGGCTTACCGGCAGCCCGAGTTCATGTTCGGCTTCGGCGAGCGCGACCCAAAGTCTTCGCCACGTCGAGAATTTCTTTTGAGGGCTGAAATGCGCGCACATTTCGCGCGAAGCGTATCTTTCGATTAACGGATTATCGTAAAGCGATTTATCTTGCATGAGTAAGCCTTGTTCTTAGTGCATGATAACGACGAAACCGGGCTTTAAGGGCCGCCCGCAAGCGTTTTTTATTATCTTTAAAAGGTATGATAGGTCAAGGGCGCGGAGAGTAGGGTAGAGCGCAAGAAACGAAAAAACCGCAAGGGGTAACCTTGCGGCAAAATCGGGGCGACACGATTCGAACGTGCGACCTCTACGTCCCGAACGTAGCGCTCTAGCCAGGCTGAGCTACGCCCCGATTTACACTTCATGCGATCATCCTAAAGACGTCGCGCCAACGTTTCACATAAACTAAAACGTAGAACTAATTCTATTAAATTTGTTCTTTCCGTCAAGTCCTTTTTATTTCTTTTTCCTTCGGGAAAGCTTCACATAGTATGTCTCAAAATTCTTCAAAATTATCTTCATTATCTTCAACGATTGCGGAACATTTTAGAGAAAGACGGTGTTTATTTTGTCAGGAATGTTCACAGATGGTATATGATATTTTATATATTAAGAGATAGTGGATTTATTGGGGTTAAGACTGAGTTTTATGTAATAAAATTTAGTGAGATTACTTATTGCCTATAAAATACATCGTAGAATATTTTAAGGACGTTGTTATGTGTATTCATCGATCGAAGGGGTTTACCCTAGTAGAACTTTTGGTCGTTATCGCGATTATCGGTATTCTCATTGGACTGCTCTTGCCTGCGGTTCAGGCGGCGCGACGTATGCAGTGCACGAATAATTTGAAACAACTCGGTTTGGCTGTTCACAACTTTGTTGATCAAAACAACCGCATCCCGAACCAAGGAGAGGACTTGTTCTGGTCGGGGGCGTACAAGCGCAATGGAACGAGCGAACGTATCGACGTTGTCGACGTTTATTCCGCTCATATGTTACTTCTTCCCTTTATTGAATAAAACGCGCTCTTTCAGAAGATTACCGGATACTGTCAAAATGCTGCGAATACCACGCCCTATGTATGGGATCAGGGGGATGGAACGATGAATATTCCGTCCACCAGCGCCGGTTATACAATGTACGACGGCGAGACGAATCCGACGACGTCGTCGGTTTCTTCTTTCCTTTGCCCTCCGACGGTAATAGCGTAACGTCCAAATCGGACGGATATCAAGGTTGTACGAACTACGGTTGCAACCGCGGGGATTTCATGATCGGTTGGATCTGGGGCGAAAACCGCAACCGTCGAGGCGTCTTCTTTAACTACCTCTATGCGGTCGCATGGGGCTTGAAGGAATCACGGACGGAACGTCGAACACGCTCCTCTTTGCGGAGATCCTCGCGTCTAAGCCTACGGGCGACAACATGGTAAAGTCGACGATCGCAGCCGCGGCGATTCACGGTCAGCCCGTTTCTGCGTGCTTGGCGATGCGCGGAACCGACGGGATGATGAACGGCAACGACAACTG
>CAKVCP010000218.1 GCA_934725735.1 uncultured Thermoguttaceae bacterium
GTAAAGCGCAATCCCGCGGAGTCGCACACCATGGCGACCCTCCCTCTCGACCTTCCGTGGCTCGTCTTCGTCTCTCCTCCATACGACTTCTGGGTCGACCGCGAAGAGGAGACGCTCGCGCTTTTGCGCGTCTTGCGCGACCGCGCGCCTAAGGGCTCCGTTTTCGTGATCGAGGCGGACGACCGCTTCGACTTCGATCTCCTCGACGCCAATATTCCCCCGAAGAAGAGACGGTCGTACCCCCCTGCGGAGGTCGGTATTTTTACAGTGGAGTGAAAGAATTTCGTTCGGATGAGGAACGACTCTTTTCTTGGGAAAAATTCATGTTCCCTCGACGCGCTTTTTTTGCTATTCTACCATACGCGCTATTTCGCAGACCGACGGTCGGATCGCGGAGGGCGCGTAAAACAAGCGCTATAGAACGAAGAGATCGTATGATGAAAATGAAAAACCGTGTCGCCCTCGCGACATTAGCCATGATGATCGCGGCCTCAACCGCCGCATACGGACAAGTAGGAAACGGACGCGGCGCGCGCTTAGGACAAACCCGCGCCGTGAACGCCAACGCCGCCGCTGCGACTCCCGCGCAGGCTGCCGCAACCCCCGCGCCTAAAGCGTCTTCCGACGGCTCCGAGTTCGTCATCGCCAAGGACGCGACCCCCGAGCAACTTGTCGAGCAGGCGACCTCGCTCCTCTCGACCGAAATTGCTTTTGAGTCGGAAAAAGAGTACTCCGCATGGGTCGCCAAGATGCTCCAGACCGTCGGCCTTATCGCCGACCGCATCTTGACCCTCAAGCCGACTGACGAATATTTTGTGGAAGCGATTTCCCTCAAAGGGCAGGTTCTCTGCTATCAGGCGTCCCTCGACTCCTCGATTTTGCCGCAACTCAAGAAGTACGCGGACGCGCTCGCTAATAACAAGCGCGTTCAGAGCCTCGAAGACGGGCGCAACGCGACCCTCGCGTTCACCGGCGTCTACCTCCAGGCGGTCGTCGCCGATATCGCCGAACGTCAGGGAACCGCGAAGGAACTCGCCGCCGCCATGAACGAAGTCGACGCGTTCGTCAAAGCGCATCCCGAGACGTCCGACATGACCGTCGACCTCGTCTTCCCCGTCCAGGTGATCGCCGCGAACCTCGGTAATCCGAAGCTTCCCGACCAAATCTGGGCGCCGATCCGCAAGACCCTCGCCGCCTCTGAAACCCCCGAAGCGCAGAACGCCCTTATGATGCTCGACGGCACGATCCGCTATTCTCAGCTCGTCGGCGCTCCCTTCGAATGGCAGGGTTGCGACGCGAAGGGAAAGAAGTTCGTCGCGGAAGCGGTCAAAGGACGCGTCGTCGTCGTCGACTTCTGGGCCTCGTGGTGCCAGCAAAGCGCCGAGTATCACGAACAGCTCAAGAAACTTTACGACCTCTATCACGCGCAAGGATTTGAGATCGTCAGCTACAACCTCGATCCGAAACTCGAAGATATGGACGCCTACTTGACGAAGAATCCGCTTCCGTGGATCGTCCTCTCCGACCGCGCGACGGTCGACGCGAAAGAGACGTCTTTGGCCGCGTACTACGGAATCGGCGAAATCCCGACGATGATCTTGATCGGCGGCGACGGCAAAGTCGCGTCGACCGACCTGAGCCTCGAATCCCTTGCGGCGACGTTGCAGAACGTCTTCTCGAAGTCCGCCGCCGTCCCCGCCTCTTCCTCGAAGACGCCCGCGACGACCGGTTCCGCGACGAAGCCGTCCTCCGCGAAGCCCGCCGCGACGAAAACGACGACGCCGACGACGCGCCGCGCGACGACTCGTTGACGCGACGACGTCCTCTACGACGATAAGCCGACGGTCGCGCCATCGTTCCAACGCGACGCGCGTCCGTCTTAATCTTGATATTTAGTGAAGGAGAATTTTGTGTCCTTTTATCGCTCGATCGTGTTGGTCAAGCAAACGCCCAACACCTCAACCGTAACGGAAAACGCGCTCAACGCGGACGGAACGATTAACC
>CAKVCP010000219.1 GCA_934725735.1 uncultured Thermoguttaceae bacterium
GAAACGATGACGGTCGAAGGGATGATTAAGATCGTCTACGACCTCCTGAAGGATAAGCTCAACATTGCGAAACTCACCTTCACGAGCGGCGTCAACGCGGCGACCCAGGAATATGCGGTCGGCAAGACGATCGATCGCTGCCCGTTATGCGGAATCACGCTCAACGAAAAGGGCGTTTGCCCGAAGTGCGACTATAAAAAGGCCTGATTTTCCAGAACGCGAGAATTGAACGAAATTATTAGAAGCGGAGACGCGCATGTCGCGCCTCCGTTTTTTTGCGCGCGAGTTGACGATTGCGTCGATAGAAAAAAGGCGTCGGTTGAGAACCGCGCCCTTTTTCGTCGGATAGGAGGTTATCGTTTTTCCACTTTCGATTCGCCGGAATTCGTCGGATCAGCCGCCGCCGTTTTGGCGACAAAGACGCCGGGGACGGGAGTCCAACGGTAGGTGGCGACGCGTTCGCCGTCGTCGGCTTTATCGATTTGATCGAAGGTCTTGACGGGAGAGCCCTGGTTGGAGACGTCGACGGGGGGCGTATATCTGAGCGTAATCGGTCGACTGGCGACTTTCGGGGCCTCCTTTTGGTCGCTGACCGCAGGCGTCGCGGGGGCGCTCTTAATCGCGTTAAGAGCTCCGGAGGAGTGAGTGGAGACGGTCCAACCGTTGGCGTCGGCTTTTGTCGCCTTCTTGTCGTTTGATTTGACGGACTTGAACGCGGGCGTTTCGCGCGGCGCCGCGAAGGACTGGACGGACTTCGAGACTTGCGGCTCTTCCTCGTTCTCTTCGCTTAGGACGGGAAGGAACTCGTCCGTTTCGTCGTCGGTCGCATCTTCCGCATCGGCTTCGGACTCTTCGTCGCCGTCGTCGTCGGCGGTGGAGAGGAGCGTCTCGGTCGCGTCGGGAATCTCGTCGAGGAGAAGCGCGTCGGAATCGGCGTCGACTTCGGAATCGGAATCGGGATCGTCCGCTTCTTCGAGAGAACCGGGCAACGCGACCATCATGGAAGCGTCGTCTTCGTCTTGCGCGTCGTCGTTGTCGTCGACGTTGAAGTCAAGAATGGGGACGCCGTCTTCGTCGATCGTAATCTCCGCGACGTCTTCGCTCTCCGCAGCGCCACCCGCGATTTCGAGAGGAATCGCGATCGCAAGGGATTCGTCTGCGGCGAGGGCGTCGAAGTCTTCGTCGTCGCTCGACGCGGAAAGGGGTTCGATCTCCGCAGGCTCGTCGGTCGAGAGAAGACTGTCGATACCGAGTTCATCCTTCTCTTCGCTTTCGTCAAGGAGCTCCATTGCGCGAGAATTCGTGGACGGCGCCGACTTGAGTTTCGCGAGGGAGGGAGTCGAGCGCGAGCTCCCCAAGGATTGCGTCACAAGGAACGCGTCCCCGGTCATGATATGCTCGTCGTCTCCCCAATCGCCGCCGTCGTAAGATTCGTCGTCGGCGAGGGAGAAGTCGTTCCCCATAAAATCGTCGGCGCTGATCTCATAACTCTTCGCCGAGGAACGCGCGAGAGTCGACGACGGCGTCCCGGCGGAAGAGGCGTACGACGCGTCGATCCCCGAGCTTTGCGGCGCGACTTGGTTAGCGCCGCGCGAGAGGATTCGCGCGTAGCCGGGATTCGGATCGTTCGCTTTTGCTAAGAGCGTATAATTCGGCAGTTCGCCGCGCATACGAAGACGCTTTTGCATATCGAGCTGCTGCGTCTTATACAGAAGCGCACGACGCGCGTCCGTTGAGAGCCCTCGCAGCTGCGCGACGACTCCCACGAATTGCTGCGGATCCTGCTCCGCCGTTTGCGAAACGCTGTCGACGAACGCGAGAGTCTGCTGGAAATTAGAGTCCGCGATCTTGCCGAGCGCCTGCGTGAAGGTTCGCGCCAGGAGATCAACGCCGGGATTTTTAATATCGATGAACGCGTCAAGGCGGCAAATCACAAGGGGCGTTAGCGACGCGTCTTCCGTATAACGCGTCTGAAGAACCACGAGCGCCTCCCCTTCAACCG
>CAKVCP010000220.1 GCA_934725735.1 uncultured Thermoguttaceae bacterium
AATTAGCGCTTCGCTTCTTCGAAGACGAATGAACCGGACGGAACGTTGAAGACCGCGTAATCGCCGTCTTCCGAAACGAATTCCGCGCCGCGAGTCGCTTCGACGGAGCTATCCGCCGCCGTCTTAGGAACGTAGATCGTCGCCGTCGTGTTCGGCGGAACGACGACCGCTAGGCGCATGCCGCTGTCGCGCTTCGCCCATTCGCTCGAAATGCGACCCGCGATCGAATCGTAATACCCCTTCGCGGAGCTCAGATCCGTTTCGTTAGCCTTTGGAGGACGAACCGTGAACTTGTGGAACGCGACCGTCTCCGCGTCGCGCTGAATTCCAAGAACGCCGGAAATGTACCACGCGACGGGGAAGAGGTACGAGCTATGCAGGAGGGAGTGACCGGGACGATCGAGTTCCCACGCTTCCCAATAGGTCGTGGCGTCGTGTTCGCGCATGAAGCCCCAGCCGGGATATTCGGTTTGTTTCAAAGTCGAATACGCGAGGTCGTTGCGGTTCTTCTCGCGTAGATAACGGAAGAGGAGGCCGCCGCCGGTGATACCCGCGCCGATATGTCCCTTCGAATCGACGAGAATCGCGCGATCAAGACGCTCTTCGACGCGACGCGTTTCCTCCGCCGTCGCGGGGGTGTGCGACAGAAGCGCGAGCGCGAGAATCGCCTGCGCGTCGTCGTGATACGAACCTTCCGACGCTTTGTAATACTTCGCGTTGATCGCGTCGCGCGTCTCTTGCGCCATGCGTTCCCATTCCTTCGCGCGATCTTCGCGACCGATCACGCGCGCGATCTTTGCCGCCGTCTCTAAGTTGAAGACAAGGTAGAAGTTGTTCAAGCAAAGCGCTTGCGGAGTGTCGCTGTTGGGGCCGTCGGGCGCTCCCGGCCAGAGCCAGTCGCCAAGGAAGGTCCATACGTCGCCGTAACGTTGAAGGAGACCGTCTTTAACATTCGATTCGAGGAATCCGAGCCAACGTTCGATCATCTCAAAGTTTTCTTCAAGGATGCGCGTGTCCCCATATTGGAGATAGAAGGTGTACGGAAGAGTAACGACGATTCCGCCCCACGCAGGGCCGCCGCCGCCAAAATACGTCGGAGCGGTGTTCGGAAGAGAACCGTTGCCGCCGTCGCGCTGGCAGTCGCGCCAGTCTTCCATCCACTTGAAGTAGAAGGATTCAAGGCTGTAATTGTACATACCAGATTCCGAGGTCGCGTGCGCGTCCCCGCCGTACCCCATTCGTTCGCGCTGAGGACAGTCGACGACGTATCCGCCAAGAGAAAGATTCTCGAAAGTCCAGCGGCCCGTGTTGTAAATCCAATTCTGAAGATCGTCGGACGTCTCGAACGCCGCAGCGACGTCGTAGTCAGTCCGGATATTCCAACCGACGATATCGTCGAGTTTCGGTTCCTCGTCGACGCCCGTGATCGTGATCCAGCGCATCGAGCTATAGTTGAATTTATTCTGGAAAACGCCGTCTCCATTTTCGTCAAGACGAAGCGAACTAAAGAGGCCGAACGTTCGCGTCTCCTGAGAGCGTTCCGAATAATCGAAAGTCACCGTCGCGCCCGGCTTTCCGTGAAGTTTTACGCGCGTCCACCCCGCGAAGTTCACGCCCATGTCGACCCGCCATACGCCGTCCTTCACCTTGACCACGCTCTTAGGATGAATCGGGTCGGTAAGGATATTGCGCTGGCTCGTCTGCGCCGTGATTTCAAGCTCGGGGGAGAAGACAGTGACGGAGCGCCACGCAGAGTCGTCGAAATCGACTTTGTTCCAGTCGGGATTGATAAGATTCATATCGATATGTTCGCCGCCAAACTGACCGAAGGTCCACGCGCCAGTGAGGAAATGCGAGCTTTCGCTTCCTTTCCATGTTTCGTCGGAGACGACGCGCGTCGTCTTGCCGTCTGCGGTTTGAACGTCGCATTGCGCGAGAA
>CAKVCP010000221.1 GCA_934725735.1 uncultured Thermoguttaceae bacterium
GGAAAATTACTGAAAAGTTACGAAAAGCTTGGTGCGCACCGACGGGAGATCGACGGAATAAAGGGAGTTAACTTCGCCGTTTGGGCTCCGAATGCAACCGCTGTGTCCGTGGTGGGCGACTTTAATGAATGGAGTCGAGAAGCCAACCCGATGCATAAGCATTATCCGTCTGGTTTATGGGAAACGTTCATTCCTGGACTAGAGGTTGGAGCTCTTTATAAATATAGTATTGAGACGAGCGAAGGAATTTCAGAGCGTTCCGATCCTGTTGGCTTTTATGCGGAAGTTCCACCCCACAACGCGTCTACTTTTGTCGATCTGGACAAGTATCAGTGGGGCGACGACGAGTGGTTGAGGAACCGACAGGAAAGCGCTTCTTCGTGGGGACGGAAGCCTATTTCTATTTACGAAGTCCATTTTGGAAGCTGGGCAAGATCGGCGTCCGAGCCTGAGCGCTTGCCAACATACCGAGAGATTGCGGATCAGCTCGTCGATTATGTTAAAAAGATGGGGTATACCCATGTCGAATTTCTGCCATTAGCCGAACACCCATTGCTGGCGAGTTGGGGCTACCAGGTTATTGGTATGTACGCTTTGACCAGTCGTTACGGCTCTCCCGAGGACTTTATGTATCTTGTCGACCTGTGCCACCAGAATAATATCGGCGTGATAATGGACTGGGTTCCGGCGCATTTTCCGAAAGACTCTTATGGTTTGAGACGATTTGACGGAACGGCCTTGTATGAGCATGAGGATCCGCGTCGCGGCGAGCATCGTGAATGGGGCACCCTGGTTTTTAACTATTCTAGGAACGAGGTTCGGAATTATTTAATTTCCAACGCTCTATTTTGGGTTGATAAATACCATATAGACGGGCTCAGAGTCGACGCGGTGGCGTCGATGCTTTATCTAGATTACAATCGCGGTGCGAATGAATGGATTCCTAACGAAGACGGAGGACGTGAAAATCTCGAGGCCGTTGACTTTTTGAAAGAATTAAACGTCCAACTTCATCACGAATATCCCGGCGTATTGACGATAGCGGAAGAGTCGACGACGTGGCCAGGTGTTTCTCACGCCGTCGCCGACGGAGGTTTGGGGTTCTCGATGAAATGGAATATGGGATGGATGCACGACGCGCTAGATTATTGTCGTGAAGATCCTCTCTTCAGGAAATTTCATCATAATCAGATGACTTTCAGTCTTATGTATGCGTTCTCTGAAGCTTTTGTACTGCCGATTTCGCATGACGAAGTGGTGCATGGCAAGGGGACGTTTATTGCGAACGCGCCAGGCGATTTATGGCAAAAGTTTGCTCTGGCCCGATTGTTCTATAGCTACATGTGGACTCATCCTGGCAAAAAGCTTCTCTTCATGGGCTGCGATTTCGGACAATGGAAGGAATGGAATTTTGACAAAGGCTTGGATTGGGGATTGTTGAAGTATGACGGCACGCATGGGGGATTGCAGCGTTGCGTCGCCGATCTTAATAAGATATACGCCAACGAAAGGGCTCTTCATCAATTTGACTTCGACTGGCGCGGCTTTGTCTGGATAAATTGCAGTTACTGGGAAGAGAGCGTCTTTGCTTATCTCCGAAGGGGAGAGGAGCCTCGAGATCAACTTCTTGTAGTTTTGAACTTTACTCCAGTTCCACGAAAGAAGCGTTTCGGCGTTCCTCTAAATGCAGATTATCAGGAGATTTTTTGTTCTGATTCTCCCTACTACGGAGGAAGCGGGGTGGGAAACGGTCTCCTTAAATCAGAAAAGGTCGAGTGGGATAATCAACCTTATTCCGTCGAGGTTTTACTTCCGCCCCTAGGCGCGTCTATTTTTAGGCCTGTTTGGGATGAAAAAATGATTGGCGTTTGAAACGTTTTCTAGAGACGACTGCGTAGAGGTCGCGTGTGGT
>CAKVCP010000222.1 GCA_934725735.1 uncultured Thermoguttaceae bacterium
TCGTTACCGTTAAGCGCGGCGACGTCTCCTCCCTCGACGACGTCGTCGTCCGCCCCCTCTCCCTCGGAATCGTCCCCGAGATCGACGCCCAGAAGCGCGAAATCGCCTTCGACGTCCCCGGAGCCGCCCCGATCGTCGTCGAAGTCAACGGCTTTCACCGCGCCCTACATCTCCTCCCCACTACGATCTACGAAAAACCAAAAAATCTTGACGCCCCCAATCTCCGATACTTCGGCCCCGGCGTCCATAACGTCGGTCGCATCGACGTCAAAAGCGGCGACGAAATCTTTATCGACGCGGGCGCCGTCGTCTACGGAGGAATCCATGGAAAGAAGGCGAAGGACGTGAAAATCTCGGGGGCAGGTATTCTCGACGGCGCGCCCTTCGAGCGCGGGGAGCTCAACGGGCTCTTCTTCTTCGATTCGTGCGAGAATATCTCGATCGACGGCGTTCTCCTGCGCGACCCCGACGTCTGGGGCGCGACCTTCGCGCGGTGCGACGGGGTCGCGATTCGTCATGCGCGCCTCGTCGGGTTCTGGCGCTATAACGCCGACGGAATCGACTTGTGCAACTCGAAGAACGTTCTCGTGGAAAACTCTTTCTTGCGCACCTTCGACGACTCCCTCGTCGTCAAAGGGTTGGGGATGACGCCCTTCCACTCGATCGACAACGTCCTTCCGATCGAAGGACTGGAAGAAAACTCCCCAAGCGCGGAGAATATCCTCTTCCGCAACAACGCGATCTGGTGCGACTGGGGCCGCGCCATGGAAATCGGCGCCGAAACCTCCGCCCCCGAGATAAAGAATATCCGCTTCGAAAACTCCGACATAATCCGAACGACTCACATCGCGATGGATATTCAGCACGGCGACCGCGCCAAAATCTCCGACGTCCTCTTCTCCGATATCCGCGTTGAATTCGACGCCAAAATCCCCGTCCCGATCTATCAGAATTCCGACGACCAACTCTACGACCCCGACGCGGATCCGAACTACTGTCCGGAGCTCGGCTACGTCGTGATCTATAAAGGCCCCTGGTCCGTCGACAAGAAAAACGGAACGGTCGAGAACGTCCGTTTCGAAAATATCCGCGTCTTCGGCGAACGCAAACCCCGTTTCGTCTTCCTCGGACTCGACCCAGAGCATAACGTCCAAAACGTCGCCCTCGAAAACGTCCTCCTCGGAGATCAAAAGCTGTCCGTCGAGAACGGGCTCCTCCCCGTCGTCGCGAACGAATTCGTCTCCGGGCTCGAAATCAAATGACGTCGCGGCAGTCCCTAAGAGCTTTTCTTCAAAAATTTTTTGACAATAACAAGATAAGGCGCCTAATATGCATAAACTCCTATTGAACGTTCTTGCGACGCTCCTGGCGGCGCTCGCGACGACTCCCGCGCTACACGCCAAGATCGTCTCTCCGACGCTCCCCGAAGGAGAGCCCGCGAGCGCGCTCTACTGTCTCGAAGTCGACGGAGTGCCCGTCCCCGTCAAGACGCGCGGCGACGAAAATTACGCGAGCTGGGAAACCGACGTCAAGAAGGTTCAAATCGTCGTTAAAGTCGATCGTCCCGATCTCGAAACGATCCCCGACGTCGTCGTTCGCCCCCTCTCCCTCAAGATTCGCGCGAACGTCGACCGCAAGAAGCGCGAGATCTACTTCCAAGCGCCCGGCGACGCTCACCTAGTCCTCGACTTCGGCCCAAACGGCGACAATCCCCTCGCCCTCCTTCCCTTCCCCGTCTATCCCCGTCCGGAGAATAAAGACGCCTCCTACTTGCGATACTACGGGCCCGGAACGCACGAAATCGGCGACCTCCGCCTCGGGAATAACGAACGCGTCTTCCTCGACGCGGGCGCGATCGTCCGGGGGAACTTCGTCGTCGAGCAAGTCAAGA
>CAKVCP010000223.1 GCA_934725735.1 uncultured Thermoguttaceae bacterium
TGGCTTGAAAACTCGAAGATTTCTCTTCGACGGTTTCTCACTCTGTATGTTTCTTCTTTACCTGATTGTCAAATATCGCGTCGTCGCTCGCTCATGCGTTAGCGACAACAGGTAACAATATAGCGCTGCCTAAAAGATCGTCAACGGACTTTTCTAAAATTTTTCAAAAAACTCGCCGCAAGCCAAAAGCCGTCAACAAACCGACGAACGGCGAGAATATCGAACAGCCGCACGAAAGAGGATCTTTCCTCATCAAAAACGTCATGCCCGCGTCTGGCGCGACGAAAAAAGAAACGTCGTCTACACGGAGAAGTCGCCTCAATAATCGTCGTCGCTTCTTCTCTTATCCTTTCGGCGTTCGAAATCGACGTCGATCTTCCTTTCTGCGTCTCTGCAAGCGTCGCCATTGAGTCCCCCCTCTCGCATCTCGACAACGCGTTAGAGCCCCCTTTCCAACTCCGAAAGATGTTCGAGAAAATCGCTCCCGCTATACCTCAACTCGTTTTGAAGAAGAATAGACCCGCGATCCAAGTGCGCTTTGACGGCGCCAGGAAAGTATTCCTCATCCGACATATGACGATTGGCGCATACCTCAAACAAACATTTGTACAAAGGGTCGGAGTCCCCCGTGATCGTCTGACGATTTAATTCGCGCCCCAAGTTGTTCGTCTTAAAATCTTCCTCCGACAAAGGCCCCTGGCGTAACGAAAGCGCCAACGACAGTTTCACAAGGGTCGCGTAAGGAATGTTGACGCGACTCTCTATTTGGGTCAAAATTTCCTCAGTCTTCTTCGACGTCTTGAGTTTAAACGCCATCACTCCACCTCAAAATACCGATTATTGACGACCCGCGCACTTTTATCCTCCCCATACTCCAGTAAAAACATATTGGAAGTACGGTCGCGCAGCGCCGACATATACCTCGAAGTGATTTCTTCGTTCGTGGAAAGAATAAAAAGTTGACCGGAAAGACGCTTGAAAAAATGCTCCACGATATTGGCTCGATGGTCCGTGTCAATACGCGCGAACGGCGTGTCGATGACGTAAGGGAGTTCGCTCTTGAACAATCGGAGTTCTTAAATTGAGTCAGAACGTTTTTGAATAGAAAACGAACGCTTACCCTGCCCGGAGTTTGTTCGGGGGCTCTTCTTTTTTAGGGGGAAGACTACGGGGCGTTTACGCTTCGACTTTGGGTTTAAAGTTCAACAACTTGTCGCGATAATATTCGTATTCCTTCCGCCTCGCGTCGATCTCCGCGGGAAGCCCCGCGCATAAGTCGTTGCAAAGCGCGTCGAACGCGTCTAACTGCGCTACGATCGCGCGTTGGAACTCCAAAGGGGGAACGGGGATTTCTACTTCCCCAACTCTTTCTTTGGAAATAGCGCAAATCTTACCAGTACAGACGTACTTCTTTATTTGTTTGTGATAGCTCTCAGTTCGTAAAAAATACGATATGTATTTCGGATCAATATCATGTTTTAAGATGTAGCAAGCATCGTGTACAGCGACGGACTCATTCCCCAAATAGGCGACTCCAATGCCAATGTCGACGTCATTCTCGCCAGCTCCAACAATAATCACGTCATTATGTGTAGCATAACGAAGTTTTGGTGCTAATTCACATCGTACAAACGATTTGGTTTCAGTTGTCGAAATGCCGTAATAGGTGTAAAGTTCGCCATAATGAATACAAGGAATACCATCGTCAACAGAGTCGGCGTGAACAAATCGTTTTCCTCGCGTCAGCGAACCAAGCTCGCCAAGCGCCTTACGCTCAATCCCATCCGGGCAGAACTGTGCGCACAGCGCCGGATACCACCCGAAGACGAAACGAATAAGCTTAATCAGCGCCGCCTCGTTCGT
>CAKVCP010000224.1 GCA_934725735.1 uncultured Thermoguttaceae bacterium
CAACGTCTAATATGTCGCGTCTTTTAGGGTTGCGAGAGGGAACGCAGGAGAATGGTTCCGAATTAAGGTTCGTAACTGGAGATTTAACGGACTCCGCCAATATTGCGCGAATTTTAGAGGAGTTTAGACCTGACGAAGTTTATAACCTTGCCGCGCAATCAGACGTACGCGTTTCTTTTGACGTTCCGGAGTATACCGGCGAAGTTGACGGGCTTGGGACGTTGCGGATTTTGGAAGGTATTCGCGGCGCAGGTCTGGCCTCTAAAACGCGATTTTATCAAGCTTCAACGTCCGAACTTTTTGGGGACGTTAAAGAAAAACCGCAGAGTGAGACGACGCCTTTTGCGCCTCGTAGTCCTTACGCCATCGCTAAATTATACGCGTATTGGACGACGGTGAATTATCGAGAAGCGTACGGCATATTTGCCTGCAACGGAATTTTGTTCAATCATGAAAGCCCTTTGCGGGGCGAGAATTTCGTGACGCGTAAGATCACGAGGGGCGCGACAAGAATTCGTTTGGGACTTCAAGATAAGCTCCGGATGGGGAATATTGACGCGCGGCGCGACTGGGGACACGCCGAAGATTACGTCAACGGAATGTTTTTGATGTTGCAGCAATCTGAACCAGACGACTACGTCTTGGCGACAGGGGAACAACGTTCCGCAAGGGATTTTTTGGAGCTGGTTTTCGCTAAGCTCGATTACGAAATCGTTTGGCAGGGCTCTGGCGTCGACGAAAAGGGAATCGATCGCAAGAGCGGGAAGGTTCTTGTTGAGATCGACCCCGTGTTCTTTAGACCGACGGAAGTAAACTATCTTTGCGGCGATTCGACCAAGGCTAGAACTAAATTAGGATGGAAGCCGCGTCACACTTTTGATTCCCTCGTCGAAGATATGCTTGCGCACGACTTAGCGCTGGCTGAACGCGAGAAAAACAACAACTGATCGAGATTGGGTAAAGATGGACGACGAGGAAAAAAATCAGATAGAAGGCGATTCGAGGGCGCGTTGGGCGTTTGGAGTTTTGATCGCCCTTGGCGTCTTTGCCGGCGTTTCTCTCTTATTGGTCGTCTCGCACGTTCTTTTGAGTCAAAGAGAAGGTTCGAGAAGGGAACGCTGCGAATATAATCTCTCGCAGCTATATCGAGCGACCTGCGAGTATGTGGACGCATATGGAACATATCCGCCCGCGTATACGGTTGATTCCGAGGGAACGCCTCTTCATTCATGGCGGGTTCTCCTTCTGCCCTATTTAGGCGAGGAGGATTTATATTCGCAGATATGCTTGAATGAGGCGTGGGACAGCGAGTGGAATTCTCAATTTTGGGATAAGACTCCGTCTCTTTTTCAATGTTCTTCGATCCCAGTTCATTCCGCCGACGGTTCCGAGAATCGTGATAAAATAAAACGTTGCTCCTTTTCTTGCGTTTTAGGAACATCCACGCTTTTTCCCAGCAATGGCAAAACGGTATCTCCCGACGAAGTTGTCGACGGCGTTTCCAATACCGTCGTCTACGTCGAACGTCGGGATCCCGTCAACTGGATGAGTCCTGAAGACGAGCTGACAGAGGAGCAGGCGTTAAGAGAGAATGAGCTGCCCGCGTCGCAACGTGAAGGCTTGGGCTCATGGCATGGCGCAGGGGGATACGTTCTTCTCGCCGACGGTTCAACGCGTTTTCTTTCGGAGAAAATAGATACGTCTGTTTTAAAACTTCTTTTAAACATCGACGATTCTAAAGTCGTAGAGGAGAAGAACGATGGCGTTGTCGACGAGGAAACAGAAGAGAATAAATAAAGTTAGTTTTGAATAATTCTTCA
>CAKVCP010000225.1 GCA_934725735.1 uncultured Thermoguttaceae bacterium
ATATGAAGCCGACGTGGGCGGACGCGCCTCTCCTTTACGCGATCCAGCGTCTCGAACCGAAACTTATTCGTATCGGCTCCCCCTCTTCGGCGACGGCGCGAGAACTCCTCGAAGAAGTCGAACCAATCCGCTTTGCCGCAGGCGAAAACGTCAATCGTCGCGCTGATGGAGAAGACGCGAACGACGAGACGCTTGACGAAATGCCCGAGCCTCCTTCGGAAATTTTCGGCGGATTCTCTTCGGGCGTTGATTTAGAAAAGCATTAATCGATCAACGCGGTCGCGTTAAGTTCTTTAGGAAAGATTGAAGGACAAAGATCATGGCGAATAAGTTGGTATACACCTCCGCGCCGAAGGGGCTCATGCCCGGTACATTCGGTTTTTGTACCGTCGCGGCAACCCGCGGAATGACGAAGACCGTCGTCGACGCGCTCGAAGGTTTGGCCGGATATCGACGCGTTTACGAGACGACCGACGGGGCTAGTCTTAATCCCGTCGCGTTTTCTCACTTGCTCGTCGACACGCCGCGCGGACGTTTGCGTGTTTTAGCGCGAATTGCCGAAGCGCAGCCCGACTACTCCGGTCGAACCAATCATATCGCCTCTTTTCTACAACTGGGGGATGCGGAGAAGCCCGAGCGCGGCCCTGCGGAGCTCTTCTATAAGCCGGGACTTTTCGAAACGCAGTGGCCCAACGGACAAGCCCCGATCGCCTATCCTTCCCCCGTCGCGATTCCGATGGAAGAGGACGCGCGTCCGCTCTCATGCGAGTACTGGAGCGCCGTCGCGGGCGATCCGGGCTGGGCCGGCGTCTTGGCGTCGACGGTTGAAACAAGGCGTCCCACATTCCTCGTTGTTCACCCGACGATCGACGTCTTAAAGCTCTTTCAAGAAGCGGTCGCCCTCCTTCCGGCGAACCAGCGGTGGAACGCGACCTTTGCGACGTACTACACGAACGCGCTCAAGAACGTCGATTCTTTGTGGCGGGGCGTCGTCGTCGATTCTCCGGAAGAAGCGCAGGCGCGCGCGACTGGGGGAAATCTTCTTCTCGATTTTAGAGCTCTTCCGTCAATTGAATCGTTTCAGACGAATCCGACGATTGGGCGCTGGATCGAAATCGCCCGCGAACCTATCTCCAAGCTCGCGCCGACCTTTAAAACGCCTTTAGTCCCCGCGCCCAATCCCCCGACGCCGCCGCTCCGCGTCTCCGTTCCGGTTCCGCCCCCCTGTGCGACGGTTGTTCCTGGCGCCGCGCAGGTTTCCGTCCCCGACCCCGCGACCCCGACGCCCCAAAAAGAATCGACCGTCGCCGTCCCAGCGATGAAGACGCAAAGGAATTCCCAATGAACCCTCGCTCCAAAAGAAGATCGAAAGCCCCCGCGTCTAGCCCTTCCGAGTCGTATGCCACGATAATACCGGTGTTATTTTCCTTCCTTGCGACCGTCTCCGTTATCGTCTATTCTCTCAATCAGGAGCTAGGATTCATCGACCATATTCCATGGATCTCCGACTACAAACACAAAAATAAATCGAATTCGGAGGAACCAAGCGGTTTCTACACCCTTTTTAACGACAAACTTCAAGAACCTCGTGAAAAATTGCAAAAGTTTCGTGAAGAATTGGCTTCTTTCATGACGGAATACGAACGCTTACAGATTCGCTGCCAAGTCTTAGACGGCGTCGAGAACGAAACGGGAGAAAATCGGAATTTTCCGTTAGGACTCCCGACTATTGACGAGATAGCGG
>CAKVCP010000226.1 GCA_934725735.1 uncultured Thermoguttaceae bacterium
ACCGCGTCGGATCGCAGGATCCGAACGACTTCTTCAATAAGTTCGACACGCCGACGTTGATCGAGGTTTGGCGCACGGCTCCGTATCTCAATACGGGCGCGTACACGACGATCCGCGAGCTTCTGGAAGAAGGGAAGCACGGAGTGAAAGAGGGTCAGTTTGATCGTCTTTCGAAAGAAGAACAGGACGATTTGATCGAATACGTTCTTTCGCTGTAGTAGCGAACGAAGGGATGAAGTAAAGAAAGAGAAAGCGGCGAGTCTTCGCGGGCGCGTCGCTTTTTTTTTATGGGGGAATCATTCGATTGGAGAAGACGACGCCGATAAGAAAAGAGAAGGGGACGCGCCTTGAAAGAGACGCGTCCCCTTGCGACGAGGATTTCGGAGAGTTTTGAATATCGGGGCGGGCGGCGTTACGCCAGGGGGGATATAACTCAGACCCAGTCTAGGCCGATATCCGAGGGCTTCGGAGAGTTTTGAATATCGGCACGGGCGGCGTTACGCCAAGGGTGGTGGAGTCAAACCCAATCTAGCCCGATATCAAAAGTTTTGGCGGAGTGGGTGATGGTGCCGACGCTGACGCGGTCGACACCCGATTCGGCTTTGGCGCGGGCCGTGTCGAGGTTAATGCCGCCGGAAGCTTCGAGTTCGGCGGTGGAGCCCGATTCGTCGCGCATACGGACGGCTTCGCGCATCATTTCGGGGGACATATTGTCGAGGAGAACGACGTCGGGGTTCTCGGGAAGGACTTGAGCGAGTTGCTCGAGGGAGTCGACTTCGATTTCGAGCATAGGTATTTCGCGACCCTTGAAGGTCTCGAGGAGATATTTTCGGGAGCGTCGCACGGCCTCGGCGGGCCCGAAGTCGGAGATTCCGCCGAAGGCGAGGTGGTTGTCTTTAATGAGGACGGCGTCGTAGAGTCCGGAGCGATGATTTCGTGCGCCGCCGCATCGCACGGCGTACTTTTCGAGACGTCGCCATCCGAGGGTCGTTTTGCGCGTGTCGTAAATATGCGCTTTCGTGCTCGCGATCGCGTCGACGTACTGCTTTGCGAGGGTCGCGACGCCGGAGAGTCTCCCGACGAGATTGAGCAGGAGTCGCTCTGCGGTGAGCATCGCGAGCGTCGGGCCTGCGACGTAGCCGAGAACGGAGCCTTTTTCGAGGAGATCGCCGTCGTTGGCGACGCCTTCCCACGTCAGACGGGGATCGACCATCTGCAGTAGTTCTTGTGCGAAGACGAGTCCTGCGGCGACGCCTTTGGCGCGGGAGACGACGGCGGCGCGACCCGGCGCGGAGTCGGGAATGAGCGATTTGCTCGTGATATCTCCGTCGACGTCGTTGTCTTCGCGAATCGCGAGGGAGACGAGCGCCCTCATGTCGGCGCGCAGCGCGTCGTTATAGACAGTTTGATGGAAATCGCGGACGTTTTCGTTTTCCTTGGTCATGGCCGTGTCCTCGCTTTCTTACGGGCAAAAAGGGGGGGAATCGTCGTTTTGGTCGAGGCGATCGCTGGGTATAAAAAAAGACCGCTCTTCAAAACAGGGTTAAAAGAGCGGTCAAAAAAGTGACCCCAACGGGACTCGAACCCGTATTACAGCCTTGAAAGGGCCGTGTCCTAACCGACTGAACGATGGGGCCGTCCACACGATCGCTCGCATGGAAAATGTTAAGGTTAATGACCCCAACGGGACTCGAACCCGTATTACAGCCTTGAAAGGGCCG
>CAKVCP010000227.1 GCA_934725735.1 uncultured Thermoguttaceae bacterium
CTCTCGGGAAGAACCGCTCCGCGCGAGTAAACGCCCCCTTTAAGGAACGCGCCAAGATCGCACGCCGCGCTCATCAACACCAAGGAGACGCGTCCAGCGACTTCTCCCTCTTGAAGAGTTCTTCTCGCGCCTATATATCGATTCTGCGTGGTCGCCAACGTTTCTAAGGCTGACCCCGTCAACGTTGCGCCAAAACTAAATCCAATCAGGGAAACGTCGCTTTTCGGGCTCATCTTACCGATAAACTTCCCCAGTTCGACGCCGCATTGATGCGCAAAGAACTTCTTTTCTTTCGCGTCGACCCTAAGCCGAGCATACTCGCGTTCCGAATTCCACCGCCAGACGACAAGACGATAGAGTCGTTGAATTCCAAAATCGGAGCGCGCCGCGTCCAATTTATACTTCAACAAAAACCCGTCTTGCGTGGCGTCCTGCAAACTCGTTTGGTACCCGTGCGCCCAAAAGATCGTTACGCGGGAGGAATCGTCCCCCTCCAGAAAACTTTTAACGGTCTCCTGACTCCACCGATCTCCGTTCCTTTTCCATAATGTTGCGGAACCAATATTCTGATCGATAACCCAAAACTCGTCTTCTAATTCGCGGGGAGCGTCTTGCGTAACGTCCTGTTGATATTCGTCGCGGAAAGGATGAAAAACCCGAGCGCGGCGATATTCTCTCGTCTCGGGCTCCTGAGCGTCGCTCGTTTCCGGTTCGCAAACGGGGAGGATAAGGGGCGCGGCGCCGCCTCCTACATGATAAGGAATAACGCGCTCGCTTGTTTTTTCAGAAGACCCGTTGCTTTTCAACAAATTATCTGCACGCGAGGCCTCCGACGAAGCGGCGGAAAGCTCCGTTGAGTCATAAAGGATTTCTTTTACCTCCGCGTCATTGGACGTTTCTTCCTTCATTTTCTGTTCGTCAACCGCGGCGTCGGAAGATTTCGAGAACGACGCGTTCTCGTCAGTCGCCGGGTTGACTAATTCAAAAAAATCCGGTTCCTCTTCTTCCTGATCCTGGAGTTGATCTTCGGTCGTCGACGCGTCCTCTGCGTTCATTTGCGCGTTCTGCGATACGTGTGGTTCCGTTTCAGACCCCTTTAAACGGATCTGAAAATCTCCATTCGATTGAGTTGCCGATTCCTCTACCCCTTCTTCCTCTAAAGGAAGCGCGCTCAGATTGTCTTCGTCGATCATTCCATTCAGAGATTCAAAAGTATCATGAACGGGTGAACTGACGTCTTCCGCAGGAGTCGAGGCGACGTCGTTGGATTCAAGATCGTCAAGAGCAACGTCTTCATCGTCAACGTTCGTCGTCGCTATAGACTCGTCAGCGGCGTCTTCAAATTCCTCTTCTAACGCGTTTGAATCAGAAAGAATCTCGTCGTCCTCCAAGGCGTCCGTCGTCAAATAATCTTCGTCGGTATTCAAGTCCCAGATCGACTGGCTCATTTCTTCAAGAGAATCTTCTCCGTCAAAAGAATCGTCTTCATAAGACTCAACGTCGTTCGAATCAAAAACGATTTCGTCGGAGTCCGCGTCGTTACCTTCTTCCATTTCGTATATTTCAACGTCGTTCGAATCAAAAACGATCTCGTCAGAGTCCACGTCGTCGCCTTCTTCCACTTCGTATGTTTCAACGTCGTTCGAATCAAAAACGATTTCGTCGGAATCCGCGTCGTTACCC
>CAKVCP010000228.1 GCA_934725735.1 uncultured Thermoguttaceae bacterium
GCCAAAACGCCGCCAACGCGAGAGTCGACGGAATCCTCCTGCGCAACGACTCCGACGCCGCGATAACCTTCGACGACTGCGACGGGGTCGACGTCTCCCACGCCAAGATCCTCGGGGGCGGCGCTGATTCCTCCGTCGCTCTGCGCCTCGTCAATACGCGAAACGCCGTCGCGACGCGCTCCTTCCTCCATTCGAAGGGGGACGCGCTGGCGATCGACGCCAAGGATCGGCGAGACTCGAAGAAGAGCCCCGGGGAGATGATCTTCTGGGGGAATCTCCTCTGGAGCGACGCAGGGAGCGCCGCGGCGATCCGCGCGTACGGAGACCTCCTCGCGCCTCATGACGTCGAGTTCGAATACTGCGATATTATCGCGTCCCCGCGCGTCGCGACGGCGATCGAAAGCTTCGGCGACGCGTCGACGCGCAACGTCGCGTTCCGCAAAATCAACGTCGAGTACGATCGCAAAGCGTCGAGCGACGCCCCCGCGACCGCGCCTTCTCTCGCGACCCTCGCCGCGCGTTCCGATAAGACGCCGCGAGAGGACGGCGACGAGAAGGATTCCGGAGACTCCGCCGCGTCTCAAAAGGGCGCGATTCGCGGAATCACCTACGAAGAGGTCTTCGTGTACGGGCCTGAAAAGCCGTCGATCGCGGCGCTCGGTTTCGACGCCGACCATGAGATTCGCGACGTCGTCTTCCACCGCGTCCGAATCGACGGGAAGCTCGTCGAGGCGAAGAACGGGGTCGTTCCCGTCGACGTCAACGCGTTCGCGCGCGACGTCGTCTTCTTTTAAAAACTAATTCTCGCGCGGCCTTTTGAGTCGCGCGATTCTCCATATAAGGAAACGTAAGCTATGTCGAAACGAGAGATTTATCGAATATTGGACGCGGCGGCGAACCGCGGTCGCGAAGCGCTTCGCGTCGTCGAGGACGCCGCGCGATTCCTCGGCGATTCCCATGACCTTGCCGCAAAACTGAAGGAGACGCGCCATCGATTCGCGATCGCCGCCGATAAGCTCGACCGACGCGAAAGGATGCTCGCGCGCGACGTCGTCGGAGACGTCGGCGTCAATATCGAGACGCAAGACGAATATCGTCGTTCGTCTCTCCTCGACGTTCTCGTCGCCAACTTCGCCAGACTCGAAGAATCCGCGCGAAGCCTCGAAGAATTCTGCAAGATCGTCCAGCCTGACCTCGCAAGGGAGTGGGAGCAGATTCGATACGCCGCGTATACCTTAGAAAAAATCGCCTATCAATCCGCCGTCTCCTTCGGTCTCGACGCCTCGGATCTCGACGACGACCCCGACGCGTCGACCCCGGCGCTCCCCGAAGAGGACGAACCGTCTCGATTCGCGCCCAAGGAAGCGTCCGAGCCCGCGCCCCAAGAACCTCAAACTCCTCGGCAGACGCAGACCGACTCCGCCCCCGAGCAGGAGTCCCAACCCGACTCCGCGGCGCAAGAGGAGCCCGGCGCCGACGAGAAGAACGTCGCGCAGAACGTCGCCGAGTCAGTCCTGCGCAACCAGGGCAACCTCCGCGCGGCCCGACGCGCCAAACTCGCGCGTTCCCCCCTCTTCGTCCAGATGACGCGCGATCTCCCGACGCGCGAACTGGACTCCCTGCTGCGCTCGCGCGCCGACGCCTTCGAGCT
>CAKVCP010000229.1 GCA_934725735.1 uncultured Thermoguttaceae bacterium
ACTCTGTTCTGAGCGCCTTTGCCGTTGACGTCGAGACTGTTGTCGGTAAGGCGCTTGTCACGTTTTTCTTCTGGTAATCAGTCTCCCAATAACTAAATTCGATTCCCGTCATGAAATTTGCCGTCCAGTTATAGAGGGCGTTGACGAAATAGTTTTCATTTCTTGTTCTGGAGGACGCAATGCCGTTTGAAGCGATTGTAGTTCCCCAGAGATCGTTCTTTTCGGGACTGTCAATTCCGTGACCGACATTGGTCACTAGCTTATCGTTCCATTTTTTCTGTATGCAGACCCACCAACCCTGAGAATCGATTCCTTCTCTTCTGTATAGGTCGATTCCCTGGTTAATTCCGCCTCCAAAGGTGCTTAGGTTGGAACCGATAAAGTATTCTCCCTGGAAGGAGAGAGTCTTGGTGATCGGCACAGTGTAATCGAGGTTCGCCGACCAGGTTTTGATCGCTTTCTTTTCAGTGGTCGCCGCACAAGGGATACCTGCCATCGAGGAAAACCTATAGTATTGTTCACCCATGTGGCCGGATAAACCGACTGTAATTGGCAAGCCGTCTCGCGCTTCTTTGAATAAGTCAGCGGAGACTCTTCCTTCGATTATAGGCCATCCGGAAGACGAACCGGTGACTTCCGTCGTTGAAAGAAAATCGCTTAGCGGATTATCACAGACAGCAATTTGTCCTAGAAAATGAAGATCTTGACTGACCGTCCAGCCCTGTTCATAACGAAGTTGCGCTCTACGAAAGCCGATGTTTCCGGAGAGTACGCACGGTAAATAATTTAGTAGTCGGGGAGATAATGGAGAAATGATTTCCCAATCTTGTCCGCAGAGTATTCGACGATCATTCTCCTTGTCGACAATTTCTGCATAAGCGCAACGAAGTTGTACGCCGCCTTTATTCTTAGGGCCGTTTGCCATACCTTGGAAGTCGAACTCGGCAATTCCTCTCAGCGTTCCATGCAAGGCCTCAATCCTAGGACCTTCGAATTTTGCGCCTAGGCGCGTACTTCTTGCGTCTAGCGTAAAATCAGAGGAAGAATCGACGCTTGGATCTTGCAAATAGAGGATAAATTCGCCAGGGATAGCACGTTGAGTGTCGTTAGAAACAGATAGATTTAAAAAACCGTATGGCGTAATCTTTAAATTCCCCTTGGACCAAGAGAACCCCTTTGTTTCTTCCCGCAATTCCTCTAAGTCGGCCTTGGTAACTAACTCTTCACTCTCTTTTATTGACTCGCTAGGGGTAAGAGGGGGTAAAGTTGCGCTTGCAAGAGAGAGAACAGGGGATTCGGCTGGGCGCAGCTCATCCGATTTTTTTAAGTCAAGCGTTTCGACAGCAGGAGGAGCGGGAGGAATCAAAGCATGCTCTTTATTCCATCGCTCTCTTGCTCTCTTGAAAGGTCGAATATTGCCTAGAAGACGCGTGTTTTCCTCAAGTTCGTCTTCAGCGTATGACACGGTCGCAGAATCGCGTTCTAGGTGAACGGCGTTTCTTAGCTTGTTGTTCTCTTGATTCTGCGAGTCGCCAGTAGGCGATTTTCCATGAGACTGTCCATTGGTTACGTCGTCCTCTTCGAGTTCAAAAAGTTCGAGGGGCGCGTGAAGGGGGGGATTCTCTGAGGCTTCCAAAG
>CAKVCP010000230.1 GCA_934725735.1 uncultured Thermoguttaceae bacterium
TGGATAATAGGGGGCGTCGAGGGGAAGAGCTTTGCGTTCCCGCTGGTCTTTTGGGGGTTGTCGTTCTTTTTTGAAGGAAAGTACAACTGCGGCTGGATTCTGATGGGACTGGGCGCGGCGTTTCACGCGCTCGTTGGCGGTTGGACTGTTTTGGCGTGCCTTCTATCGTGGATATTGGAGCGCCTTTTCAATCGCCGTTTACGCGGTACGAAAACCTTTTTTAAGAACTTGACGCAGATGCTTCCCGGTCTCTTGATCGGGGGACTCGTTTCTCTTTTAGGCGTCGTTCCCGCGCTTCGTCTGGATCAGGGGGCGACCCGTGAAATCATCGCCGAGTCACGGCGGATTTATGTTTACGAACGATTGTCGCACCATCTTGTGGCGTCGTCCCTTCCATGGACCTTTCTTGGTCGTTTTTCGTGTCTCGTTTTGGCGTTCGCGCTCGTCGCGGTATTGGGGGCGCTCCTTACGAGACGAAGGCGCGCCGAACATGACGCCGAGGCGTTGGCGGCGACTTCCGTCGAAAGAGAACGTTTTTTCAGGCTCAACGCCTTCGTATGCGCGGCGTGCCTCTTTGCCGGGTTTGGAGCAACCGTCGACTGGGGATCAAAATGGCTCGCCGAATCGGGACGCATCGCCGATTATCACGAAGCCGCCGGGATTTTAAGATATTATTGGTATAGACTCTCCGACTGGGCCGTTCCCTTCGGTTTGGTCTTCGGCGTCGCGCGTCTTGCTAAGTTCTTTCTTGACGTTCTTTTGAAGAAGATCGACGAGAAGCTTCGCGCGGGAGACGGAACGCGTCTTCTTTACGACGCGACCGCTAGCGGCTTTTTAACGCTATTAGGCGTTCTCGCGGCGTATTGGGGGTTCCGATTCGTCTTTTATCGTCACGCAGTCGCCGTGGCGAAGGCGACTGCGACGGACGCGCTCCTGCCCCTTCCTAAACCGACGGAGGGCCTCTCGTTCATCGCTACAGTTGATTTTTTCGGCGCGTTCCTCCTTCTGGCGCTTGCCTTTTTCTGGTTTTTCAAAGGGCGGCGTTTGTCAAAGGACGACGCGAACGTCCCGCGCGTTCCGTCGACGCCGCTTCTAACCGCTTTCATCCTTTGGGTCGCGATTATCGGGTTCGTCGGCCCTATGTGGAGACTGGCCTATTATGTCGATATGCGCGGCGTTAAGGTGATTCCGCGCAGCGCGCCGCCGAAAGAATCAATCGCCGACGGCTGGATCGACGCATGTAGGTGGGCGCGCGACAATACGCCCCAAGAAGCGGTTTTTTTAGTTCCTCGAGGATGCGAGTCTTTTAAATGGCACGCGCATCGCGCCGAGGCGGGAAATTGGAAGGAAATTCCGCAAGACGCAAAGTCAATTGTCAAATGGAATCGCAAGATGGAGCATTTCTACGCCAACCCCGGCGAGGCCAAGGATTCGCCGACGAGATGGAATCAGGCTCTGAACGTCGTCTTCATAAACAAGGGGCTGGATCGGATCCTCAAAGAAAGCGAACGTTACGGCTATCAGTACGCAGTCGTCGAAACTCCCCCGTATACGATCTTTTCTGTTCCTGAGGCCGCGCGT
>CAKVCP010000231.1 GCA_934725735.1 uncultured Thermoguttaceae bacterium
GTGAAGGATTCGCGCACGGGCTATTCCGTCGGTAATTTCCACGAAGTTCTTGACGGAGGCGTTCAGCCGTTTATGGAAGAATATCTTCGTTGGCGCGTCAAGACGGACTGATATAAGAGAGATTCGAGCGGCTCATGCGGCGTTTGAACCGCTGAGCCGCGTCGAGTTTTATAGATACGAGGAGTTCTGCGATGCCTACGTCGCTCTTTCAGTACGAAATGTTGCCGACGTCATGGTTTTATCTTTCTTCGATTCTGATCATTGCTCTTTTTTTTCGCTTTAATCGACTAGCAAGCGTCAGAAACCTCGACGTTTTAGGCTTGATAGCGTTGACGCCCGGTTTGGTATATGTCGCAATGGGATCGGCGCTACAGGGATATATTTGGCTTTTTATCGTCGGGGCGTTCATTTTTGTGCGATTGACGCTTGACGTTTTTTTCTGCCGTCGTCCGATTCTTTCTCCGAACTTAAATTTTGAAGGGTTGGCGTTTTCATGCGTGGCGTCGTGCGCGTTTTTGATTCCGAACCTTTTTCTGAATCGCGGGGACGCGTGCGAATCTCCGCGCGCCTGGCGATTGGAGCAAATCCTTGCCGCGTCGGAAGAATCGCGTCACGAAGAGGTTAAGAAATCGGTCTGGCCCGGTTATCCTCCATTTTTGCAAGCGACGCAAGACGTCAACCGTTTCTTCTCTCCGTCGCAAACCGCGTGGAAACGCGCTGTGACCGAGGCGCTGATTCGCAAACAATCGGAAGACGAGCTAAATCTTTTCGGTTTTACGATTCGGGTTGGGTCGGAGCGAGAGAAAGAGAGACCGGCGGCGCGCGCGGTTCGCTGGGCGTCGGGCGCGGCGGAGGAGAGCTTTTACGATCTGAATCGTTCGGATATGGATGGCGCGCGTTTCGATTCGGACGATTATAGACCGAAAAGTTTGAACGGCGTGGAACCGGCGGCGTCGATCCCCACGGCGGAGACGACCCCGCAGGCGACGCGCATGGGAGACGAGGAGACGGACGACGTGTTTTCTCGGTCGTCGGGGATTCGCGCGCCGCAAACAGGAGTCGAAGGGGGGCGTTCTTCCCATTTAGAGACCGACGAAAAGCACAGTTCGGAACGGATCAAAGCGGGCGATTCCGCCACTTTCCGCTGGCAACCCCTCTCCCAAGAAGGATTGCTCCTCGTTCTGTGCGTGATCTTCTTGCAATTAGGGATTATCGCGACGATAGTCATGATCGGACATGTGCATTTCGGCTCCCTCCAAGCGGGGCTCGCCGCGGCGCTCCTGTATCTTCTTCACCCCTATATCAATCAATTCACCGGTCGACTCGATCATATTGTCCCCGCGCTTTTGCTCCTCTTAGCGATCCTCCTGTATCGTCGCCCATTTCTTTCAGGAGCCGCGCTAGGAGCGGCGGGAACGCTGGTTTTCTATCCTTTTTTCCTTTTTCCGTTATGGATAGGGTTTTATTGGAGAAAGGGACTGGGGCGTTTTCTTACGGGAAGTAGCGCGGTGATTCTCACGCTGTCGGTCGGTCTTCTTCTTTATCAAGCGGAAGACGTCAGTTTTAGAG